>JBGUNJ010000049.1:0-8668 GCA_045117315.1 Lachnospiraceae bacterium | reverse complement strand
GCGGTTCGGAAGATGTTGACATGTCTTTGAAAAACAAGACATGTCAACCCGCATCCGGCGCGCAAGACTCGCGAGCGAGTCTTGAATCTTCATCGCGCAATCTCCGCGCTGCTCAGCGAAAAGAATTCTCCGCTGTCGGGGTAAAGAATTCTCCGCTGTCGGAGTAAAGAATTCTCCGCTGTTCAGCGAAAATAGTCTCCACTGCTCAGCTAAAAGAGTATTATCTTTTCAGTGATCCCGTGTTACACTTTGGACAGAGGCAGTCAGACTCCATAGCTCATACATTTTGGCCTCCCGGATCAACTTTGTTCATTCGGAAAATCGAAATAGATACAGATGAAGGGGCAGTGAAAGGAAATCTCCATCCTGCTTTTTCTCTTGTACCTCTTCGATTTTCTCCAAACGATTCAGGTTTCCGGTTTTGCTTTATACAATTTAAATTTTGTTAAAATGAAGCATTAATGAAAGAGGAGAAACTATGAGCAGCACAAATCCAAAGTCAGACGGACGGTTATTATCCAACCTGTTTTTCCGTGTTCTTCCGGCACAGATTTTCCTGGTTATGCTTACCAGAATCAACAATATAGTTGACGGCCTGGTCGGCAGCAATTTTCTTGGCCCGAAGGCCATGAGTATCATCGGACTTTACACGCCCTTCCAACTGGTCTGGGTGGCTGTCGGAAACGTTCTGGTGGTGGGCTCGCAGGTGCTGTGCGCCAGGTACATGGGTGCGGGCGACCTCAAAAGAACGAGAGGGGTATTTTCGCTCAATATTACGATCGCCCTGGCTGCTGCGTCATTCGGACTGCTCCTCAGCCTTGCCCTGCATAAGGGTGAGGATATTTTCATGAGCCTTAAGGACGACTGTATACCTTATAACCCGCAGGAACGCGCGGATTTTATTGATCCAAAGGATGATTCGCCAAAGAGTATGAGTATCCGTCTTTTCATGGGAATTGTGAAAGAGACAGAATACCAGCTTACGCTTGGCATTAACGTATTTACAATGACGGTATAAAACAGGCCGGCTGTCAGGAGGTTGTAACTGATTTTATGAGTGAAAATGAACAGATTCAGAAAAACATAGCAAGGCTGATCGCGCAGGAACTGAAAGTCCAGGTCTGGCAGACAGAAGCCGCGATCGCCCTCATTGACGAAGGAAATACCATTCCCTTTATAGCCCGCTACCGCAAGGAGGCGACAGGAACTCTGGATGATGAGCAGCTTCGCACCCTGGATGAGCGCCTTACCTATCTGAGAAATCTTGAGGAAAAAAAGCAGAAGGTGATCGAGAGCATAGAGGCGCAGGGAAAACTGACTCCCGCCCTCAGGGATCAGATCGAAGCCGCGCAGACACAGGTCGCAGTCGAGGATCTCTACCGCCCCTTCCGTCCCAAACGCAGAACCAGGGCAGGGATCGCCAGAGAGAAAGGCCTGGAGGGGCTGGCGGACTGGCTGCTGTCTCCGGCGGCTGACCACCCCGCGCCCGAAGAGGCGGCAAAATACGTCTCCGCGGAGAAAGAAGTCGGGAGCGCTGAGGAAGCCCTGCAGGGGGCGCAGGATATCATAGCCGAGATGATCTCCGACAATGCCGATTACAGGACATGGATCAGGGAGCGCACGTCAAAGGACGGCTATATTGTCACTTCGAAAAAAGAGACTTCGAAGAAAAGCGCCTCCAAAAAAGAGACCGCAGGTGTGGACGGAACGGAAACGGGTGCAGGAGCCATGAATTCCTCAAAAGGGGATTCTTCTAAAGATAATTCCTCAAAAGCAAAGAAAGCCGCTGAAGACCGCAGCGGCGTCTACGAGATGTATTTTGAGTATGAAGAGAAGGTGTCCGGAATGCCCGGCCATCGGGTACTGGCCGTGAACCGGGGCGAGAAGGAGGGCTATCTGGCAGTCAGAGTGGATGCCCCTTCGGAGAAGATCCTGCAGTATCTGCAGCGGCAGGTGATCAAAAAGAAAAAGGGAGCGGTCAATCCATTCACCGCTCCGATCCTGGAAGAGGTCTGCGCGGACAGCTATGACCGCCTGATCGCTCCCGCGATCGAGCGCGAGATCAGGAACGAACTGACTGAGAAGGCCGAGGACGGAGCGATCCTGGTCTTCAAACAGAATCTGGAGCAGCTCCTGATGCAGCAGCCCATAGCCGGCAGGGTCGTCCTGGGCTGGGATCCCGCTTTCAGGACCGGCTGCAAGCTGGCAGTAGTCGACCCGACCGGCAAGGTGCTGGACACGGCGGTCATCTATCCCACGGCTCCGCAGAACAAAGTGAGAGAGGCGGAAAACGTCCTGCAGAAGCTGATCGCCAGATATGGCATCTCCCTCTTCTCCGTCGGAAACGGGACCGCTTCGCGGGAGTCGGAACAGATCATCACGGACTTTTTCAAAAAGACCGGAAAACCCATGCAGTATGTCATTGTCAATGAGGCGGGCGCCTCGGTCTACAGTGCCAGCAAGCTGGCGACAGAGGAGTTCCCTCAGTTCGACGTGGGACAGCGCAGCGCGGCCTCGATCGCCCGCAGGCTTCAGGACCCGCTCGCGGAGCTGGTCAAGATCGACCCCAAGGCCATCGGCGTCGGTCAGTATCAGCACGACATGAACCAGAAAAAACTGGACGGCGCCCTGGCGGGTGTCGTTGAAAAATGCGTCAATTCCGTAGGTGTCAACCTGAATACGGCCTCTGCCCCCCTCTTGTCCCACATCTCGGGAATCACCGCTTCCATCGCCAAAAACATCGTTGCATGGAGGGAGGAAAACGGGAGCTTCGCGGAGCGCAGCCAGCTGCTCAAAGTAAAGGGACTGGGTCCCAGGGCTTATGAACAGTGCGCGGGCTTCTTGAGGATCCGGGGCGGCAGAAACCCTCTGGACAACACTGCGGTCCACCCCGAAAGCTACTCTGCCGTGCAGACACTGGCACAGCTTCTGCAGGTGCCCATGGAGGAGACTGCCCTGCGGAAAATGAAATCCATGGTTCCGGACACAAAGGCGGCGGCGCAGAGGCTGGAAATCGGTGAGATCACATTGAAAGACATCCTCGCCGAACTTGAAAAGCCCGGCCGAGATCCCAGACAGGACATGCCGGCTCCCGTGCTCCGAAGCGATGTTCTCTCTATGGAGGATCTCGAACCCGGTATGAAACTCAAGGGCACGGTCCGCAATATAGTGGACTTTGGCGCGTTCGTTGACATCGGTGTCCACCAGGACGGCCTGGTCCATATTTCCAGGATGAGCAGCCGTTTTATCAAACACCCTCTGGAGGTGGTCAGTGTCGGAGACGTAGTGGAAGTGACAGTTCTGGCAGTCGATCAGAAAAAGAAGAGGATCTCTCTGTCCATGGTTGATTAAAGCGGCGGGCCATCTGCTCCTGCACTCAGAAGAACCGTGATTTCCATGTCACGGCTCTTCCGCGTTCATAATCTGCAGTCTTCAGCCGGGTTTCTGCCCGGGATGAAAGAGCAAAAAAATTCCCTTCGCGACGACACCTGCCTATAGTCGTCTCGAAGGGTTTAAAGGGGAGTATGAAAATGAAAACCCCGCTTGTGCAGGAGCTTTCTGCCGATCAATACAAGAAGCACTTTGAAGGAGGGATGATCGGCTTCTTGTTTTAATCTGGTTAAATCATAGATGTAAAATGTGAAGAGAATGTGTTGGGAAAGTAGAATAAATGTGATGTCTGTTCCGGCCTCTGCAAGGTCCCTCTCACAGCAGCTGTCTGCCACACCGGGACACCGCGACTGCACCGTGGCGGCTGTTTATTGACGTATCTTTTTTATTAAGAGATAATAAGTTGCCGGGGACAAACGACTGTATGAACGGAACACTATGCAGCCTGTCAGTGCGCGGGATGCGCAAAGCAGCACATGGCTTTGATCAAAGGTTTGTGATTCACAGCCAAGGGACTGAAAAATGATGCGGCGGCGGATGATCCCGCCCTGCTGCCGGGAGGTGGATTATGGTCAGCAACAAAAGCAGACTGTTGAGATTATACCGTTATCTGTACATGAACACGGATGACAAGCACTACACGACCAAGGCGGAGATCATGGAAACCCTCAAGGACGACGAGACGGTTTACAGCAGGCAGACGGTGAGGAATGATATCGACACGCTTGCGGAAGAGGGCTATGATATCGAGACGGTCGTGAGTTCCGGCAACTACTATTATTTCAGGGACCGTGAATTTACTCTGGACGAGCTCCGTGTGATCGGAGATGCTGTCGCCTCCTCCCGCTTTATAGGCAGAAAGCAGAAATCCGTGATCCTGGGAAAGCTGAAACAATTCTGCAGCAAGTACCAGGCGGAGACGGTGGAGCGCCATCTGGTCTGTGTAGTGCCTCAGGAGAGCGGTGATGCCCTGGTCTGCGACATGGTCAATACCATAAATGACGCGATCAATCAGGGCAGAAAAATCAGCTTTCAGCTGAGCGAACCCGGAGAGGGAAAACGAAGGAAGCTTGTGAACGAAGGGGAAAACTTCATCTGTACCCCCTTCGACCTGGCCTGGGACGGCAGAGATTACCACCTGGTCTGCTGGTCTGACAAAGAGGGGAAACCCGCGCTCTACCCGGTCAAAAGAATTGTAAAGCCTGTCATTCTCGGAGAGAGAGCGGCCGAGAGGCCGGATGGATTCAAATCTGAGCGTTTTGCGATGGACATGCTTTACGGACCGGAGCAGTCCGGGGAAGATGCTTCCGAATAGTTGCTTTACGAAGATGGGGCTTCCGGAGAGGGGGAAAAACTGTTTGCTCACGAAGCGGGGATTTTCCGGAGAGTGAAAGGACTGCCCGGAAGCAGGAAGGAGGAAAACCGCCTTTGCGGCGGTGTGAATGGGAAAATGAATTTAACTGTTTTGCTGATAGCAGCTTATCTGCCGGTTCTTCCCGTTTTATTTATCATTCTGCGTTCCGGATCTTTCGGCAGGGGATCGGCGGGAACATTTCTGAAATTGTTCTTCCTGGGGGTTGCGGCGGCCGTTCCCTCTTTTCTCATGGAGGCCGGCGCGATGATCGCTTTGACGGTCCTGCTGCGTGTTTTCTTCTCAAATGCCCGGGAGCATAGTTTTCATTTGATTTCCTCAATCCTGCGCTATGTTCTGGTGGCCGCAGTCATCGAAGAGGCGTGGAAACATTTTGTGCTCAGGAAATCCACCTGGACGCAGATGACCATGGAGACTGTCGCGGACGGGGTCGCGGCTTCCGCCGCCGTCGGAACGGGGTTCTCGGCAGTGATGTACATTGCGTGGCAGGCTTCTTACAAGGTGATTCCTGCTGATATGGAAGTCCTGCGTTCGGGCATGCCCGATTTCCTGGCAGCGGGAGCGGTCGTTTCTTTCGTGTATGCTCTGCTGTTTATTTTTGCTCATTTCGGTTTTTCCGGATTCATGGGCGCTCTTTATGGCATTGCAAAGGGGGCCGATCAGAAAAACCATTCCGGCAGAGCGGGATTCATGCTGAGTCTGAGCTATCTGCTTCCTGTCCTGGTCCATGGAGCCTGTGCAGGTATGATCGGGTATGGGATCGCCTCCGCTAAGCCTTTGTGGTACATTCTGGGATTTGCCGCGGAAGGCATGCTGGCCCTGATCATGGCGATCGTACTGGGAAGTGCGCGGGATGCTGCTCTGGCCGCCAGTGCCGCAAGCGCCGCATATTCCGCGGCAAAGGCGGAAATGCCCTCGGCCGGTGCAGAGAGTATGGAATTTTCTGAAGATGTAGGTGATATGGATCTTTCCGAAAGGGATGAAGCGGAAAAGGAGCTGTACCTGGAAATGAAAGAGGATACCCCCGTATCCGCGGAAGGAACGCCGGAAACATCTGTCATGACTATAGATGACCCGTCAGCAGAGCGGGAGGATCGGCAGGAAGGGGACTACGTAGACCCTGAGGAAATTGTGCCTGATTAAAAGAACTGCGTCCCGGACAGAAATTAAAGCCGCCCGGGCTGTAGCAGCGGGGCGGCGTGCGAATGCCTGGGGCGATGAGAAACCACTGCCTGGTTTGCCAGAGCCCGCAAGAGCGGAGCAGCGCATGGCTTTAATCATACATGTCTGTGAACGCGAAATCATGGCCACAAGGATGTCTGTCAAAAAAGTGCAGGTATCAGAGAGCGGAGAGCTCCGATACCTGCACTTTTTTATGACACAGCAGAGAAATGTATTTTTCACCTTGCGGCGGACACCGGCCTCAAGATATCTGATAGAGGCGGGATCAGAACCTGCCCGCCGGACGACTGTCGGGATCAGAGACTGCCGGAATCAGAACCTGCCCGCCGGACGACTGCCGGGATCAGAGACTGCCGGAATCAGAACCTGCCGCCGGACGACTGCCGGGATTAAAGACTGCCTGCCGGACGACTGCCGGAATCAGAGCCCTGCGATTCGGTTGAGGACAGCTTCGTCCACCGGGAAGGGACACTGAGCGAGTTTGGCGGGACTGGCGAGAGTGTTCAGAACGGATTGTCTGAGGACATCTTCGGGAACCTCGTCTCTGCCGCAGGTCGCTGTGAAATAGGCTTCCAGCGAGTCGACATCAGTGAAGCCGGCCCCTTTGAGAAGATAGGAGGCTGCTTCGGGATCCGCTTCCCTCAGGTATCCGGACAGGAAATAGCCGCAGGCTTTTCCGTGAGGCATGCCCGTCTCATAAGTCAGGGGATAGCTCAGACCGTGGGGCAGGGTGGTTCCCGTGTGGGCGATTGCCATACCTGCGTACATGGAAGCGTTGAGCATGTCATTGCAGTTGTCAAGAGTCAGGGGAGCGCCTGAAAGGATGACCTTGCGGGAACGGCTCCATGCTTTGAGACCCGCATCCACGCACATGCGGCTGAAGTCGGTCGACTTGGTGTTCAGATAACTCTCATACATGTGAGAGAGGGCGTCGATCGAGGTGTCGGTGATGACCCTGCGGGGAGCCTTCATGAGATATTTTCCGTCCAGAAGAGAGAGGACAGGGAAAATCTTGTGGGGAATGGAGCCCTTTGCCCTGAGAGAGTGCCTGGTCAGCACGGAGACAGCGGTCACTTCCGAACCGGTGCCGCAAGTGGTCGGAATACAGACAACGGGCAGCGCGTCGGTGACAGCATTTTTGTCATAGAGATAGTCGGCACCGGCGTCCTTGCAGCGGATCATCAGGGCAATGGCCTTGGCTGCGTCCATGGGAGAGCCGCCGCCGATGCCGATGACGAAATCCACGCCCTCCGCCAGACCTTTATCGCGTCCTTTCATGACGGTCTCTACAGAAGGATTTTCTTCTATCTCATTAAAGAAAGCCCACTCTACGCCGTACTCAGAGAGCGCGGCTTCGACATCCGCCGCGGAGCCGTTTTTGAAGGCACTGCTCCTGCCCGTCACGATCAGTGCTTTTTTCCCGAAGGATGCAAGCTCTTTGGCGTGCGCGCGGACACAGTTGTTCTCGCTGTATACTTTTGCGGGCATGTAAAAAAACATATATTGAACCTCCCTTTACAAGTCTGTGAAAAGCCCCGGGTCACGACTTTGGATTCATCCACGCTCCCGAAGCGTCCGCAAGAAGCCTGAGAGTCCGAAAGTCCCGAAGCGGAAAACTGATCTGATCACCTCTATTGTATCAGAATCGGAAGAAAAGGCACACAATAAATCATTCCGGCAAAAAAACGCAAAAACAGAAAAACGTGGCAAAAACCGGCAAAAGAAGCAAAATGTGGCAAAAAAACGGCATAATCGGGCAAAACCACTTCCGCTCCGCTGTATTGAGATTATTTTCCTATCATGTTACACTTAATTATTCGTTACTAGTCACGCCCTATCGAGGACGTGACTGTAACTTGCGTTCGCCCATGCAGAATTCGCTTCCCGAATGGGGCGAACGCCGTTCCACTCGGGTTTCTGCGCTGAAAATCGCGCAAAAACGCCTCGGATCCGAGGGGAGCTGTGAGCTGTACTGTAACAATTGTTCTTAATCATATAAAATAAATATGCCGGACCAAACCGGGCGGGACGCGTCTGCAGCGGGGCGGGGTGCGAATGTGTGCAGCACGCTGAGGTTATCGCAGACGCGGCAGCACGCGCAGCTCCTTACCTGTAAGTCTGTGAACGGAGGTCATGGCTGCAAGCAAAAGAGACTGGAGACAAATATGGCAGAAAAAAACGGGGTCAGGAACGGGCTCAGCCTTGAGGAACAGAAAAAGGCGGCAAAATATCTGTGTGAGGAAGTCGGATTTTCCAAGGATGTCGGAATGGAGATTCTGGAAGTGGACAGCGGATATTGCAAAGGAAGAGTTCTTCTGGAAAAAAGGCATATGAATCCGATCAATACTGTGCACGGCGGCGTCTTTTTTGCGCTTGCGGATACCATCTGCGGCATTGCCGCTGCTTCCACAGGACACGGGGGACCTACGGTGCAGGGAGACATGGATTATCTGAGAGCAGTACGGGGGAAAGAAATCGTCTGCACAGCTAATGTGATCAAGACAGGGAAAACCCTGACCTGGGTTGAAGGCACGATTTCCGACGATACCGGCAGGGAAGTGGCAAAGACTAAATTCATCTACTACAGACTTAAAGAATCCAGACATTTCGGATTTGATAGTATTGAAGAGTAAAAAACGTTACAGTACAGACCCCCTCGAATTCGAGGCGTTTTTGCGCGATTTTCAGCGCAAAAACCCGAGTGGAACGGCGTTCGCCCCATTC
>JBGUNJ010000048.1:0-3589 GCA_045117315.1 Lachnospiraceae bacterium | reverse complement strand
ATCTTCGAAATTTTTATGATAATTCAAGAACCTCAATTTTGAGACCCTACTTTTTCAGTGGTCTCGGACGGTTCTAGTTACTCATTTATGAGTCTCATCCCCGCCTGCGCTGACCAAGTATGACGGTTCTTGCTGCTCATTTATGAGCAGCAAGAACCGTCCGAGACCACTGAAAAAGTCGTTAGAATATCGGAATAAATAGAAAGCATACAAAAAGCGGGATCCTTTGGTATAATAAAGTTACCACACTATACAAACCGGAGGATCCCGCTTATGTTAAGAAATACAAGCTATGAACAACTTGATCTCTTTCAGCAAGTAGCATACCACAGAATTCCCCAAAATCATATCCTTATAAAGATAGATAACGAAATTTCCCTGTCTTTTACAAATGAACTGCTTGCCGAGAAGTACAATAAGACTTTCGGCCGTCCGGCCTGGAAGCCGGAGATCATGATAAGGATAGGCATTCTGCAGAGAATGTATAATCTCAGTGATGAAGCAGTTATCGATGAGATTGCAGTAAACCGGGCCTTTGAGTTTTTCTGCCATATCTCCCCAATGGAAGACCTGCCCCACACTTCAACTCTGTGTAAGTTCAGAAAGATGCGTCTGGATGAAAACACAATGGATGATATCATGACAGAGATCGTCAGACAGATGCTCGAAAAGGGGATTATAAAAAAAGAATCCGGCATTGTCATAGACAGTACGCATATTCATGCAAACACCAATAGAAAAGTTCCTGAAAGGCTTATGGCTCATATGGCTAAAAATATATTCCGGGAGTCTGCAGAAAAGGAGGGCCTTACCGGAAAAGAAGCCGAAGAAGATGTCCGGAGTAAGGCAGCCGGTCTCCCAAAATGGCAGGAATACGAAGATCATCATGAAGCCAAAAAAGACATGAAGAAAGCGCTGGAGGATGTGATCGCCCAGTCTGATCCGGAACTTGAGAGTGTGAAAGAGGCGAAAGAAGTATTAGAAAGCGATCTGTTTATTGAGCAAAAAGGGATCCGCTCGCTGCAGGATAAAGATGCCCGCGTCGGAAGAAAAGACCATACGACCAGTTTTTTCGGTTATAAAGATGAATATATCATGACAGAGGAAGGGATCATCACAGCTCTGACAGTGAAGCCAGGCAATTACAGGGATGGCGATCAATACAAGGATCTGCTGGAAAAAACAAAAAAGGCAGGAATAAGGCCCAGTGCAGTATATGGAGATAAAGCTTATTGCAGACCGGATATCATAAAAGAGGCAAAGGAGCTGGGGATAAAAGCATATATACCGATCAATCATGCATCATATCGGATTAATGAAGAACGATTCACATACAATAAAGACAGCGATACCTGGACGTGCATCAATGGAAATGAGAGTGGCACCGGAAAGAAAAAGAAAAGTAAGAACCAGATTGATTACCGATTCGAGCGAGAGTGCTGCCGCAGCTGCCCGTACAGGCAGGAATGTATGGGGAAATCGAAACTGATTGCCAGAAAGCTCAGTGTAGGAACATCGAATGCAGAGCTGTATGAACACAGTCAGTTTACACAAAGTGAAGATTTTTTGGAGAGATATAAAGTAAGAGCGAAGATCGAACCAAAAAATTCAGAAATGAAACGCTTTCATGGATTAGACCGCGCCATTGGGTACGGTCAATTAAGCGTGCTGTTGCAGGCAATGTTTACGGCGATTGCGGTCAACTTGAAACGAATGGTCGTATTATTAGGATAAAAAATGGGATAATGATTGGCAAGTGCCCGACCATTATCCCGTAGATTCGGTACAGAAGTGATCTCTTCAAGGGAGATCTTCGAAATTTTTATGATAATTCAAGAACCTCAATTTTGAGACCCTACTTTTTCAGTGGTCTCGAACCGTCCCTGTTACTCAATTCCTGGCTGAATTCCAATGCGGAGGAGATGATGGAGGGAATCGACTGCATTATCTTTCCGGGAGGAAAGGATATCAGCCCGACATTGCGTTATGAGGAACAGCCCTGGAACGGGATTGAAGAAGAAGCGGACTACAGTGCGGAACGGGACGTCTCTGATTATCTGCTGATGTCGTACTGCATCGACCATGATATTCCCATGCTTGCAATCTGCAGGGGAATGCAGATGCTCTCCGTCATCTCCGGCGCGAAGATCATAGAAGACCTGCCGGTCTGGTTTGAGGAGCAGGGAGTCGAGTATCACGACGAACACCGGGATCCGGAGAAGAAGGATCTGGTGCCGCATTCCGTGAATATCCTGGCGGAGGATTCGCTCCTTTATGAGATCGTCGGACAGAAGACGCTCGACGGCTGTCCGTCCTGGCACCACCAGGCTGTCGGGGATGTGAGCGGCACCAGGTTGACGGTTGTGGCGGAAGCGATCACGGACGGCCTGCCGGTGATCGAGGGGGTCGAACGTCAGGACCGGACTTTCTGCATGGGACTTCAGTTTCATCCGGAGGTCGCTGTCGGAAAGGTTCTGAATCAGGAAGCAAATGCGGGAGAGTTCCTGGATTATGAAACTGCGATGTCTTTCTTTGAGGCGCTGATTGAGGCCGGTAAGGAAGGACAGGAAGCAGAGGAAGAGCAGAAAGAACAGGTGGCAGCGGCGGCGTAAATAGGCCGCCGCCTTTTTTTTGCACATAACGTTGGAGAATGCGAAGCGCTCCGGGAGACCGGGGCGCTCATTCGACAAACCGCCTGTTTACTTATGATTCCATACATAACGCTGGAGAATCCAGCTGCTTTTGTCTTCCAGATTGCCGGAACCGTCAGTGCGGATCAGCGCATAACCATTTCCGTTAATTGTCCGTTCGTCAAATGAATCCTCTGCCTGCTCGAGCGTCATATAGCAGTTGTCATTTGACCAGCGGACTCCGTTTCCGATGGATTTGAACCAGACACTGTAAAACTCTTCATCAAATTTCTGGACATCATAGAGGCAGGCGAAGCCAAAGGGAGAGAACAGATCGTTTGTGTAATCCCAGTAATAATAACCGTCTCTGTGATCGTAAATGGAATCCCATAAATCTGCCGGTGTTTTTCCGAAATATCTCTCTGTCACATCTTGTACATGGGTATCAGAGACACGCGCTCTGCTGCCATTCCACGGGGCTGTCATGACCGCGTCTTCATTTTCCGCCTCGTCGATCCATTCTTTTTTATTGCTGCAAATATAATTCACCGCGAACTGAATCATTTCAGCATCTGTCGCCGCGTCAACGTCGAAAAATCCGGATCTTCCGGCGAAAAGCTGCTCGGTAAAATTGCTGAGGAACAAGTTGATCGTGTATCGCTCATCGGATGTCAGCGTGACGGCCTTGCCGGAAAAATCGCCGACGACTTTCAGGTAGTCTTTCAAAACATATCCCTCAGTCCCCTGGAAACTGACACGGGCAAATCCGTTTTCGGCATCGCTCAGATAGGCGGCGTAAAAATGCAGGGGGATTTTTGTGAGTTCATCTGCGCTCGTTGACGGACTTTCGCGAAGTGTGATGTACTCTCGGCAGTTTACCACCTGCACATGGCAGCCGGTGCGAAAATCAGCGCCGCAGGCAGGGATGCACACAACAAAGAGCAGCAAGATCATCGTAA
>JBGUNJ010000047.1:0-7052 GCA_045117315.1 Lachnospiraceae bacterium | reverse complement strand
ACAGATAGTGTGTCAGGTGCCTGAAAGCCTTATAGATCAAGGCTCTGGGGCTTGACATAGTAGGAAGGGGACGGTTCTGTGTCTCCTGTTCCTTGGGAAAGGAGACAGGGGACGGTTCTGTGTCCCCTGTCTCCCTCATAATTTTCATATAGTGGAGTTAATATGAAATTTGCCAGTACACTTGCCGCTAAAAATATGCGCCGCCGCCCGGTACGGACGGCGGCAATGATCCTGCTCGCAGCCTTTCTTGCCTTTTCGGTACTTGCGGGATCATTAATCGTCGCCAGTCTCCGGAACGGTCTCAGGAGCTATGAGGACCGCCTGGGGGCGGATGTTGTCGTTGTTCCTTATGAGGCGAGGACACACGGTCAGTTTGAATCCATTCTTCTGCAGGGGATTCCGGGCATGTTCAGCATGAGCACGAAGGATTATCAGAAGGTCCTTGACCGGGAGGGAATCGAAGTGGCTGCGCCCCAGTTTTTCCTGACATCGGCGAGCGCCAGCTGCTGCTCTGTATCGGTTCAGATTATCGGCTTTGATCCGGAACTCGATTTCACAGTGCAGCCCTGGATCAGGGAGTCCTATGAAAATAAGCTGGAAACAGGAGATGTGATCGTCGGCGCGGACCTGAATCTGCCTACGGACCGGGAGGTTCAGTTTTTTAACACCCGCTGCAAGGCGGTTGCACAGATGGAAAAAACCGGCACAGGCCTCGACACAGCCGTTTACTGCACGATGGACACCATCGAACTGATCATCAGGAATGCACAGAAACTGGGCTTCAAAGCATTCGATGATGTGGATCCCGCCACGGCAGTCTCCGCTGTCATGATCAAGGTTGCGGACGGCTATACGCCGGAACAGGTGGCAGGCGATATCAACATCCATGTCAAGCATGTCCAGGCAGGCCAGGCCGCGAATATGTTCAGCGGGATCGCTGACGGTCTCTCCAGCGTCTCCGGAATCATCCGGATCCTGATCATCATGATCTGGATCCTGGCGATCGTCGTGCTGGCGATCACATTTGCCATGATATCCCACGAGAGGGCTAAGGAATTTGCAGTGCTGCGCGTGATCGGCGCATCCAGAAACATGCTCTCACGTCTTTTGCTGACAGAATCCGTCGCCATCAGTGCCATCGGGTCTGTCTGCGGGGTTACCGCAGCGGCTCTTGCGATCCTTCCTTTCAGCTCCCTGATCAGCTCAAAGCTCCGGCTCCCCTACCTGATGCCCGGAGCCGGTACCATCGTCTTGTTTGCTGCGGGGTCACTCCTTGTCTCCATTCTGGCGGGTTCCCTGACAGCTGCATTCTCCGCCTACCGTGTGAGCAGGCAGGATGCCGCATTTACACTTCGCGAAGGCGTATAGACAATCTGCAGAAATCCCTCCCGGATTCCCCTCGCGTTGTGTTTTTTTGATCGTGCTGCTGATCATGCTGCTGACGCCCCGGCGGCAGAGCGGAGCCGGGAACGAAAACGGAGTATCAAAAATGGAACTTAAAGCGACAAAAATCTCCCGCCAATATAGAAGGCAGGGAAAAGGAACCAATATTTTCACTGCCGTACAGGAAACGGATCTCCTTCTTTCATCCGGAAAGCTCGTAGAAATCGAGGGGCGCTCCGGCAGCGGCAAGAGCACGATCCTCAATATGATGGCAGGCATTCTGGCACCGACGACAGGGAAGATCGAGTTGGACGGAGAGGACCTTTACGCCATGTCGGACAAAGATCTCTCCATGATCCGCAACCACAGGATCGGGATGATTCCCCAGGGCCAGACCGGCCTGCGGGCACTGACAGTGCTGGAAAATGTTCTGCTGCCGGCCATGCTGTATCCACAGGAGCCAGCCGGCGTTCACAAAGAGAAAAAAGAGGGCAAAAAAACATCCGGAGAAAATGACCTGACTGCCCGCGCACTTTCTCTGCTGGAACAGGTGGGAATCGCGCATTTGAAGGATGCCGGTCCTGACGAACTCTCCGGAGGAGAACTCCGGCGGCTGGCCATTGCCCGCGCTCTGATCATGGATCCCGGGATCATTCTGGCGGATGAACCCACGGCGGATCTGGACGATGAAAACACCAGGTCAGTATTGTCTCTTCTCCGCAAGTGTGCCGATGAGGGAAGGGCTGTTCTGCTCGTCACCCATGAGCGGGATGCGGCGGATTACGCGGACCAGGTCTTCCGCATGGACAAAGGTGTATTGTCACCTGTAACAGTGTGAAAACTGTTCCCATCGGAGAAAACTCCTTCGCGTATTTCTCCTCGTACACATGCGGAGCATGTGTTGCCACTCTTGCGAGCGGCATGTTCGGAAAGATAAAAAAATAATGCCGATGCATTATTTTTTTATCTCAGAGGTTTGTGCCGCAAGACGGCACAAACCTCCTCCAATCCCATCGGAGAAATTGCCTCCGCAATTTCTCCTCGGGTGCCACCCTTGCGAGTGGCATGTTTGGAAAGGGCGGTAAATCAGTTTTGAAGAAAAAAGTAATTTTCCTGGCCATCACTGCGGCGGCAGTCATTCTTGCCGCCGCCTTATTATATCCGAAAAAAAAGAGCCGGGCAGGGCAGGAAGAAGATACAGCCGCTGCTCTGATGAAGGCCGACAGGTGGGATCTCGTAACCTTCGGCCGATATGAGCAGGACGGAAATCCGGACAATGGTCCCGAGCCCCTCGAATGGTGCGTGCTTCACAAAGAAGAAACCGGAGAGGGCGGAACAGACATCCTGCTGCTTTCCCGCTATTGCATTTCCTGCAGAGCCTTCCATGCACCGGTGCAGGATATCACCTGGGAGGCGAGTGCGGTCCGGACATATCTGAACGGCCCCTTCTGCCGGGAAGCCTTTGATGAGGAGGAGCAATCTCTGATCAGGACCACTATCAATGAAAACCCGGGAAACGACCTGCTCAATATTGACGGCGGCCCCGACACAGAGGACCGCGCCTTTCTCCTGAATGCGCTGGAGTACAGCGTATATTTTCATGACGAAGCGGAAAGATGGCTGACGGGCAGAGCGGAGGCGACCCGCCAGGCTGTGCAGGAGGGAATCTATGTTGCAGGGGCGGATCCGGCGAGCCGGCAATATCTCCGGGAAGGCGAAGAGGGTTATACCAGATGGTGGCTCAGGAGCCCGGGAAATGAGGCCTACAGCGCCCAGTTCGTGGAGGAAGACGGAGAAGTCTTCGAAGGTGGAGCTGCCGTCGATATCGATTACATATACGGCCTTCGTCCGGCTGTATGGGTACGCCTGAAATAAAGCAGGGCAGGGCAGCGTACGCCGCAATGCCAAAATACAATGCACTGGTCCTGTTAACGCCCTCTGCCTCTCCCGCCGACCAATGTCAGCCGCAAGGCGGAATAATGCTTAACAATGGGCGGCAATGGACGTGAAAAAAGAACAGCTCCCCGATGACGGGTCCCTCTCCTTCCTGTTTCTCCAGGAAAGAGGATACCTGTCATCGGGGAGCTTCTTTATTCTTTCCAATCATGCCGCCCGCAAGAGCGGCATGAAAGTCCTGAAATCAGTTATTGTTTACCAGAAAAGATGTTTCTTTTCTGCCGTCTCCGCACTGTAGCCCACCAGTTTATACCCGGTCGGGTCAATTTCTCTGCGGAGCTCCTCCTCTGAGAGTTTTTCCTCTGACAGAATCTCAGCCGTACCCTTTTTATAGGAGGATTTTATTTTTTTGACGGAAAACCTGTTTCTGATCGTGTCATTGATATGTGCCTCACACATTCCACAGGACATTCCGTCTATTTTGAGAATGATCTTGTACACTCCGATTCCTCTTTCTACTGTTGCTTCTGCCTCTGTACTTTTTTGTTATGGCATGATCCGCTCATGGGGCAGCTGCCGCAGTGGCTTCCACAGCTGGATTTACCCTGCTTTCTGTCTGATATAATCGTTCTGGCAGCGGCAAATACAACTGCGGACAGGATCAGCAGAACCACGATATTTCCCAGATTCATGCTCAGCCATGTCATCATAAAACATCAACTCCTCCGGTCAGTCAGCTGCCGGCCTTCCCGCAAAGCCGTGACCCCGGGTCAGTTGACCTTGACAAGGGTGGTAAGCTTGACTGCCTCTGTATATTTTTTGAAGAAAAGCATGTAGATGATCCCTGCCAGGCAGGCAAATGCCGCAACAAGACCAAGAACATTGACATTTCCTGTGAACAGTCCGCCGAACTGGTTGATCATCAGCGCGATCACATAGGCAAACGCGCACTGATATCCGATTGCGAACCATGTCCACTTCATATTGTTCATCTCACGCCTGATCGCGCCGATCGCCGCAAAGCAGGGGGCGCAGAGCAGGTTGAATACCAGGAAGGAATATGCGGTCACAGGTGTGAACGCCGTTGCCAATGTCTGATAAACCGTTCCTTCTCCTCCGCGGTACAGAATGCCCATGGTGCCGACAATGTTTTCCTTTGCCACAAGACCGGTCACAGAGGCGACGGTCGCCTGCCAGTTGCCCCAGCCCAGGGGAGTAAAGATCCAGGATACAGCATTGCCGATCCCCGCCAGGATGGACATGTTGAGCTGGTCTTCCTCCAGCATCCGGAATGCGCCGTCGACGAAACCAAAGTAGCTCAAAAACCAGACCACGATCGTGGAGAGCAGGATGATGGTTCCCGCTTTCTTGATGAAGGACCAGCCGCGCTCCCACATAGAGCGGAGCACATTGATCAGTGTGGGCATATGGTAAGCGGGAAGCTCCATGACGAAAGGAGCGGGATCGCCCGCAAACATAGCTGTCTTCTTGAGCATGACGCCGGAGATGATGATGGCGGCCATACCGATGAAGTATGCGGAGGTCGCGACCCATGCGGAACCGTTGAAGATCGCACCCGCGATCATGGCGATAAAGGGAACCTTGGCTCCACAGGGGATAAAGGTCGTAGTCATGATCGTCATGCGGCGATCACGCTCGTTCTCGATCGTTCTGGAAGCCATAACGCCGGGAATGCCGCAGCCCGTGCCGACCAGCATGGGGATGAAGGATTTACCGGACAGACCGAATTTCCTGAAAATACGGTCCAGAACGAAAGCGATTCGTGCCATATATCCGCACGCCTCCAGGAAGGCCAGCATGAAGAAGAGGACCAGCATCTGGGGGACAAATCCGAGCACCGCGCCGACACCGGCCACAATGCCGTCCAGAATCAGACCCTTGAGAACACCGGAAACTCCGGCTTTGTCGAGGACACCCTCGATGATGACAGGGATGCCGGGAACCCATGTGCCGTAGTCGGCGGGATCCGGTTCAGCGCCCTGGTATTTTGCGAAGGTCTCAATCGCGCCCGCGAGATCCTCTGTCGTATAGGTGACATCTTCCGTGGCAAGTGTCTCCTCGTCCTCCAGGGTATAGTCTGCTGTCGTGCCTGGCGCGACACTGCTGACCGCGGCTCTGACGCCATCCATATCGACATTGCCCTCCTGGTCAGTAAAGTTGTCAACGCCGACAAAAGCGTCGACAACATGGAAGGCATCGCCGTATTCCTTTGCATCCGCCTCATAGGCTGCTGTCCCGTTACCGAAAAGATGCCAGCCGTCTCCGAACAGTCCGTCGTTTGCCCAGTCTGTGGCGGACGCACCGACACCGACCATGGCGATCCAGTAGACAAAAAACATAATCGCCCCGAAAATCGGAAGGCCCAGCCAGCGGTTGGTGACGATCCGGTCGATTTTGTCAGAAGTCGTCAGTTCGCCGACTCTGTTCTTTTTATAACAGGATTTAATGAGCTCCGCGATATAATTGTAACGCTCATTGGTGATGATGCTCTCGGCATCGTCATCGAGTTCCGTCTCGGCTGCCTCAATATCTTTTTCGACATGCGCGAGCGTATCCTGAGAAACATTGAGATGCTCCAGGACTTTTTCGTCTCTCTCAAAAACCTTGATCGCATACCAGCGCTGCTGTTCTTCCGGAAGGTCGTGTACAATGGCTTCCTCGATATGCGCGATCGCATGCTCGACGGGTCCGGAGAATGTGTGCTGCGGAATGGTTTTGTCCTTCTGCGCAGCTTCAATTGCGCACTCCGCCGCCTCCATGACGCCGGTTCCCTTCAGTGCGGAGATCCGTACCACGCGGCATCCCAGCTGCTGCGAGAGGCTCTCCGTATTGATCTCATCGCCGTTCTTCTCGACAAGATCACACATATTCACTGCCAGAACCACCGGAATGCCAAGCTCTACCAACTGTGTTGTCAGGTAAAGGTTCCTCTCCAGATTAGTGCCGTCGATGATATTCAGGATTGCATCCGGCCTCTCCTCGATCAGATAATTGCGGGCGACGACTTCTTCCAGTGTATAAGGGGACAGCGAATAAATACCGGGAAGGTCCGTGATGACCACTCCGTCGTGTTTCTTCAGCTTTCCTTCCTTTTTTTCCACAGTGACGCCGGGCCAGTTTCCGACAAACTGATTGGAGCCCGTCAGTGCATTGAACAATGTTGTCTTACCGCTGTTCGGATTTCCGGCAAGAGCAATTCTTACTGCCATCTCTGCTGCTTCCTTTCTTTTTATTCCTCTTCGGATATTTCACTACTTTTATTATTCCGCTTTAATAGTCCTCTTTTTATTCTACTTCCACCATTGCCGCGTCTTCCTTGCGAAGAGATAACTCATAATTGCGGACCGTCAATTCGACGGGATCTCCCAGCGGAGCCACTTTGCGGACATACACCTCAACCCCTTTGGTAATTCCCATATCCATGATCCGGCGTTTGACCGCGCCTTCGCCGTGCAGCTTTTTGACCTTTGCTGTCTCCCCGATCTTTACATCTCTGAGTGTTTTCATATGGACACCTCCTAAAGTATTGCCTGATTTCTCAAACCATAATCTTTCTGGCAAGTTCTTCACTGATTGCGATCCTTGATTCCTTTACCTTTACGATCACATTCCCATTCATGACGGAAATAATCGCAACAGGACCTCCCGTCACAAATCCGAGATTTTCCAGATGCTGCCGTACCTCTGCATTTCCGCCAATCTTCTTTATCGTCTGTTCTTTTCCAGGGTCCGCCAGACTCAAGGGTATCATT
>JBGUNJ010000046.1:0-25655 GCA_045117315.1 Lachnospiraceae bacterium | reverse complement strand
ACCGATTGATGTGCCGCCGAGTCCGGGCATACTGGACAGGGAAGCAAACAGACCCAGGATAATTGCCTGTACGATATTTATAGACATTTTCATTCTCCTCTTATTCGAATCGGGCAAGGAAGCCGTTCACGCTTTGGTTTAAAGCTTCGCCCCTTCTATGTCGGCACGGCCAACATACAGAGCTGCGGACTCAGAGGAAAAAACTGCTGATCCGCCATCATGCATAACCGGCCAAAGCTTACAGGGATAAAACCGCCTTCCTTATGCCAAATTATTATTTGCCCTGTGATCAGTCTGTGAAACCGAACTGGCCGCGGAATTTCTTCCAGTTGCCGATCGCGGATTCTTTGACAAGCGCGAACTCGATCTCGTAACCGGCCTTCATGATGGCCTCGAGAGCCTCGGCCTCTTCCTGTGTGATGGACTGGTTATTGCCGAGCTTGACAGCGCCGGGACGGTCGTTGCAGGGTCCGATGATGATAGTCTTGACATTGCTGGGAACAAAACCTGCATCGACGAGGATCTTCTTCATGTCGACAGGATTCTTGGTGATCAGGAAGTAGTTGTCCTTGGACTCGACGACCTTTTTGCTCTTGGCGATAAACTCATCTACGCCCCACACAAAAGTCTTCTTGTCGGAAGCGCTCTTGTAAGCACCCTTCAGGACAGGGTTCTTGGCAGCTGCATCGTTGACAGCGATCAGTCCCGTGCAGGGATACTCAAGAGACCACCTGGTAACGGTCTGGCCATGGATCATTCTGTCATCAACACGTACGAAAGATACTGACATTGTAAATCCTCCATTCCGGAGCGTACCTGACTTGACCGGGCGGAAGCAGACACTTTGATATGCCTGTCAGGAAAGACTGCCCGGTTTGGCAGAACATGCGACGCTCCGGCGCATGTCTGCGGCCTTTGGAGAATGACAAAGCATTCTCAGCCTTATTAATGTATCCGGATAAAAAAGAACCGCGATCTTCCGATCAGAGATCCTCTTCCTCCTCATCGTCAACTGCGACAACGAATTCCTTGATCTGATCTTTTGCGCCCTCGATCAGCTCGTCGATGAGTTCAGATGTCTCCTCATCATCCTTGCTGAGCACACAGGTCAGAACCAGAGGAAGGTTCATGCCGCCGATCATTCTGGTGCGTCCCAGAAGATCCATTTCCATCAGCACGTTAGCTGTGGTCGCCAGGGGAGATCCGCCGACGATATCAGCGAAGAGAATGATCTCATCCTCAGCGCCGACAACAGAGAGAACTGACTTGACGTTCTCAGCGAATTCATCTGCGCCCATGCCATTGCTCAGGCTTGTGGAAAGAACATCTTCTCTCTCTTCACCTGCCAGCATGTTGACGGCTTTGTGAAGGCCGGGTGCAAACTCACCGTGGCTTACCAGTACTACATACTTCATAGATACGCCTCTCTTTCTGTTCTTATCGATTTGATAAAATTAATACGAACAACTGTAAAAAAAGTATAAAAAAAAGGCGACACCTGTTCATCTCACAAGTGTCACCAATATTGTCTGATATTTGTCATACTTTCACATGACATTTGTTATGTCTGATATTACAAAAATCAGTTTTTTCTATTGCGATTATTTTTTTTCGATTATTCTTCTTCGATTATTCTTCCAGAGATCCGCTCTGTGCCTTCACGGCCGCAGTTTTCTAAACAAATCCATAATATAATTCAAGACTCGCTCGCGAGTCTTGCGCGCCGGATAAGTCACGGGTATTGAGCGATGGAAAATAAACGGGTTGAATTATATGTCGGCAGTTCTCTTCTATGTATCACTTTTGACTTACTTTTTTAAAGGACGCTTCACGGCAGGTCCTTCTCTCTACTGCAGGTTTTTCAGATAGCTGTTCAGCTTTCTGTTCCAGATAATCTGTTCCATCTGCAGGTTGGAGGAGCTTTCCAGAATCGACTGGACCGCGATGGAAATCTGTTCATTGATCTCACCATACCCTTTGATGTAGCGGGGCATGATCGACTTTTCCATGACGAACCTGAGAGTGTCCATATTGAATCTGCTGCCGGTTCCCTGACGGAGCAATTTGGCCGTCTCCTCGGATTCCGTGAGTGATGTCAGCGGCGAGATTCCCTCAGAATAATCAAAGATTTTTCCCTGGATCTGCTCATCAAAGGTCAGAATCTTCATCAGTTCCCACACTTCTTTTTCGTGTGAAGTCTTTTTGCTCATGCCCAGGCAGAGCGTGTCGAGCACTGACACATTATCCCCCGAGGGACCCGAAGGCATACTCAGGCATTCCCATTCAAAACCGGAATATTTCTTGAGACTGAGCTCTTTTGATTTATAAGCCCTGTACTCTGAGAAGACCATGGGCTGAAATGCTACGTTTCCATTGGAAAAATCGGCATTGGAAAGAGCATATCCGGAGCTGAGATTATTTATGCGCTCAAGAAAAGATATAGCCTCTCCCACTTCGCCGACTGTAAAATCACAGGATTTTCCATCAGGACTCAGAATCTGGACACTGTTGGCACAGAAAGCATCCTGCCATGTATAGCCCCGGACCCCGAACTGGTTTATAACTCCGTTCTCGTCAGTTGAATGGGTCACAGACCTGCAGATTGACAGAAAATCCTCCCAGGTCCAGTCGGAATCCGGCATGTCAATGCCCTCCGCGTCCAGGATCGTCTTGTTGACAAACATCATCCTGGGAGCGCACTCATAGGGAATCGCGAGCTGGTTTCCATTTAAATATCCGGCATTATAGGCTGTAGGATAATAAGCCCAGGGATCGAAATCATCGTCTTCATAAATCAGATCATCCAGTGGATGAAGGGCTCCGATCCTGGCGAAAGTATCGAGATAATTCCCTGGTATAAAGAAAAGATCCGGGGCAGACCCCTGCATAAACTGTTCCGCCAGCCACTCCGGATAATCGGATTTCCGGATTCCGGAGGTATAGACCACCTCGTAATCGGGATGCTTTTCCCTGAATTTCGAGATTGCCTCATCCAATATTCTGTAGTAATAGCCGTTTTCTATATCCCAGTAGCTTCCGGCAAAAACGCCGACTACGATTTTTTTCTTCCTGTTAAATCCCCATTTTCCGTAGATTCCGCTGAGGAGGATCCCGGAAATCAGGATTAACAGGCCCGCGGCAGCCACACGCCAGTACCTGCGGGCTGCAAGTTCTTTTTTCAGATTGTTCATAACTGACGCCTCAGTATATTACCTGCTCAGCGGCCGGTTGGCCGTGCCTGTCTGGACAGCCCAGATGGCAACCTGCGTCCGGTCGCGAAGCTGCAGCTTCGACAGGATGGAGCTGAGTGTGTTTCTGACAGTTCCCTCGGAAAGATTCAGTTTCGCCGAGATTTCCTTGTTGGACAGACCCCTTCCTACCAGTATGACCACGTCCCATTCATGTGGCTTGAGACTGTCCGCCAGAGAGCTGTCCACCTGGATGGCCAGGTTTGACTGGGCCATACGGGAAAAAAGACGGACGACCTTTGAGGCAATATCCTCATTGATCATTGCTGTCCCGTTATAGACCTTGCGGATCGCGTCAGAGAGTTCCTTCATGGAGATACCCTTGAGAAGATATCCGCTGGCCCCGAATTTCAAGGCGTTAAAAACATATTCATCGTCATCGAATGTCGTCAGTATGATGATCTTGATATCCGGATACAGCTCCTTGATCCGCTGTGTGCAGACAACCCCGTCCATCTTGGGCATGCGGATATCCATGAGGATCACGTCAGGCTTTTCTTTCTTCACAGAATTCATGACCTCAATGCCGTCGGCGACACAGTCTGTCACCTGGAAGTCTTCAACATTATCCAGGATGATCATGAGACTTTGGCGGATCAGTTCCTGATCATCAGCAATCAAAATTTTAATCATGAATCTTCCTCCGTATTTATGCGGATCGGCACAGTTGCCTCGATGACAAATCCATTGTCTCCGTTCCAGGAGATCGTACCCTGCAGCATCTCAACGCGCTCCTTCATATGATGGAGCCCGAAACCGCTCTGAATATTTGAGCACCCCTGCCCGTTATCGGCGATACGTATGAAAATATCATTGTCCAGATGCAAGATTCGTATGTCAATATGGGAAGCATGACCGTGCCGGATCGCATTGGTAATGCTTTCCTGCACGATTCTGTAAATGACATCCTCCTCATCCTGATCAAGGTTTTCGAATTTATGGGGAAAGGAGAAGTCTATTTTGACACCGGTGGATTTACCGGACTCCTCGACCAGTTTGACAAGCGCCTGTTTAAAATCCAGAGTTTCCAGTGCATCAGGCCTCAGCGCGTTGACGGAGTGCCTGACATCCGTGATTCCGTTTCTGGCCACCTCCGCGATTGCGCGCAGCTGTTCCTTGGTAGCTTCCGGCGCTATATCCATCAGCATGATACAGGCCTCAATGCCCGTAATGATACCCGTCAGCGAGTGCCCAAGGGTATCATGAATCTCTCTGGCCAGACGGTTGCGCTCTCTGGTCTCCGTCATACGCACCTGTTCTTCCGCGTATTCCTCCAGTTTCCTGTTGGCCACCTGGAGCTGACTGTTCAGGCGCAGGATGCGCTCTTTTTCGCTGGTCTGTGAGACTGTGAGAACAACCATAAATAAAACAAAGACCAGGGTATTGACAAGAGAAAGCATGTTCAAAACACCCAGGAACATGTTTCTTACATCAACCCTGTAATAAGACCACATCTGCTCGATCGGAACCGCGTTCAGATAAGTCCTGAATTCGCTGGCACTCATCGCGACATAGGATACGCAGATCAGAATGATATAGGCAAGTCGTTTTTTCCAGTCGATCCTGTATCGCATGGCGTCTGCCAGAAGCAGCATGACCATGCCGGTGTAACCAAATCCTGTCAATGCGCTGATCCAGATCGAAATCCCGTATTCCAGCAGCAGCTTTGCGACAAGCTCCGGGTGATTATTGCAGGGAACAGACAGCAAAAGGAGCAGGCAAAGGACCAGTAACATTACACAGACCGGCAGTTTCCAGAAAAGTACAGGGATACTTCCGGAATTAAGCAGAAAGGTAAGGGCTGTCCCATTATGTATATATCCCCTCTGGGCATGCACTGTAACTGCCGTGAGCATAAAAATAATCAGCACGTTCAGCAACTGCATCTCTCTGAAAATCATACCGGAAGCCAGACGGATGTCACCTGCTTCATTTTCAGGATGATCCCTGTAGATTTCTAAAGGTTTTTCGGCCATTCCTGATCTCCTGTATCCGAAACCGGACTGATTCCGGCTGTCAAACCATCTTTTTACAAAGAAATCATTTTTAAACACTCTTTATAAAAAACTCTTTTATAAGAACTTTTTTATAAAGAACACTCTTTTACAAAGAGGCGGATGTCACTGCCAGCGGTCCACGTTGTGTTCTTCAACATTCTCCTGAGTGACCAGTTCGACAGGCACCAGGATCATTGGATCCACTTTTTGGCCCCGCAGCAGCATGTAGAGCGCGTCAGCCGCCTGCTCACCGACCTTTGTGGGAGACTGGGCTACAGAACCCTTGATCTTTCCGTCCCGAATCATGGCTTTGACATCGGGAGAGGCATCTACACCATAAAGCTCGACAGATTCCAGAAGCCCCTTCGAGTCCAGCGCCGCCGCGGCACCGATACAGGAGGGATCGTTGAGACAGAAGACACTGTCAAAAAGGATTCCTTCTTCGATAAAACTTTCCATCCGGGGCACAGCCAGTTCAAGCTTTCCCTCACAGGGTATTTCCCTGACGATCCTGATACCTTTCCTTCCGGAAACAGTATCTGTAAATCCCTTCACTCGCTGTACTCCTGAGAGCGCAGCATCATGTGTAAGAAGGACGATATTTCTCTTTTCTCCCTCTTCCATTTTTGATAACAGATATTCTCCGGCCAGAACACCTGCCCGGTAATTATCGGATACAATCGTACAGTCGGCAAGACTTGAATCAGAGAGGTTCGAGTCCACAACGATCACGATCACACCCTGTCTCCTGGCTCGCCGCAAAACATCGGAGAGGGCGTCAGAATCAACCGGAGTCAGAATCAGAACCCTGATTCCCATATCCAGCATGTCTTCAATCTGCTCCACCTGCCTGTCAATATCCAGCGCAGGATCCCTGACGACCATATGATCTCCTTCCGCATCCACACGGTGGGAAATCTGCTCGTTGATGATGGCAAACAGCTCATTGTTCATAGTCATGTAGCTGGCACCGATCAGCACCGAATCCTCATCCTGGCTCACTGAACCGTCAGGATGAAAGAGAAAATATCCTGCAAGAAGAACGACTATCAAAAGAGCGATTATGAAATTACATATATTTAAGATGCGTTTAAAATTCATCCCTCACGCTCCCTTTTATAGTTGCCAGACCGGTTTTTTCAGAATTATTTCCGGACGCTTAAATCAACCAGGCGTTCAACGAGGCGTACACTGTAAACAGCTATGGATTTTCCGGAACCGGATGATTTAATCCGGCCTTGTTTTTGTCAAAGCCGGGATTTCAGATTCCTCAGATCAGGCTGAATCCGATGACGCTTGCAGTCATCATGATGACACCAGCCAGGAGGACTCCCAGCATGACAGCAACCACTGTGGATTTGAAATCCATATCCAGGATACTGGCCGCCAGAGTTCCGGTCCATGCCCCTGTGCCGGGAAGTGGAATACCGACAAACAACAAAAGTGCCACAAAGAGTCCCCTTCCGGCTTTTTCGGTCAGCTTTTTACCTCCCTTCTCACCTTTTTCCAGGCAGAAAGTAAAAAACTTCCCTATAACAGGCTTGTCCGCGCCCCACACCAGCACTCTTCTGGCAAAGAGATAAATAAAGGGGACCGGAATCATGTTGCCGATGATGCAGACAATATAGGAAGGGACGATCGGAAGCCCCATGCCCTGGGCAATCGGAATAGCGCCTCGAAGCTCGATCAGAGGGACCATGGACACCAGAAAGGGAATAAGATATTGATTCATATGCTCTAAAAAAACCTCCATAAAAGTAAATACAAAAGATGCTTATGTCCGGTAATATATGGAGCATTGCGGGAGCGCCATGGCGCGGAGCAATGCGTTGTTTATTCATACATGTGGCCATGGGCGAGTGCCCACAAACATGGCTTAAAATGTGAAGCAGGCTGCGAAATTTTTATGCAGTCTGTAGAAACAGATTGTAGCAGAAACAAAGGGCAACCGCAAGAAAAACGGCGCCCTGCAGGGAGCGCCGTTTTTAAAATATCGTATTTAAATTGATTCAATTTGCCGCACAGGGAACAGGAATCTCTCAGGACAGCTGAGATTATGTGCGCTGTGCAGTCTACAGATCCTCATGAGCCGGCTTTTTCGGCATTATCCATTTCTTCCAGCAGTTTTCTGCAGCTGACGACTTTTACGCAGAGCGCAAACAGTTTAGTCGCAATCTTGAGGTCTTCAATCGGGGGATAACTGGGTGCGATTCTGATATTGGAATCATAGGGATCCCTGCCGTAAGGCCATGTGGCACCGGCCTTTGTCATCTGTACACCTGCCTTATTGCACAGTCCGACGACCTGCTTGGCGCAGCCGGGAAGGGTCTCAAAACTGATAAAATAGCCTCCTTTGGGATTGGTCCATGTGCCGATTCCAAGACCGGTGAGATTCTCGTCCAGAATCTGCTCCACTGCCTCGAATTTGGGACGGAGGATCTTGGCATGCTCATGCATATGCATGACCATTCCATAGATATCACCAAAGAAGCGTACATGTCTGAGCTGATTCACCTTGTCGTGTCCGATAGTCTGGACCTGAAGCTGCTTCTTAATATCTTCCAGGTTGTTGGGAGAGGTCGCAAGTGCGGAAATACCGCTTCCGGGGAATGTGATCTTGGATGTAGAAGCAAACTTATAAACCATATCCGGATGTCCGCATCTCTTGCACTCAGCCAGGATCTCAATCACATAATCCTGGTCAATATCATAAAGATGATGAATGCCGTAGGCATTGTCCCAGAAAATACGGAAATCCTGAGCTGCAGGATTCAGCCTGGCCATGCGTCGAACAGTTTCGTCACTGAAAGAATACCCCTGGGGATTTGAGTATTTAGGGACACACCAGATTCCCTTGACTGCCTCGTCTTCAGAGACCAGCTTCTCAACAATGTCCATGTCCGGACCCGTAGGAGTCATCGGAACCGGAATCATCTCAATTCCGAAATATTCGGTGATGGCGAAATGTCGGTCATATCCTGGTGAAGGGCAGAGGAATTTTACTTTATCCAGTTTGCACCAGGGAGTGTTTCCCATAATGCCGTGAGTCATGGCTCTCGATACAGTATCGTACATGACATTGAGGGATGAATTGCCATAAATAATGATATTATCGGGATGATTCTCCATCATATCACCGATCAGCTCTTTGCATTCCTGGATACCGTCAAGGCCGCCGTAGTTGCGGCAGTCGGTACCATCCTCGCAGAAAAGATCAGCATCAGAGTTAAGAGCATCCATGAGCCCCATAGAAAGATCAAGCTGTTCAATACAGGGCTTGCCTCTTGACATATCCAGTTTAAGGTCCATTTTCTGATATTTCTTATATTCCACGCGAAGGCCATCCAGCTCGGCTGTAAGTTCTTCACGAGTCATCTCTCTATATGGCTTCAAACAAAAACTCCTTTACTAAAAAATAAGAAAACTATCTGTAAAACAATAGAAAACAATAGAAACTGACTGCACGTGCTATATTATTGCAAATGTATACCGAATGTGTCAAGTGTTTTTGTATCCTGTAATTAATGTATACAATGATAAAATCTACAAATCCTGGTATGGCTCTGATCACGGTTCTCAGGTCCTCTCGAGGACGTGTACATATATCAATGTACAAATGCATCACTGAAAAATACAAAAGAAATACAGCTGTAACTCTTCTCCTCAGCTGCATAATATAATAAAAAAAACGGGGCTCTCCTCTCCTGTAAATTCAGGCACTATAGGAAGCCCCGTTTCTTATATTCTTATATTCTTCTATCGGAATTTATGGATTTACTTATATTCCGTTGAGTAGTAGGGAATCACAAGACTTGTTCCTGACTGCAGCTGGGGAATCTCTCCTCTGTGATAAGGCAGACTGTTGATCTGACAGATTTCCTTCAGGTAATCGTCCTGTGATTCGTAATAGGTGCTGTTGAAGGTTTTCTCGATCAAATCCCCGAAGCTTTCCCCATAGGGAATCGTGACGGTTGTGTGATACTTCCATGCCTGCTGACGGGGTCTTCCGGAGGCTCCGGTAATCATATGGAATCCGGCAATCATTGATGTCAGAACGACTGTAAGCACCAGCACACGGAAAGCACGCATCGCGAAGGATGATGTCTTCTCTCTGCGGTCAGAGGACACTGCACAGATCCTGATATCCCTTTTTGCGGTATTCGTATTTGCTTCTGCTGAAGTACTCACTGCTTCCTTATGATTTATATCTCTGCTTTTGCAGCATGCAGGAATTCTGCCGTCTTTCTTCGTCACAAAACGTTTTGAACCGGATTTTTTCGAAACATTCCTTTTTGAACAGGCTGTTTCAGAACCGGATCTATTCACCGGCGAGTCCGTAAGGACTGCGGAGGTTTCATGGGAAAGAATGCTGGTTCCGGTCATGGCTGCCGCTCTTCTGCCGCTGATCCTGATCATCCGGTCCCTGGTCCCGTATATACCATAATTACCCTGATATGCGGCCTGTACACAATCCATGACAACAATTCCGTTCATAATGTCCACCTGTCATTTAAGTCCTGATCTGCTGAAATAATATCTATCCGGGAGTACTGTTTAAGAGTTGATGTAATGCGCGGGCGAGCTCGGCATTTACGGCCGCTTTCCTCGCTGCTTCTTATATTCGTTTGATTAAAGCCCGCGCTGTTTCGCGCGTCCCGCGCTCTCACATCGCTCCACCCATTCGCACCCCGCCCCGCTGCAGGCGCGTCCCGCGCCTTTGCGTTGCTATGTGCTCATGTGTGGGCGCTCGGAAAATGTCCTTAAATGCACGAGCGAGCTCGGCATTTACGGCCGCTTTCCTCGCTGCTTTAATCAAACGGATGTTTGAAACAACTTAATTATATCGAACGTATGCTCTCTTGTCAATGATTTTCGAACAGATTTTCGGAACACATTTTCGGAATATATGTTTGCGTTTTCAGCCTTTGTAGTGTATAGTAGAAACATAGAAAAAAGCAAATAAAAATCAAATAGAAAGCCGCATGTTAACCGGATCAGTTTAATACAGGTGCCTTCAGAGATACATAATCCCTGGTTTAACATCATATGGCTTTTCTCAAATTAAGAACCGTTGCGTCATCCGGGTCAATGCCCCGGATTTGTCTTCAATCATTCTGACAGACAGGAGTTATGACATGAAATCCACAAATTATAATGGCAGCAGACGGCTTTCCGCGAAACAAAAGGAAATACTTGAGTATATCAAGGACGAGATCCTGAAAAAGGGATATCCGCCCACGGTGAGGGAAATCTGTGAGAAAGTCAATCTGCGCTCCACATCTTCTGTTCATGCCCATCTTTCAACTATGGAAAGAAATGGCTTTATCCGCAGGGATCCCACAAAACCGCGCGCGATCGAGATCTGTGACGACAGCTTCCAGGTTGTACGCACTGACATGACTTCTCTTCCTGTGATCGGAGACATTGCCGCGGGACAGCCCCTGCTTGCACAGGAAAATATCCAGAGTTATTTTCCTGTTCCCGCTGAATATGTTCCTTCAGGCGAATCCTATGTACTTCGTGTGCGCGGAGAATCCATGATCAACGCAGGCATTTTTGATGGGGATTATATCTTTATCAACTCCTGCAATACCGCTTCAAACGGTGATATCGTCGTCGCCCTGATCGACGACTCCGCTACGGTCAAGACTTTCTATAAAGAAAAAGACCATATCCGTCTTCAGCCTGAAAACGATTCGATGGATCCCATTATCGTAAATGACTGCATGATTCTCGGAAAGGTTTTCGGAGTATTCCGACTGATGGGCTGATGAAATTCCGAATAGGGCAGAGGGAGTCATTCTGTCCTCTCTCCTCCCGACTGGCCCGTGTCTGCCGAAAGGCGGAAAACACTTTACACTGGCACTATCATAATAGGGCAGAGGCGGCAATGCTGCCCTCTACCCTCCTGCGGGCTGCCGTTAGCCATCTGGCAAAACATACCTTACTGCAGCCCTGCGATTAAAAAAAAACCCGGCGCGGGATACAATATGCACTGAGTCAGGTGCTTACTGTATTCGCGCCGGGATTAATTTTATTTGTTTATTTGGAAGGACAGACAATCAGTGAATCTATTTGGGCAGAGTAAAGTTTAAAAAACTTAAGAGATATCCAGGTCGCGAACGATTCTCAGTGTGTAATCAGGGAACTCCTTCTGCACTTCCTGACGGATCTGCTCACATGCCTCCTTCGGATCGACGTCGAAGCTCATGACAACATCAAACCTGATTATCTTTTTTTCAGTATCCGCATAGAAGCCGTGCACCTGCAGGGCCCACTCATGGCTCAGGACCAGATGCATGACTTTGTTGCGGATTTCCGCCGCTTCTTCATTGCGGGTATTATAGGAATAGACTCCCACACTGGTAAGGATCACGCCTGTCTCTGTGAATACTTTTTTCTGTACTTTCCGGGTAAGGACATCGACCTGTTCCACATCCATCGTGTCGGGAAGTTCTACATGCAGGGAAGCGTAGTCCCTGCCGGGTCCGTAATTATTGACGAACACATCATAGACGCCCCTGATCTCAGGCTCTTCGATCAGAAGTTCCTTGATCTGCCTGACAGTATCTTCGTCGGCTCTTTTTCCCAGAATATCATCCAAGGTCTCGGACATCATCTCGAAACCGGATTTGATGATAAACACAGAAATAACCGCACCGACAAATGCCTCCAGTGATATTCCTGTGAACTTGAACAGAATGGCGCATGCCAGTACAGACAGTGAGAGAATTGCATCGAAAGAAGCATCCGCTCCCGAAGCCTCAAGTGCGCCTGAATGCGCTTTTCTTCCCTGGCTGATAAAATATCTGCCCAGAATTACTTTTACACCAACGGCGACTGCGATGATCACAAGCGAGATCACTGAATAATCGGGTGTTTCCGGCGAAATGATCTTTTTGACCGATTCGTACAAAGATGTAAAACCGGCGTACAGAACGATGGAAGCCACGATGAGAGCGCTGAGATATTCAGCTCTGCCGTGCCCCAGAGGATGCTTTTTATCCGGTCTTCTGGATGCCACCTTGGAACCGATGATCGTGATCACAGAAGAGAGTGCGTCCGAAAGATTGTTCACAGCGTCGAGTGTGACAGCAATCGAATGGGACAGAATACCGATTACAGCCTTGAAGGCAGCAAGCAGAACGTTGGCCCCGATCCCGACGATACTGGTCCGGATGATGACTTTTTCCCTGTCTACAGCCAGGTTTTCCATATCAGAAGAACGGTTTGCGTTGCCGGAATTGTTTTTATCCCTGGTATTATGATCGTCCCTTGTATTTTTGCCGTCTCCGGTAATCTTATTTTCTCTGGAATTGATTTCGTTCCCGGTCTTGTCTTGCGCATTATTATTTGTATTAGAATTCATAATATCTATCCCTTTTCGCTTAAGACCCCAGTGTCATAAAAGAGGCTTCCGGACACCAAAATACCAGTTCCGGAAGCCTGCTGTATCATGAATTAAATCTGTGTCAAAAGGATTAGTCTTTTTTATAATCAGAGTGCCTCGGGATCGATCTGCCTTCCATCCTTCCAGATTCTCTCCAGATCATAGAAGAGACGATTCTGGGCATCAAAAATATGAATGATAACATCACCGAAATCAAGAAGGACCCAGTTGGCGGCCTGATAGCCCTCAATCTGTTTGGGGACTGCTCCGGCCCTGCCCAGCTTCTGCTCTACTTCATCCGCCATAGCCTGTACCTGGGTGCGGTTGTTGCCGGTTGCGATGATAAAAAAATCAGCGAGGACGGACAGATCGGAGATGTCGATCACCCGGATATCTTCCGCTTTTTTGTCTTCAAGTACCTCGATTGCGATTTTTGCAAGTGCAGCGGAGCGGTCTTTTCCGGATTCTGTATTATCAGGTGCCGTGTTTCTTTCGTTCAATTCACTCATTGAAATCCCTTTCCTCTAAATTTTCCTCAAATAACTGTCAATATCTGCCAACAGTTCCGTGTATACACGATTCATCAGTCATATCGGTTCACTTCTGCCAGCATCTGCCTGTAGTAATCATATGTTTTCTGCGTCATCGGATCGACTGTGTTCCCTGTGGAATTGAGGTAGACCAGCGTATCATAGAGAATCTTCATCAGGGCCTCATCGATATCTTCAAAAGCCATCTTCCTGATTTCAGGAAGATTTTTGGCTGTGTAGCGGCCCGGCTCTATGTAATCCGCGACAAAAATGATCTTTTCAAGCAGCGACATACCCGGCCGTCCTGTTGTATGGTACCGGATCGCGTTAAGTATATCAGGGTCTGTGCATCCGTACTTTTCGGCCGCAAGAACACTGCCTGCCTTGGAGTGAAGCAGAGAACCGCTCCCCGCCTCAAAGGGTGTTATTTCAAGACCTGCCTTCTCGCATAGTTTCTGCATCTTCCGTACATCGATACATTTGGCACAGTCATGCAGAAGGCCTGCGAGCTCAGCTTTTTGAATATTCATGCCATAACACATGGCGAGAGAAGACGCAGTGCCCGCAACAGCCATAGTATGCACAAAGCGTTTGTAATTGAGTTCCTGCTCAAGTGTCCTGATCAGTTCTATCTTGTTAAGTCTTTTCACTGAGGAACCCTCCCTTTCCAGCCTGCGCTGGTTCCGCCTTGTCTTCCGTATCTGATGAATCAGCGGTAAATTCCTGTCTCTATTATATACCTTTCTACCTTATCAGGCACGAGGTAATGTATGGTTCTTCCACTTTTTACACGGTTTCGTATGTCTGTTGATGAAATACCGATAGCAGGAATCTCAAGGATGTGGATATCAGCTGCGTATTCGGATCTGAGGTTGTCAACTGCCTTCAAAAACTCCCCGGTCGGTACTCCATCCTCGCGGATCGCTGCCAAAAGGGTGCAGCTCTCAAAAATCACACGGGGATTTTTCCATGTGAGGATCGAACGTACCGAATCGGCACCCACTATGAAATAAAAGCGGTCCCGGGGATGCAGTTCCCGGAGCGCCCGGAGCGTCTCGCTGGTATAGGTATTTCCCTCACGGAGTATCTCAAAGTCGGACGCGGTGAAGTGAGGATTATCCTCTGCAGCCAGTCTGGCCATTTCAAAGCGGATCTCAGGGGGAAGGACCTTCTGAACCCTGTCGTCCTTGAGATAGGAATGTCCTGAGGGCATGAGGAGCACCTCGTCGAGAGAAAACGCATCCCTGGCCGCTTCAGCGATAATCAGATGCGCAGTGTGGATCGGATCAAAGGTTCCCCCGAGAATCCCGATCTTTTTTCCCTGCCTGTAATCATCATGATTTGTCATTTCAGAATTCATACCTGTGGCTATGCCCCCTGTTTATAAATATATGAATGATAGTTCCTGTGCACTCTTATACAACTCTTATTTCTTTACAGGAAGTACGATGACGGGTTTCTCGCGGAAAGGCTTGTAAAGGATAAATTTCCTTCCGATCACAGTGACAAGCTCTGATCGGGATCTCTCGGCGATTGTCTCCGCGCAGGCACGGACATCCTCCGGGACGTTCTTCTGCACGGTACCCTTGATGAGTTCATGGGTATTAAAAGCCTCCTCCGCGGACTTGACCACTTCCGGGGTCACTCCCTGCATGCCGACCTGGACAATAGGGTTAAGGGAGTTTGAAAGGCCGGTCAGATAGGCTCTCTGTTTACTTGTAAGCATCTATTCTATTTCCTCCATACAGTAACTATACAGTAAATATTCAGTACCGGTTCAAACAATTTCAATAACTTTTCAATAACTATTCAATAACCGGTCAGCATCCCCGTACGTCACTGTTTAATCACTGCTTAGTCTCAATTCAGTCGATTATCAGTCAAAGAACTCAAATCCATGGCCGTACAGACGGACTGTATCGCCCTCTTTGCAGCCTAAGCGCTTGAGTTCGTCAATGATCCCGTTATCCACAAGGAACTTCTGGAAGAAAACAAATCCTTTTTCGGTCTCCAGATTTGTATAGCCCAGCATACGCTCGATGCGGGGGCCTTCCACCAGATATTCTTTGGTTTTGGCATCGTAAGTCACAGTGTAGGGCTCGGTTTCCTCCGCAAGTTCGACCTCGGGATCATACTCCTGCTCATAGGTGATGAGTTCGGAAGGGAGTTCCGCAAGGACATTGCTGCAGTGATAAAGCAGCTCCTTTACTCCCTGTCCTGTTGCCGCCGAGATGGGGAAGACCTCTATTCCCAGAGGCTGGCAGTAAGTGCGGATCTCCGCGACGGGATCTTTCTGATTGCCATCTTGGTCCTCTTCAGGCTGGATCAGGTCGCACTTGTTGGCGGCTACGATCTGTCTTCTGGAAGAAAGGTCGATCTTGTATCGGGCAAGTTCGCGGTTGATTGCCATGATGTCCTCTATTGGATCACGTCCCTCTGAACCGGCCGCGTCAACCACATGGATCAGGATCCTGGTGCGCTCAAGATGGGCCAGGAACTCGTGGCCAAGGCCTGCACCGTCCGCGGCGCCCTCTATGAGGCCGGGGATGTCCGCCATGACAAATCCCTTTGCGTCCTCCAGGTCCACGACTCCCAGAATAGGCTGCAGAGTCGTGAAATGATAGTTGGCAATACGGGGTTTGGCATTGCTGGACATGGAAAGCAGGGTGGACTTGCCCACATTGGGGAATCCCACCAGTCCTACGTCAGCGATCATTTTCAGCTCCAGAAGCAGCTCCAGAGTCTTGGAGGGCTGACCGGGCTGCGCATATTTGGGGGCCTGCATGGTCGAAGTGGCATAGTGCATGTTGCCGTTGCCGCCGCGTCCGCCGCGGAGGATGACGTACCGTCGCAGATCGCCGGACATATCGGCGATGACCTTGCCGGTATTGGCTTCGCGGATCACAGTTCCTTCGGGTACCTTGATCTCTATATCCTGGCCTTTTTTGCCGGCCATTCTCTTCTTTTTCCCGTCCTCTCCATGCTGAGCCGCGTATTTGCGGACATGGCGGAAATCGGTCAGCGTGTTCAGGCCTTTGTCTATGACAAAGACAACATCTCCGCCTTTCCCGCCATCACCGCCGTCGGGACCTCCGGCAGGCACATATTTTTCCCTGCGGAAGGAAACATGACCGTCGCCGCCCTTTCCGCTGGAAACTATAATTCTGGCTTTATCGATAAACATTTATGTCTCCAATATGATGATGTCGGGGTCAAAAGGCAGTTAAGAGAAGCCTGTCTCGTACTTTTGACTTTACATCATGTGGTGTATACAAAGAGCTCCCGGCAGAATCGCAATGTCGTCTGCCCGGAGCTCCCTAAATTACAGATATCTGTTCCGACGTAAATCAGACCGCCGGAAAAACAGAATGGACCTCTGATGTCCCTCTCACACAGATTGGCCGAAAATACGGACTGGCGCTGGGACGGTCATCAATCCTGCTCAGATTAAGCCTCTACCTCTGCCTCTTCTACAGGGTGCACGGAAGCTCTCTTTCTGAACTTTCCGAAGCGCTCAAAACGGAGAACGCCGTCTGTAAGAGCATACAGAGTATCATCACCGCCGATGCCTACGTTGAGGCCGGGATGGATGTGAGTGCCGCGCTGTCTGTAAAGGATGTTGCCGGCCTTGACAAACTGGCCGTCCGCTCTCTTGGCGCCGAGACGTTTTGCGTTGGAATCACGGCCGTTCTTGGTGGAGCCCATTCCCTTTTTATGCGCGAAGAACTGAAGATTCAGATTCATCATGATTCATTCCTCCTTGAGATTAATAACGAGATACTCGTCTCCGTAGCTGTCCCTGACACTCTGGAGTCCCAGGATCATACTGTCGACGAGGAGCGCAGCTTTTTCATCAGGGGTAGTCTCAAAGCGGCAGCTGATGTGTCCGCCTTCTTCCGCGGCGGCATAGGTTATGTCCGCCCCGGCGAGGACCTCAAGGCTGTTGACCGTGTTAATGACAAGCATGGAGATCGCGGCACAGATTATATCCTCTCCCTCACAGCTTTGGTCATCCGCATGACCCGAGCACTCGAAATACTCGTAGTTACCCTTTTTATCCCTGAAAATATCTACGACTGTCATTTTTCACCAGACCTGTTACGAAAATCGTAAAAGATGTGTCCGCGGATTAAGCGTTGATCTTGTCAATCTTGACACGTGTGAAGAGCTGGCGATGGCCGTTCTTTTTGTGATAGCCGGTCTTCCTCTTATATCTGTAGACGACGACCTTTCTGGCTTTGCCCTGCTCCATGACAGTTCCCGTTACACTCGCGCCCGCGACATCGCCTGCGACCTTGAGGGTGTCGCCGCCGATAGCCAGAACGTTATCAAAAGTAACTTCTGAGCCGGCTTCTACTGCGATCTTCTCGACATCGATCACATCGCCTTCGGAAACTTTGTACTGCTTGCCACCAGTTGCAATAATAGCATACATATCAGGTACCTCCTTCTCTTAAAAAAACTCGCTGATTACGGCGTCCCGCTCTCCCTTTATCTGCGCTTCCGTGAGAAAGAAGCACGTTTTCGTTCAGGCAGGATCTTCGCTTTTTGCAGAAGCTGCAGTACCAGACAGCTCATGCACCGGCGGCTCCGGTCCGTTTTTAAATCCGGACATGGCCACAAAAGCCTCATCAAGCGGCATACTCAGTAAAAATAGCAGACAATATCCTGTTTGTCAATCGGTTTTTTAATCTTTTCCCAAGTTCATCGGTTTTTTAATCTTTTCCCAAGTTCAGAGCCTCGAACTTCATGTCGTGCGCCAGTGCCCAGCTTTCGGCGAAACTGCCCGCCGGAGCGCGGAGAGTCAGTTCGGGACAGCCGCGAAAGGCGCTCTCGCCGATCTCTCGCAGGCCGGCCGGCAGCCGCAGCTCCCGCAGACGCACACAGCCGGCGAAGGCGCCATCTCCGACCAAAAGCATTTCCGACGGCAGCGTCAGGTCCGTCAGGTTCCTGCAGCCGTTGAAAGCCCGCCGCCCGATCGCCGTGAGGCCGGCAGGGAAATCGATCTTTCTCAGATTGCTGCAGCCCCGGAATGTCATGTCGCCGATCGCCGTTATCCCCGCAGGGATTTTGATTTCCGTCAGGCTGTGGCAGCCGCGGAAGGCCCCGTCGCCGAGCGCGGTCAGACTATCGGGAAGTTCGATCTTTGAGAGACGGGAGCAGTCGCGGAAGACCTCCGCGCCGAGCGCTGTCAGACATGGCGGGCACCAGAACTAGTTTAGCATCCGGCAGCGCCGGAAGGCACTGTCGCCGATTTCGCGCACGGTTTTCGCGATTGAGAAGTACCACATATAGATGCAGTCCTGAAAGGCCTCCGCGCCGATGCGCGTCATACCATCCGGCAGCGTAATCCCGCAGAGTTCGGTGTGATTCCTGCAGGCGCCTGGCGGGAACTCCCTCAGCCACTCCGGCACCTTCACGCTGCGCGTATCAGGATAAGAGCGGCCGGCCATGCGGAGAAACCCGTCCTCGTCAATGACCACCGTCCCGCTGCGCTCTGCTTCGGGCAGGCCCGTCCTGTTCCCTTCGGGGAAGACGACATAGAAATCGGTTTTCTCTGTGAGCGCCGGTTCGACGACAGCGCCGTGCAGCTCCATCCAGTCCTTAAGATCAGACAGCGTCTCCTCCCGCGGCGTCCCGTCCAGCACGAAGCGGCGTCCGGCGATATCCGCGAGAGCCTCCATCATGGCCAGGCGTCCGGCTTTCGCTTCGAGCACCGGGTCCCCGGCCTCCCGCAGCCCCTTACGCGCACGCACGAGCCGCTCCGTACCGAACCCGCCGGCATACGCACGCAGCAGGGCTTTCTGTTCCTTGCTTCCTCTCTTTTCTGCCTCTTTAAGCCAGGCCTCGATCGCACCGGCAGGGATCAGCCCGCGCGTACAAAGCAGCTGCAGCAGCTCCGGGTGGCGGAACGCCTCATCGGTCAGTTCATCCACGTGCAGCCGGGTGTACCCCAGGTAGGATCGTGTCCGCGGAGAGTTGAAGCCGCTGTCTTTATCCCTTGCGAAACCAGTCAGTGCCGCGGTCCGGAAGCGCTCAGGAATCGCGTCCGGGCTGTCCTCCGTGTGCAGTATGCCCTTGTGCCCGATGAGTGCGTCCTTCATCGACGGAATCCAGCAGTGGAGCCAGATTTCACAGGTACAGCCGCTGAAAGCCGCCGGGCCGATTTCCCGGAGACTCTCGGGCAGCCTGACCCGGAAACAGTCCACACAGCCGTCGAAGGCATGGGAGCCGATGCTCTCGAGACCCTCGGGAAATTCGAGGCTCAGGACTTCCTCACAGTTTCTCAGTGCGCCGCTGCCGAGTCTCTTCAGCCCGGCCGGGAACCCGATGCGCCACAGCTTATGGCAGTCCGAAAAAGCACCATCGCCAATCGTCTCGACACTGTCCGGGATCTCCACCTTCACGAGCGTTCTGTGCCTGCTGAAAGCCTCCTGACCGATCTCCCTCACACCCTGCGGGATAGCCACGGACGAGCCGGTGCCGACATATTTTATCAATACATCGTTTTCTATGATGAAATCGCCCGTGATGTTCATAATCTTATTCCTTCTGTATTATCCGGCAGGGCTTCGGGAGAACAGGATGGAGTCACAGAGACGGCTTTTCTTTAACCACCTTCTGACCCGGACATCATGATATCGTATCAATGATATTTTTATTCTTTCTTTTGTCTTCGAATCAGTTCTCTGGTGATATCGTCCCAATCAACCCCTTTTTCTGCCATAATGACTTCGAGGTGATAGAGATAATCGGCGATCTCGTAGATGATCTCATTATCTGCAGGGTTCTTGGCAGCGATAATGATTTCGGTATTTTCCTCGCCCAGCTTTTTGAGCATCTTGTCAAGACCCTTGTCAAACAGGTAATTGGTATAAGAACCTTCCCTGGGGTTATCCCTGCGGTCGATAATGGTCTGATAGTCCTCGCGGAGCACATCTCCGACCGGAGCGGTGCGCCCTGCGCTCATTTTGGGAGCAGTCACCTGGTTGAAGAAACAGGAATGGCTGCCGGTGTGGCACGCGGCGCCGACCTGTACGACGCGGGCCAGAAGGGTATCCATATCACAGTCCCCATATAGTGAGCGAACGTACTGGTAATGTCCGCTGGTCTCTCCCTTGACCCAGAGGGACTGTCTGCTGCGGGAAAAATAGGTCATCTTTCCGGTAGAGACAGTCATATTGTAAGCTGTCTCGTTCATGTAGGCGACCATGAGTACTTCATTGGTGGCATCCTCCTGAACGACGACAGGCAGCAGCCCGTCCGGACCTTTTTTGAAATCCTCCCATGAGAAGGCCGCCTTCTCGTGTTCTTCCATATCTATACCGGATTCCTTAAAGGAATTGCGTATTTTCTGAACAGTATCGCCGCCTTCGGATACCAGGCGGTTGACTCCGTCCCCTGAGACTGCGGAAACACTGTCCATGGTCAGCCTGGAAGAAAGAGCTTCCGGAGAAGAATCCTGCATAAGGGCAATCTCGGGAATGGACTCCATGGCGGAACCGGAATCGTCCCCCAATGCATCCGCTTTTGCTGCTGACGGGTTTTCCGCGTCCAGCAGAATCCTCATGGACAGCCATGGCGCAAGTTTTTTCCACTCTTTTTCCAGATTTTCAGTGCTCTTGTAGCAGCCTGCTATTCTCTCCCGGCCGAAGCGCTCGCAGACCTCGCGCGCCAGGACTCGGTTGCTCTCCTTGGAAAGGTTGAGCGCAGCCATTTGGCATCCTGCGTAGATCAGCTTTTTGACATCTTCCATACGGCGCACATTGCCGGCTGCAATTACGGGAACTGTGCATTTTTCGCAGATGCCGCGTATAAAATCAATGGCGGCGTCGTGTTCTGCATCGCCTTTGGACCGGTCAAATATGATCACACCGTCTGCGCCTGACTCAACATAGGACCTGATCAGCTCCGCAGGATCTTCGGAGACGATCTCGTTATTGTCAAATCCCTTAACAGCCTTTCCTTTAAGGAGCCAGATGCAGGGATAAATTCCTTTTTTGCTGCTCATTCTCTATTACCTCTCCCCGGGCGAAGCCCTCACGCTTGCCCGTAATGTTTTCCTGCCTGTTTATTACGGCGCTTATATCTGCTGTATGCTGCAAAAATCCCGATTTCGTTCAATGCACAGCCATGCGCCAGCCCTTCATGTTTTCCGATTTTTCAAATGTGCTCTTCTGCTGATGCGTGCCCGCAATATAAACCGGTTTCTTCAAATTGCCTTCTTCTTCCGATGCCTGCCCCCTGGTTTTCCGAATTCTTTCAATACCCAACTCTGCCGGCGGCTTTCCCCGCAGCTGTTTTACACTTACAGGCAGCCTTTGGTGCTGAGCACATCCTCGATGCGGGGATCCTCCTGAGTCGCCATGTCAAGGGCTTTTGCAAATGCCTTGAACATTCCCTCGATGATATGGTGGTCGTTTTCACCTGAAAGTATCCTGAAATGCAGGTTCATGGCCGCTGCATAGGAGATAGAATAGAAAAACTCCTTTACCAGCTGGGTGTCGAACTCTCCCACCGCAGGTGCTGTAAATCCTTTTTTTTCACCATCGAAGTCCATACGGAAATAAGGTCTCCCGGACAGATCGATCGCGCACAGGACCAGGGCTTCGTCCATGGGAAGTACAAAATAACCAAAGCGCCGGATCCCGGATTTATCTCCTACTGCCCTTTTGATCGCCTCTCCCAGGACGATGCCGGTGTCCTCTACAAGATGGTGACCATCCACCTCCAGGTCGCCGACGGCCTCAATCTCAAGATCAAAGAGTCCGTGACGGGCAAAAGCATTGAGCATATGATCGAAAAAACCGATTCCTGTCCCTTTTCCGAAATCCGCTTTTCCCTTTCCATCGATTTCCAGTCTGACGCGGATCTGGGTCTCACCGGTGTTCCGTCTGATAATGGCATTTCTCATTGGATATCTCCTCAGGAATCATAAGATTCCTCAAACCGTACGTGAATTGAAACAGTCAAGCCAGTTTGATTTCTCAAACCATACGTGAATAGAAACAGCCAAGCCTGTTTGATTCCTCAAACCACACGTGAATTGAAACAGTCAGGTCTGTTTTACTCTTCAAATCTTACACGGATCGAATTGGCATGGGCGCGCAGTCCCTCATTTTCGGCAAACAGCTCAATATCCCTGTGCACCTGGCAGAGGGCATCTCTGGAATAAGAAATGATACTGCTCTTTTTGACGAAGGCATCCACTCCGAGCGGAGAGAAAAACCGGGCGGTACCATTGGTCGGAAGAATGTGGTTTGGACCTGCGAAATAGTCGCCGAGAGGCTCTGAGGAATAACTTCCCAGGAAAATGGCGCCCGCGTTTTTGATCTTTGTCATGACTTCAAAAGGATTGGCCGTCATGATTTCCAGGTGTTCCGAAGCAATCGTATTGGCGGCTTCCACAAGGTCGTCGATTGTATCGCCCACGAATATGTAACCATAGTGGTCAATGGACTGACAGATGATTTCTTTGCGGGGAAGATCTTTTATGAAAAAGTCAATCTCCTCGGCGACTGCTGTCGCGAGATTCGGGTCATTTGTCAGCAGAATGGCGCTGGCCATGGGATCGTGTTCGGCCTGGGACAACAGATCTGCAGCAACATATCTGGGGTTGGCAGTGCTGTCCGCGATCACGAGGATCTCACTGGGGCCCGCGACAGAGTCAATTCCGGTCACGCCGAAGCAGGCCTTTTTGGCCAGGGCGACAAAAATGTTGCCGGGCCCGGTGATCTTGTCGACGCGGGGGATCGTTTCCGTTCCATAGGCCATGGCAGCGATCGCCTGGGCTCCGCCCATCTTGTACATCTCATCCGCGCCTGCTATATCCGCCGCGACAATGGTGCCTGCGGCTGCTTTTCCGGAAGAATTCGGAGGCGTCGCGATAATGATGCGCTCAACGCCTGCTACCTTAGCCGGGATCACATTCATGAGGACACTGGAGGGGTACACGGCCCTTCCTCCGGGCACATAACAGCCGGACACTTCGATGGGAGTGATCTTCTGCCCCAGAATGGTGCCATCCTCCCCGGTGGTGATCCAGCTCTGCGTGACCTGTTTTTCGTGATAGGCCCGGATATTGTCAGCCGCTTTTCTGATCACCTCTACAAACTCCGGATCCAGTTCGTTATATGCATCCTGTATTTCTTCAGGTGTGATCCGGATGGTCTCGCTGGTCAGAACACACCCGTCAAATTTTTTTTCGAGATCAAAGACAGCCAGATCGCCGCGTGCCCGCACATCATCGATGATCTCACGCACTGTCTGTTCATATTCGGAATACCCCGAAGGACTGCGTCCCAGAAGGGCTTCGAGAGCATCTCTGCGGGAGTCCTTCGTCAGTCTCATTATTCTCATACGTGCCATATTTACCTCCCCGGTGATTCTGTCATTCTGTAGTCAGCAGGCAGTCCCGGACCCTGTCGATCATCTCACGGATTCTCTCGGTCTTCATCTGCATGGAAACCGGATTGACGATCATCCTGGCGGAGATCGGAAGTACCTCTTCGAGTACCTTCAGGCGGTTGGCCTTGAGTGTGGATCCGGTCTCGACGATATCGACGATCACGTCCGACAGTTCGACGATGGGTCCGAGCTCGACTGATCCGTTGAGCTTGATGATGTCCACCGTCTGCCTCTTTCTGTTGTAAAAATAATCCCTTGCTATATTGGGATATTTGGATGCAACGCGGATCATGGCGTGATGTTTGAGCAGTTCCTCCGCCTCGGGCGGTCCCGCGACGCACATGCGGCATTTTCCAAAGCCCAGATCCAGCACTTCGTGGCATCTGCGCTGCTCCTCCAGAATAATATCCGACCCGACGACGCCGATATCCGCCGCTCCATATTCGACATATGTCGGTACATCCGGCCCCTTGGAGAGGAAAAAGCGGAGCTTCTGTTCTTCATTGGTGAAAATCAGCTTTCGGGATTTTTTGTCTTTGAGTTCTTCACAGAAATATCCGGCCCTCTCAAACAGTTCCATAGTCTGTCCCGCCAGCCGCCCTTTTGTCAGCGCGATAGTCAGATATTGCATTTTTTATCCTCACTTACTGGTGTTCCGATCGGGAAGCAGCCTGAATTCACCGGGTCATGATCACAGTGTTTCCGGCATTTCTGAGTTCCATTGCTTTGGCAATCTGCTCACAGGCATCTTTTTTTCCGATCTCAACATAAATCCGCTCTTCTTTTGTAATAACAGGAATATTCTGTCTCCTGAGTGCCTCCATCAGCATATCGATCTGGATCATCACACCGATTGCTGCGGCCTTTTTCCCGAAATGGGAAAGAAGCCCGTCATATCTTCCTCCGGAGGCGATCGCATCACCGGCCCCATAGGTGTAACCCTTGAAAACGATTCCTGTATAGTAGTGGTATTTGCTCAAAAGAGACAGGTCATAACTGATATATTTTGAAAAACCGTAGGCCTCCATGATCCCGCACAGTTCCATCAGGCGCTCAATCGCGGCTCTGGCCTGTGGATGCATATCATCAGTCAGAAAACGGGAAAGTTCCTCTCTTGTAGTCACAAAGCGGGTCGCCTTAAGGAAGAGATTTCTTGTCTGACGGTCAAAGCCCTTGCTGCGGAGCAGCTCCTCTGCCGCATAATAGTTTTTGCCGGAAAGAGCATCCCTCAGAAGCATTTCTGTCTCTGCATCCAGACCAGCAGCATGACAGATTCCCTTGAAATATTCCACGTTGCCGACACTGATCTGGAACTGGGTAAGTCCGGTCTGAAGCAGGGAATCGATCAGCAGTGCCAGAATCTCTCCGTCCGCGTAGACAGAGTCCTCGTTGATGAGCTCGGCCCCCATCTGTGTGGTCTCACAGAGCTTTCCCTGCAGACTGGAGGCATTCCCGAATACGCTGCCGCAATAATTGAAGCGTATGGGGGTTTCGTCCTCTGAAAAATATTTGGCCGCGCAGCGGGCGACGGAGGGAGTAAAGTCAGGCCTCAGGACAAGCAGATTTCCCTCGTTGTCAAGCAGCTTGTAGAGTTCCCTGACCGGAGTGGTCCCGACCTCGCTCGAAAAAACATCGTAGAACTCAAGCGCGGGAGTCTGAATATCCTCGTAGCCATACAGGTGAATCCTGTTTTTGATCCTGTCGATCAGGCTCTGCTTCTTTGCCATCTCCTCGCCGTATGTGTCCCGCATTCCGTCGGGAGTGTGCAGTAAATCATTATTGATGGGCAGCATTCTGTTATATTTCCTCTTTATATTTATTGACTCTTCCTTTGGATGGCCATTAATTGACTCTTCCTTTGGATGTCCATGCATTGTCTCTTCCTGTTGATGACTGCGCGCTTCACCGTAGTAACGTGCTACTTTGTCAACGTATCAGGAATTATATCTGTACGGAATACATTTGTCAATCATACCGGATAGCCGGTCAAGCCGTTTTGTTACTATTCACGCCCTATCGAGGGCGTGAATAGTAACTTGCGTTCGCCCATGCTGAATTCGCTTCGCGAATGGGGCGAACGCCG
>JBGUNJ010000045.1:0-12925 GCA_045117315.1 Lachnospiraceae bacterium | reverse complement strand
CAATTATTTTTTCATAGCCAGCTACCATTTCTGCCATTGCCTGTTGTATAATGTCTTCGTACATAAGCTCTCCTCGTGTGGTGTATTGTTGTGGAAGACTTCACTTTAACACAAGGGGGGCTTATTTTTATACCCACTATTTACTTTTCCTACTAAAACTTTACGCTAGCCTTCCTGAAAATCAACGGTTTCTGTCAGGTTCCAAATGGATGAAAACTGTTTTTCAGTAAGACGCAGTACTCTAATCAGTCCTGTATCAGGATGACTATTCTGCAGCCTGCGGATGTGTGTATCGGCACTTTTCCTATTCGTTACAACGCGCATGTAAATCTCCGGTCCCCAAAGGACGTACCCATTTGAGACAAGGAATTTTCGAAAAGCAGTATAAGCGGTCTTTGTGTCTCTTTTGTTGGTTGGGTTCAGCATCACAAGGATTCTCATATCTATTTCCTGATTCTTTGTATCTCTTTCTTATTCCTTTATTTGAGGAATCATTTCAACCGGTAATGTATGCGGCATATGAATCCTGTCTGTCTCTTCCATGATGAAGGTTCTGTACTCGCCCACTACTCTGTCAATGGCCTGAAGTATAGGCATCTTCTGGCCGTCCAGTTCAACAGCACACAAAACGACAGCCGCCAGTTGTCTCCTCTCTTCCCTGGAAAGTTGATCGGTTTCTCCTGTCATTCCATACGCTATCAGGTCAACAGAGGGTCTGAAAGGTTCAATCAGGTCGTCTGCAAGGTTATAGGCGTTGTATAGGTTTTGGTGATGGATACCAAAAGATGGAAGCAGTCCTGCAGCGATTACTGCCCGTATAATGGAGTTCCTGAGTATGGAATAACCATAGTTCAGGCGACTGTTCATCGGGGTGTCTTCTCTGCGGTTCATTTCCGGGCAGAGCCGGGCAAAATAAGCTTTTGCTGCTCCCGCCTCTAAAGGATCTATTTCCGTGATGGTTTCTGTACACTCTGCAAAGCTGCGCAGCTTTTCTATATCATCCAATCCTAAAATTTCCAGTACGCATATCTGGTTTCGGATTTTCCTTTCGATAATACTTCTCCACAATGCCTCTGCCCTTTCATTTTTCAGAAATACCTGCCTGCGCATTGTGAGTGACTGTCTGGCATTTGCTTCATATGCATTGAGAAAGCCTGAAGGGCGATACTTCTCATCCAGCATTGCCATGGAAATCTTGTTTTTGCACAATTGTGCCATTGCCATCGTTGAGATTCGAATTCCTGCACCCATGTAAACGATTGTATAGATATCCTCCAATGGAATCGTCAGTTTTGTAAGCTCCGGCTTTTTCTGTTTTTTTCTGCTTCCTGCAGAAACTGCAGCGGGCTTAGTTTTTCCTTTCTCCTCTTTTATCTCTTTTTCTATCACAAGGGATCCGTTTTTGACATGCAGTTCTGCAGGCCCTGTGATCTCTACTGTTCTGAAACTCATATGTCGCTATTCCATCATACACTGCGCTTTCTGCGCTATCCGTTAATCTGTCTCATACCAGATTCTACTCCTCAACAGACAGAAAAGAAACCAACCGGCAGTATAAAGCCTTCAAAGAAAAAGAGCATAAGAGGACGGTCCTTTGTTCCTTTTTCGAATTCCTTTCGGAAAAAAAGAACAAAAGACCGCCCCCTGTTTTTACCTCTGTTTTAGCTGTAATGTCAGGTATACAAATTGATAATGCCGAGGGCGATCTCCCGCTTGGTGCTGCCTTCGTCCATGGCTTTCTTTTCCAGGTAATAGTGGGCTTCCTCCTCTGTCATCTGCCGCATCTGGATGAGCAGGCATTTGGCTCTGGTGACAACACCCATTTCGTTCATCTTCCTGCGCATGCGCTGGAGTTCTTCTTCCTTTTCCATCAGGCGTCCCCGCATGTGGAGGAGCATGCGCAGCATCTCCGTGAGGACCTGTCTGCGCAGGGGCAGGGACAAAACGTAGATCTGATAATTTCTGCAGCGGTAGGCGATCTGAGCCTGTACTTCGCTGCGCACGAGCAGCACGATCTGGAGCAGGGGGTTTTTGCCCGCGATCAGCAGAAGGTCATCCAGGCAGGCTGCGTCGCTCCGGGACATGCTGTACAATAGTATCTCCGGCCGGGCAGCAGCCCCGGAAGGCACGATCTTCTGCTTGATCTCGGTGATCGTCCGCGCCTGTGTGACGCGCAGGAGAAGGCCTGTCTGCTGCACGGACGACTGTAATTCCCGCAGGATCGACAATATGACATTCATCATCTCCTGTGTGCCTGCTGCAGCCAGGATGCTGCAGGGGGGAACTGTCTGTTTCATATCGTTGACTTTGACCTCCATTCACAGTTGCCTGTCATAAAACCGGGCTGTCCCATGACTGACGTCACAGGAATGTGCCGGCTTTTTTTCAAGGCCTAAAAAACTGCCTATTCCGCATTTCGGGCATAGGCCTCAAGGCAGCCCGCGGGTACGAATTCCTTCACCATGGTGCTGGCGCGGGCGATCTGCACAGCCTCCTGAAGGCTGGTCGGAAGCTGTTCCAGACCACGCATGAGCACGGGATCCGCCTTGTAGAGGTTGATATCCAGAGGAGCAGGCAGGGTGAGATGGTGCTCGATTCCGTAGAGACCTGCCCGGATCAGGAGAGCAAATGCCAGATAGGGATTGGCTTCAGGATCGGGAGACCTGAGTTCGATCCGCCTGCGTCCGGAGGGATCTGCCGGGATACGGATGAGCTGGCTGCGGTTCTGGACAGCCCAGCTGACATAGCGGGGGGCTTCCATCCTGCCCAGTCTCATGTAGGATTGCTGGCAGGGATTTAAAAACAGCGTGATGTCCCGGACATATTTCATGATTCCTGCCAGAAACTCGTCTGTGTAGTCCTTGTCCCCGTCACTGTGGACAGAAATATTGAGATGCATGCCGCTGCCCGGCTCTCCGGGAAGGGGCTTGGGGGAAAAGTCCGCAAAATACCCGTCTGCCGCGCAGATGTTGCGGACCGCCCAACGGACAGTCGATGTATTGTCCGCCGCCGTAATCGGATCACTGTAGCGGAAATCGATCTCCATCTGGCCGGGCCCCCGCTCATGATGGGAGGATTCAGGGGTGACTCCCATCTCCTGCAGGGCAAAACAGATATCGCGGCGCAGGTTCTCACCGGCATCCAGAGGCTCTACGTCCATATAGCCGCCCCGGTCAATCGGCGTCATGGTCGGCTGCCCCTGGGCGTCTCTCCTGAATACATAAAACTCCATTTCGGAACCGAATTTGACCTCGATCCCTCGCGCGGCCGCTGCCCTTACAGCCTGCCGCAGAATATATCTGGTATCGGACTCAAAAGGGCTTCCGTCAGGATAGACCACATCGCAGAAAATCCGGCAGACCCTGCTGTCGGAAGGACGCCAGGGAACGATGGAAATGGTCGAGAGATCCGGCTTCAGAAAGAGATCGCTGCGCACGTCTGCCTCAAAGCCGTCCACTGCGGAGCCGTCAATAGACACTCCCCAGCGCACAGCGCGCTCCAGTTCTCCGGACATGATGGCAATATTTTTCTGATGTCCGAAGACATCAAAATAAGCCAGCCGGATAAACTCCACATTTTCTTCCTCGACAAACTGCATCAGTTCTTCGTATTCCTGCATTGTTTTTTCCCTTTCTGACAGACATTGCTGCCTCCTTGACGAAACGCGGCGTCCCTCAAATGTGCTCCATCTCCTCATCTATATTCCCACACTGCCGCTTCTGCTGCAGGAAGGACCTGTCAACTACATTCCTTCTTTGATTTTTCTGCTGCAGGCGGCGCGTACAAGTCCCGCAAACAGAGGGTGGGGGCGGTTGGGCCGGGACTTAAATTCGGGATGTCCCTGTGTACCAATATAAAACGGATGACCGGCGTATTCAATCATTTCCACAATCCTTCCGTCCGGAGAGATACCGGACAGAGTAAGCCCCGCCTGTTCCATGTCTTCACGCACTTCATTGTTCACTTCATAACGGTGGCGGTGACGCTCCGAAATCATGTCCCTGCCATAGAGACCGTGCGCCAGTGTTCCCGGACGCAGGGCACACGGAAAGGCACCCAGGCGCATTGTGCCGCCCATATCCGTCACGTTTTTCTGCTCCGGCATCAGGTCGATGACAGGATGCATGGTTGCAGGATCCAGTTCCGCGCTGTTGGCATCTTTCCAGCCGACAACGTTTCGGGCAAACTCCACAAGGGCCATCTGCATGCCCAGGCAGATTCCCAGAAAAGGAATCCCCTTTTCCCTGGCATACTGAGCCGCCAGGATCATACCTTCCGTGCCGCGGGTCCCGAAGCCGCCGGGGATAATCATGCCGTCAATGCCGCCCAGCTGTTCCTGCAGCAATCTTCCGGCATCGGATCCGGCAAGGCTGTTTTCCAGCTTCTCCGAATCCACCCAGCGGATCTCCACTTCCGCGTTATTTGCAATACCGCCGTGATGAAGTGCCTCTACAACGCTGAGATAGGCGTCGTGCAGAGAGGTGTATTTTCCCACCAGGGCGATGGTCACCTTTCTCTTGGGATGGCGGAGCTTGTCCACCATTTCAATCCAGTCCTGCAGGGCAGGTTCCGGGCAGAGAATCTGCAGACACTGGCAGGCGGCCTGCGCAAGGTGCTCCTCTTCCATCATCATGGGAACTTCATAAATAGAATCCGCATTCAGGTTCTGGATCACATGTGACACCGGCACGTTGCAGAAGAGGGCAACCTTTTTCCGCAGAGAGTGCGGAATCTCCCGTCCTGAGCGGCAGACAATGATATCCGCCCGGATCCCCATCCTCTGCAGTTCCCGCACACTGGCCTGGGTCGGCTTGGTCTTGAGTTCCTCCGATCCATACAGGTAAGGCATCAATGTCACATGGATCATGCAACAGGTACCCTGCGGTTTCTCCTGCATGAACTGCCGAATCGCCTCATAAAAAGGCTGTGACTCAATATCCCCGACCGTTCCGCCGACCTCAATGATGGCGATATGGGGAGCCTTCCGCCCGTCCTCCTCTCCGGAATAAGCGGACATATCTTCATCGGATTCCTGAAAGGATCGTCCTGCGGCTTTCAGTCTTTCCGGACAAACGGTCCTGTCCGATGCTTCTCTATAAAAACGGCTCTTGATCTCATTGGTCACATGAGGAATGACCTGCACCGTACCTCCGCCGTAGTCCCCGTGCCGTTCCTTGTTGAGAACCGACCAGTATATTTTTCCGCTCGTCACGTTGGAATTGAAGTTCAGGTTCTCATCGATGAAGCGCTCATAATGCCCCAGATCCAGGTCTGTCTCCGTCCCGTCATCGGTCACAAAGACCTCTCCGTGCTGGATGGGGTTCATGGTTCCCGGGTCCACATTCAGATATGGATCCAGCTTCTGCATGGTCACATGATACCCTCTTGCCTTGAGCAGGCGTCCGAGAGAGGCAGCCGTGATTCCTTTTCCAAGACCGGAGACGACACCTCCGGTGACAAATATGTACCTGGTCATAGTTTCCTTCTTTCCGTAGTTTCCCTCTTTCCGGAGTTTCCTTCTTTCCGGAGTCAGGATGTCCGAATCAGGATGCCTGAATAAGCCATTTCCCGTTTCACAGATCCGCGAAGATTCAACGAGGCCAAATCGCTTTTCCCCCTGGATGCAGGTTCCTGAGATCCGCAGAGATTCAACGACACGAAATCGCTTTCCCCCTGGATGCAGGTTCCTGCCGCCATGTTCACAGCATGGTATATCCCATAAGGTATTCGTCGACTTCCCGGGCGCAGCCGCGTCCCTCGACGATATTCCAGACCACCAGGGACTGGCCCCGGTGCATGTCTCCGGCTGTGAAAATGCCTGGTATATTGGTCCGGTAGTGTTCCGGTCCTTCCTCACTTACGACCGTCCCGCGGGGGGACAGGTTCACCCCGAAAGCCTCCGCAGTGTATGGCTGGCAGCCGGTAAAGCCGGCCGCAATCAGCAGCAGGTCACATGGAAGAAGCTTCTCCGTTCCTTCCACTTCCAGAAGCTTGCCATCCCTGAACTCAACCTGCACGGTCCGGATCTGATACAGAGCTCCCTCTTTCAGAATCAGTTCTTTCACCGTTGTATTGAAGAGGCGGGGATCGGATCCGAAACGGGCGATGGCTTCTGTATGCCCGTAGTCCGTCTTGAGAACTTTTGGCCATTCCGGCCAGGGATTTGAAGGCACACGCTCAACAGGGGGCGCGGGCATCATCTCGATGGCGGTGACGCTTTTGCAGCCCTGGCGGAGCACTGTACCGATGCAGTCATTTCCGGTGTCCCCGCCGCCCACGATGACAACATTTTTGTCTTTCGCGCGGCTGTCCCGACTTCCGGAAAGCAGGGCTTTCGTGCAGCCCGTCAGAAAATCGACGGCATAATAAACGCCTTTCACATGATCTATAGACTGCGCCTTAGATGCTTTTTCTGATGATTTTCCTGATGTTTTTTCCGGTGATCTTTCGGATAGTTTTTCGGAGCATTTTTCGGAAGGTTTTTCTGATGATTTTTCGGAAGGTTTTTCTGATGATTTTCCACTGTCTTCCTGTCCGGACTCCTGTGGGACCTTCGCAAGGTCATCTGCCTGTGTGATCAGGGCCGTCAGTCCCCTGGGCTGTTTTGCCCCGCAGGCCAGGATGACAGCGTCAAAATCCCGCATCAGGATTTCCGCCTCTTTCTTTCCGACATTCACGCCGGTGCGGAAGACGACGCCCTCTGCCTCCATGAGTTTTCTGCGGCGCTCAATGATGCTCTTGTCCAGCTTCATATTGGGGATACCATACATGAGAAGGCCGCCGATGCGGTCTTCCCGCTCAAACACGGTGACGGAATGTCCCCGGTGATTGAGCTGGTCCGCCGCCGCAAGGCCTGACGGACCGCCCCCCACGACGGCGACCTTTTTGCCGCTGCGCAGTGCGGGCAGGCGGGGCTCCATCCATCCGTTGGCAAAGGCCGTCTCTATGATATAGAGCTCGTTGTCATGCACGGTCACCGGCTCCCCGTCCATGCCGTTGATGCAGGCTTTTTCACACAGGGCAGGACAGACCCGGCCCGTAAACTCCGGGAAATTGCTGGTCTTGAGCAGTCTGGAGAGAGCGTGCTGCTCGTGGCCCGCGTAAATCTGATCATTCCATTCCGGGATCAGATTGTGCAGGGGACAGCCTGTTACCATTCCCTTGAGCCGGATGGCACTCTGGCACATTGGAACGCCGCAGTTCATACAGCGGGCTCCCTGCTGTCTGCGCTCCTGCGCCCGCAGGGGATAGTGAAACTCACCGTAATCCGAGAGTCTCTCCAGCGGGTCGCGGTCAATATTTTCCTGTCTCTTGTATTCCAGAAATCCTGTTGCTTTTCCCATGATTGATTCCTTTGTTCCATGAGTCACTATGTTTTCCGTGCGCGGGCTTCTGGCCGCGCAGTCGTTCTTCACTTCAAATCTTCATCCCGCGCAGATTATTGCCACGGAGATTTTGCGGAAATCATCCTGCGGAGATGTAATCCCGTGGAATCATCTCGCGCAAAACGTCCTTCGAAAATCCTGTAGAATCATCTCGCGCAAAACGTCCTTCGAAAATCCCGCGGAAATCATCCTGTGGAAATTATCCTGCGGAAATCTCACGGAAGGCCTCGAGTACGGCCTTGTCATGAGGCATGCCCTGCTCTTCGTGCCGGCTGATGGCAGTCAGCATTCGCTGATAATCTCTGGGGACGATCTTTTTAAAATAAGACAGATAGTCCGTGAATGAGGAGAGGATTTTCTGGCCAAGTGCCGAAGATGTCTCCCGCACATAGTCCTCCAGAATCCCCCGCAATTCAGCGATATCATAGTCCTCAGTCAGCTCCTGCAGCATGGTCATATCTTTGTTCATCCGGCGGTAGAGAGTGTGGTCCAGGTCCAGGACATAGGCGATGCCGCCGCTCACGCCGGCCGCAAAGTTTTTGCCCGTACCGCCCAGAATGACGGCGCGGCCGCCGGTCATATATTCCAGACCGTGGTCTCCGCATCCCTCAGCGACGATGGTGGCGCCGGAATTGCGGACGCCGAAACGCTCACCCGCAATGCCGTTGAAATAGGCCTTGCCGGAAGTCGCGCCAAAGAGGGCGACGTTGCCGACGATGATATTTTTGTCCGCTTCAAAGGGGCTGTCCTTGTCCGGGACGACAATCAGTTTGCCGCCGGAGAGTCCTTTGCCGAAACCATCGTTGGCATCCCCGGTCAGGCGGATCGTAACTCCTTTAGGCAAAAAAGCTCCAAAGGACTGGCCGCCTCCGCCGCAGGCATTGACCACAAAGGTATCGTCCGCCAGTGTATTGCCGAAGTTTTTGGTTACCTCGGATCCCAGGATCGCCCCGAAGGCGCGGTCGGTGGAGGAAACCTGCAGGGAGGTTTCGTAGTGTCCGATCACCCGGGTGCCCGCTTTCTCACAGGCCAGCCTTCCCAGGGCTATCTTCTTTTCCTGCAGATATGCGGCAAAAGCATCTCTTCTGCTGTCTTTTTCAGTATCTGTCTTCGCCTTGTTTTTCAGAATTGATTCAGGAAGCCTGCCTTTCATAGCTCCCTTTGCCAGGCCTTCCGCGAAGGCAGGAACCAGAACAGACAGGTCCGGAGTAGTCTCCAGCCGGAAGTCGTACAAGTCCTTCTGAGGCGAGACAGGGAAAGGGCTGTCGCCCAGAATCTGCCTCATGTCGACCTTGAAAGCGCGGTCCGTGATCAGGTTTTCGCGCACGCGCAGGCAGTCGGTACGTCCGATCATATCCTCCAGCCTGGCAAAGCCCAGGTCCGCCATGATCTGCCTCAGCTGTCCGGCGATAAAGGTCATGAAACACACGACATGTTCAGGCTTTCCCTTAAAGCGGCAGCGAAGCTTTTCATTCTGGGTGGCAATACCGACCGGGCAGGTATCTTTGGAGCAGACCCTCATCATCATACAGCCCATGGTCACCAGGGGAGCTGTGGCGAAGCCGTATTCCTCCGCGCCCAGAAGAGCCGCAATGGCGACATCGCGCCCGCTCATGAGCTTGCCGTCCGTCTCCAGGACGACACGGCTGCGGAGTCCGTTTTCCACCAGGCAGCGGTGGGCCTCGGAGAGTCCAAGCTCCCAGGGCAGGCCGGCATTGTGGATGGAGCTGCCGGGCGCGGCTCCCGTACCGCCGTCATAACCGGAGATCAGGATGACCTGGGCGCCTGCCTTGGCGACACCGGAGGCGATGGTCCCGACCCCGGCTTCGGAGACCAGCTTGACATTGATCCTGGCGTCGCGGTTGGCGTTTTTCAGGTCATAGATCAGCTGGGCCAGATCCTCGATGGAGTAAATATCGTGATGGGGCGGAGGGGAGATCAGGGAGACGCCCGGTGTCGAATACCTTGTCTCAGCGACCCAGGGATAGATCTTTTTGCCCGGCAGGTGTCCACCCTCACCGGGCTTGGCTCCCTGGGCCATTTTGATCTGGATCTCGTCGGCGCTGCAAAGATAGGCGCTGGTCACTCCGAATCGCCCCGAGGCCACCTGCTTGATACGGCTGTTGGCATCTGTGCCGAAGCGCTCCGGCGCTTCGCCTCCCTCGCCGGTGTTGGACTTGGCGCCGATCGAATTCATGGCCCGCGCCAGGGTTTCATGGGCTTCTCTGGAAAGAGATCCGAAGCTCATGGCGCCCGTCTTGAAATGGCGGACGATACTCTCCACGGATTCCACTTCTTCCAGAGGGACCGGGGGACCGGCGGGCACGAATTCCAGAAGCCCCCGCAGTGTATGAGGGTGCCTGGCGTCATCCACCAACTGTGTATATTCTTCAAACCGCTCATAGGAAGCTGTGCGCACTGCCTGCTGGAGAGCAATGATGGTCTCCGGGCTGTACAGGTGGTCCTCACTGCCCTCTCCCCTTCGAAGGGAGTGGAGGCCGACAGAATCCAGAGTCGTGTCGACGCCCAGCCCCAGGGGATCAAAAGCGTGATCGTGGCGGAAAGTAACACCCTCCTCGATCTCCGGGATTCCGATCCCTCCTACGCGGCTGACCGTGCCGGTGAAATACTTTTCAATCACATCCTCTCCCAGCCCGATCGCTTCGAAAATACGGGCGGACTGGTAGGACTGAATGGTGGAAATCCCCATCTTGGCCGCAATCTTGACGACGCCTCCCAGCAGGGCTGCATTGTAGTCCTCGACTGCCGTGTAATAGTCCTTGTCCAGGATCCCCAGGTCGATCAGTTCTCCGATGCATTCATGCGCCAGGTAAGGACAGATTGCCCGGGCTCCGAAGCCCAGAAGGGTCGCCATCTGGTGAACATCCCGGGGCTCCCCGCTCTCCAGGATCAGGGAGACAGCCGTACGTCTCTTTGTCTGTACCAGATGCTGCTCAACACTGGAGACTGCCAGCAGGGAAGGGATGGGCATGTGGTTTTCATCCACGCCCCGGTCGGTCAGGATGATGATATTGCAGCCCGACGCCGCAGCGCGGTCCACGGTGATGTTGAGCTGGTCCAGCGCTTTGGCCAGCGATGTATTTTTATAGTAGAGCAGGGAGATCTCCCCTGCTTTGAAGCCGGGCTGATCCAGATGCCGGATCTTTAAGAGATCCACCCCCGTCAGGATTGGATGATTGACCTCCAGGACAGTGCAGTTGCCGCTTTTTTCCTGCAAAAGATCGCCGTCCGAACCGATATAGACGGTCGTGTCGGTGACAATTTTTTCCCGCAGGGAGTCGATGGGCGGATTGGTCACCTGGGCAAAGAGCTGCTTGAAATAATTGAACAAGAGCTGATGTGCCTCGGAAAGCACGGCCAGGGGCGCGTCATGTCCCATGGAAAGAGTCGGCTCCACGGCGTTTTCCGCCATGGGCAGGATCTGGTCCTTCACGTCCTCGTAGGTGTAGCCGAACACCTTGTAGAGGCGGTCGCGAACCTGCTGCGTGTGTACCGGGATCTTGTGATTGGGGATGGGAAGCTGATCCAGATGCAGCAGATTTCTGTCCAGCCACTCACCGTAGGGCCTGCGGTGGGAATAGTGGGTCTTGCACTCCTCGTCGGAGATGATCCGCTGCTGCCTGGTGTCGACCAGCAGGATCCGTCCGGGTTCCAGTCGGGCTTTTTTTACAATGCGGGCTGCCGGAATGTCCAGGACGCCGACCTCAGAGGCCAGGATCAGGCGGTTGTCATCCGTAATGTAATAGCGGGAGGGCCGCAGTCCGTTCCTGTCCAGAGTGGCACCCAAAACTTCGCCGTCTGTAAAAAGAATGGCTGCAGGCCCGTCCCAGGGCTCCATCATAGTGGCGTAATAATGATAAAAATCGCGCTTATTCTCGCTCATGAAAGTATTGTGCTTCCAGGGTTCGGGGATGATGACCATCATAGCCAGAGCCAGGGGCATTCCGTTCATGTAGAGGAATTCCAGGGTATTGTCCAGCATGGCGGAATCAGACCCGCTGCGGTCTACGACAGGGAAAATCTTGTCTATATCCTCCTGCATGACCGGGCTGGTCATGGTCTCCTCGCGGGCCAGCATTCTGTCTATATTGCCCCGGATGGTGTTGATCTCGCCGTTGTGGGCGATCATGCGGTAGGGGTGTGCCCTGTGCCATGACGGTGTTGTGTTTGTGGAAAAACGGGAGTGCACAATGGCTATGGCCGATCTGTAATCCGGAGACTGCAGATCGTCGTAGAAGCGCCGCAGCTGGCCGACCAGGAACATGCCTTTGTACACGATCGTCCTCGAAGAAAGGGAACAGATGTAGGTGTCCTCAGAGGACTGCTCAAACTCCCTGCGGACCACATAGAGTTTCCTGTCAAAGGCTATGCCCCGCTCCACATCAGCAGGCCTGGCCAGGAAACACTGGCGGATGCAGGGCATGCAGTCGACCGCTGCCTTCCCCAGGATCTGTTCCCGCACCGGCACATCGCGCCAGCCCAGTACTTCCAGGCCTTCTTTCTGCGCGATCACCTCAAACATGCGGATGGCAAAGGTTCTCTTCAATTTATCCTGGGGCAGGAAAAACATGCCGATCCCGTAATCGCCTGCCCGGCATCCTGCGCTTTCGCCTGCCCTGCTGACTGCGCTTTCGCCTGCCCTGCAGCCTGCGCTTTCGCCTGCCCGGCTGACTGCGCTTTCACCTGCCCTGCAGCCTGTGCTTTCACCTGCCCGGCTGCATGCGCTGTCCCGGACAGTGCTCTTTTGCGGAAACCGGCCGGGTTCTCCGGAGACACGCAGCGTAATCCCGGCAGCCTGCGCCGCCTTGCTGAAAAAGCCATGAGGAATCTGTGTGAGGATTCCCACGCCGTCTCCCACCTCTCCGGTGGCATCCTTACCTGCGCGGTGCTCCAGCTTCTCCACGATGTGCAGGGCGTCATCCACCACGCGGTGGTCCTGCCGTCCGTCGATATTGACTATAGTTCCGATGCCGCAGGCATCATGTTCCATCTGAGGGTACATTTTCTTTTCTCCTATGCCACTCCTATGCCGGGCTGTGTCAACAGGGTAGGGGCGGTGGCGCCGCCACCCTCTCCCCTGACCGGCCCGCGTCCGCCACAGGGCGGAAAACTGCTTTGCGCGGGCCGTGTCATAAAAAAAGGCGCCTAATAGATGAAGTTCCCTTCATCCACTAAGCGCCTTTGCTTTTTCATTGTTCTATTTATGAAAGCTATTATACACGTGTGAAAGAGATTGTCAATAAAAATGTATACAATTATACAACTTTCGACTCTTTCATTTCTTTTGCTGCCATACACGCCCACCCGAAGGCGTGTAAAAGTAACGTTACGCGCAAAAAAGACTGCGCAGGAGTTTTCACTCTTGTGCAGTCAAAATGTGTTGTCGCGCCCTTAGGAAGTCGCGCCCTTAGGAAGTCGCCTTCAAGGTATATCTCCTGCGTCGTTCAGCTTTTTTCGCAGAGTTGTACTAAATCTCGCTTATGCTCAGAACGGATCGGACCAAACTCGTCTCCCGTGTT
>JBGUNJ010000044.1:0-25317 GCA_045117315.1 Lachnospiraceae bacterium | reverse complement strand
TGATCCCGGAGAAAGAAAAAGCACCGGAATTTCCGGTGCTAATGTTAAAAGATTTTTGGGACATTTTCAAAAATGGTTGACACACCTGATTTTGAAAAAGCGGAAAATCGTACTAAATCGGCTTCTTGATTATGGTGATTTTGGTCCCACATAAACACTTGACATAAGAGGGGGCAGGACTGGGAATCGAGACGCTTTTACCGCATTTGGGACATTTGACCTTCCTGGAAGATTGTGCTGATGAACTTCCTCCGCTGACATTTTCCAATTCTTCCGTATTTATTTTCTCCATTTGGTTACCTCCCTGTCTAATGATCTCCGGCATTTGCTGTGCCTGACCATCATAACATTATTTTCAAACCCTCCCTATCATACACCTGTCCGGGATAATTGTAAAATACCGATGGAAAGAGGAAAGACAGTCTGAGTGTTATGCGCTGTTTAAAAATTCGTCAACATGGCACATTGGTATCTGGATTTTTCAGGAAAACGGTCGTATAATAAATCTGGTTTTACAAAACCAGGGTGTATTCGGCGCGTTTCACTTCAGGATTTTCCTGAAGCAGTAAACGTACCTGCATACCGGGTCAGGTAAACTATGAAAAGCGCGGTTCCGTACGGTGCAGAGTGATCAGACTGTGATCATGACTTTCTGTACCTGGGCGCATATAATAGTCTTTTCTTACCGGAGCAGTGTTCACTGCTCCGTTTTTTTGTTTTATGGCTTGTTTATATGGCTTTTTTGTGACTTGTTTTTGCAGCTTGTTTTTTATGAATTGCTTTATGACATGACTCGCAGAAATTTAAAACCCGTCCTGTGGCGGAGAAGAGCAGGAATGGGCTGCAGAAAAAGGCAGGAAGCGGGAGGTGAGGATAAATATGCTTGAGACAGGATCCATTTTGGATGGAAAATACAAAATTCTGAACGTGATCGGTCAGGGCGGAATGAGTGTTGTTTACCTGGCGATCAACGAGCGGGCTAATAAGACCTGGGCCGTCAAAGAGGTGAGGAAAGACGACAGGGATTCAGGGATCCTGCGACGTGGGCTGATCGCTGAGACGGAAATGTTAAAGAAACTGGATCATCCCAATCTTCCCAGTGTGGTCGATGTGATCGATCAGGAAGACAGTTTCATTATTGTCATGGATTATATCGAAGGGAAGAGCCTGCTCGATGTTCTTGAAGAGAATGGACGTCAGCCTGCGGACACGGTGGTCGGATGGGCGATGCAGCTCTGTGATGTGCTCGCCTACCTGCACAGCCGGAGGCCTCCTGTTATTTATCGGGATCTGAAACCGGCCAATATCATGCTGCGGCCGAATGGACAGCTGGCGCTGATCGATTTCGGGACAGCCCGTGAGTACAAATATTCCGGGGATGAGGATACCGCCTGGCTGGGGACGAGGGGGTATGCGGCTCCCGAGCAGTTCGGCGCACTCGGGCAGACGGATGAACGCACCGATATTTTTAATCTGGGGGCTACTCTCTACCATCTGATCACAGGGCAGAGCCCTGCAGAGTCGCATTTTGAATTTCGTCCTCTTGGAAGTATTCTGCCGGAACTGCAGGGGAGCGGTCTGGAGAAGGTGGCAGAGAAATGCTGCCGGCCGGATCCCCGGGAGCGCTATCAGAACTGCAGTGAACTTATGTATGCGCTGGAACATGTTCATGATGAGGACGACAGAGCGATCAGACGCAGGAATCTTAAGTGGAGATGCTTTATGGCCTGTGTGGCCGTCTCGCTGGTCACATTAGCGGCAGGATTGGGCTTTCGGGCCGCCTACACGGGGTCACGGGAGGAAATATATAAAAAATATATGCGGAATTCCTTCAATGCGGAGAATTTTGAGAAGACAGCGGAAGCCTGCGGGGCGGCGATGAAAATACTGCCGGAGGAGAGACCGGCATGGGACCGACTCGCAGGAGCGCTGGAGGAACTCACAGTGATCTCAGACCAAGACTATAAGGCTGTCATAAGGTGCATGCGGGGCAGCAGGGAGGAGACAGGTACCGGCCAGGATGAAAATCTGCAGCTGTTAAAAAGAAGAGATCCTGAGGCCTATGCGGATTTCAATTACCGTGTCGGGATGGCTGTTTTTTTCAATAAGGAATCCGCAGGGGAGACTTGTTCCAGGGAGTTTTTCAGGAACGCGACAGAGACTGCGGAATTCAGCGGTCCTGAGAGCAGCGTGGCGCAGACCATGTACGCATTGGCGGACCAGTATACAAAGACCCGTGAGATGGAGGCGGCTGAGCTCTGTGATGATGGGAGGCGTATACGCGGATTTGAAGTGGAGAGCGGATATGCGGAGTGCTGGAGCATGCTGGAAGAGATGTCGGCTGAACTGACTGAGCTGGAGGCCGCAACCGGGAATATCGGATATCCGATCGCAGTCTGCGAGAGAATCGCCCAGGAGCTGCTCGGTGAAAATATCGCCAGATATGCCTCTGACGGTGTAAGTGAGAAGGCGATGAGGTCCGCACTGAAGAGGGCGGGGGAATATTTACAGGGGATTGACATCGAGGGTCAAACGGAAAATACGCAGAGGCGCCTTCGGGAAGCCGGGGAACGGATCGCGCAGGCACAGAGAAGCGTTGACCGCAAGTTCAGTTCTGCCGTAGGGAAGATGTCGGAGCCTTCCGCTCATTAAACTTAAAGAGGGCCATGCGGCTGAGTCCCCTTGTTTTGCTCTTTGTTATTGATCGGGGAACTTGCTTTCTTTCCCGGATGCTCTTTATCAGGGCTCCGACAGTTTTGTGCGGTTTGCTTTTGTCAGCACTCCGGCGTCCAGACCAGGTACGGTCTTTGTCCCGGCGCCTTGATGCCGGTTAAAAAAAGAGGGAGGAGGTTTAGACATTGAGGTTTTTGAACAGCTTTGCAGGATTGGTTTGTAGGAAAAACAATCCCTGTGTGTCCGGATTTTATGTGGCAAAAGGAATACAGACCACTGAACCGGGCAATACAGTTTTTTTGAAGCAGGCTGCCATAGTCTGTTTTTTCGCTGCGGCAGCTGCGGCTGCACTCGCGGTCATTTTGTTTTTCGTATTTGATATTAAAAAGATTCTGCAGATTAAAACGGGAAAGGCTCGAAAGCGGCTGATCTGCAAAATGGAAAAAAGGAACAGGGGAACAAAATCGGGCTCCGGGAAAAACGCCCTTCTGCTGATAGTGGCAGTTCTCGCCCTGCAGCTTGTGACCGCAAGTGCTGCGATTCCTAAAGACCGGACAAAAGCCCCTGTTCTGATAGCAGACGAAGGAGCCGCGGACAGGGACGCCACAAAAAAAGAGGCGGCGGACCAGGAGATGGCAGGAAGGGAAGGACCGGACAAGGACGCCGCAAATAAAGAGGCGGCGGATCAGGCAGCCGAAAACGGAAGAACTTCCGCCGTGGAGGCCGCGGACCGGGAGATGGCAGGAAGGGAAGGACCGGACAAAGACGCCGCAAATAAAGAGGCGGCGGACCAGGCAGCCGAAAACGGAAGAACTTCCGTCGTGGAGGCGGCGGACCAGGAGATGGCAGGAAGGGAAGGACCGGACAAGGACGCCGCAAATAAAGAGGCGGCGGACCAGGAAGCAGCAGACAAAGATGCGGCGGATCAGGAAGCAGCAGACAAAGAGACTACTGCAGGCAGGGAGCCCGTGGACGATAAAGCGACGGATAAAGCAGAAGAAAAGGCTTCGGATAGAGCAGCGGATAAATCAGGGGATAAAGCTCCGGATATAGCTGCGGAAAAAGCAGAGAATAAAGATACGGATAATGCAAAGGAAAAAGCTGCGGAGAAAGCAGAGAATAAAGATACTGATAATGCAAAGGAAAAAGCTGCAGATAAAGCAGCAGATAAATCAGGGCATAAAGCTGCGGATCAGACAGGATCCGTCAAGGAAGTCACAGACAGAAATGCAGTAAACCGTGATGCCGCAAAGGGCAGCGGTAACGAAAAAAGAAGTCCTCAGAGCCGGGAAACAGCGCCGCCTTTTCTGACCATGATCGAAGTGAGGGACAGGGTAAATGCCCGGGTCCGGAAGTTTCCTGTCACTGGTCAGAGCGGGGAAGGGATTATGGAAGGCGCAGCCCGGGACTATGAAGTGATCCTTTATGCAGGGGATGATCCGGAAGAGGGATTTTCCGGATTGAAATTTGCGGAATTCAGGCTGGAACCGGTGGACGGAGGGGGAAAAACTCTGGAAGCGATTGTTCCGTTCGGAGAGAACTCTGTCAGCCCGGAGCAGGCCGGAGAGGAGCGCTCTGTCATTTCAATGCCGCGCTCCCTTGTGTCCGGAGAAAACCCTCTTTTTCCTTCGCTGCAAAAGGACGGAACTTACATACTGCGGACTGCTGTCATCGACTATGAAGGCAACAGAAGCAGCGAGTGCGGCATCCGGCTTGAGATTGACAGCACTCCCCCGACAGTCCACGTATCTTTGCCGGAGAGAGGGAAAACAGCATCGTGGCCGGCCTACCGGAGGAGCGATAACTGCTCTGTAGATGTCATGATCCGGGAGAAAAATCTCAGGAGCTACAGCATAAGGATCGGGACCAGCCTGGTGATCACACAGGATAATGTGGATCAAAAATGGATTTCAAAAGATAATCAGGCAGGGACGACAGTCCTGTCAATCCCCGCCACAGAGGTAGTAAAAAACCGGGACGGGAAGATCGAGGTCTCCGTCAGCGCCCTTGATGAAGCGTCTCTGGAAACAGAAGAACTGGAAGAGATCGGTCGGGATCTGCTTGAAGTCCGGGATCAGAACGGAAAGCTCACTGCCGCGGCCTTTTTTCTGGATACAGTTCCTCCGGTAATACAGGTAGAGCACAGGGCGGCCGTCGGCCTGCACGGAGAAAACGAAGAAACCGGAGAGACCGGAGGAGCAGGAGAAAGCGGAGGAGGGGAGTCCGACGGTTCCGGCACTGAGCCCGGAGAGCCGGGGGCGGGGATTTCCGACGGAATGGAAGCTTTTCTTTACGGAGACAGTGAAGAAGGCCGCGATCTGACCCTCTACAGCAGGAATCAGGTCGCCACGGAGGTCACGATCACTGACCAGAGCGTCGGGGAGGAAATCGTGCCGGATCCGGAACTGATCGATGCGTCGGTTTATTGGAAACTGTCAGGAGAAGGCTCCTATTCCAAACATAGACTTGAAAAGAAAACAGGAGACGCATCTGATGGAAAAAAATGGCAGGCTGAATTTATATGCGGAAAGAAAGAAGAAGGCAGCTTCTATTTTTGTGTCAAAGCGGCCGACCGGGCAGGAAATGAAGCGGAAAGCGGAAGCGGAAGGCAGGACGGCGGGGAAACAGGACAGGAACTTGCTTTTTTCAGGACTTGTAAAGAGAACCTCGCGCCGAAAGGAGTGCTCGACTGCAGAAAAGGAAGTGCCGGTTCTGCATACCCGGCCCTTGATCAGGAACTGCAGTCTGTTTTTACCATTGTGATAGACAGGACACCGCCGGAACTGTATTTGGGTTATGAGAGCAGTGCTGTCTCTTATTTATATAAAGGGAGCAGGGCAGGCGCACCCGGCGGAGAGGCTGCAGGAGATTTTCCGCCTGTGGATGCCTATGTCAATAAGTCTCTGACAGCTATCGGGGAAATCCGGTCGGAGGAACATGCTGATCCTGACAGGATCTTCTTTGTGGTCCGCAAGTCTGCGGACGGGGAGACTGAGGACATCGTCAGGCGGGTCCCTTTTGGCGGAGGAACAAGGCAGGCCCGATTTGAAACGGACGGGGACGGCCGTTATATCTGTGCCCTTTACGGCACTGATAAAGCAGGGAACGCTGCCGGAGTCTGTGAGCAGCTTGGAAGTGCTTTTGTCAAAAAAGAGGAGACTGTGGAGATTGAATCCCTTATGACGGACGGGTGCGGAAATGGTTACAATCCTTATTTTGCCTTTTACGTCGATACCCGTTCTCCTGAGGCCCTTTTTCTATATTCTGCAGGCAGCGGGCAGCTCTATTTGTATGAGGAGACGAGGGCTGCAGGCATTCCCCGGATTGGAGATGCGGCGGGTCCTTCAGTGACTGCTGTGGGGAAGGGAAAGATTGCCCCCTCAGTTATTTTCAGGGATCAGAATGTCCTCGATGACCGGGAACTGGAATTGCTGGAGTTCCGGGGAGAGAGGCCCCGGGACATGTCCTGCAGGGAAATAGGGCTCATCCATGCGGGCGGAGATTCTGATGGAAATGAGCTCAGGGCAGCTCCCCTGCCGGATCTTGACGGAAACAGAGTCTGTGCTTTTTACGCGGTCAGGGGTACGGACCGGGCAGGAAACAGCCTGCAGATTACTGAACAATTCGACAAAGGCACAAAAGTGTCCCCGGAGAAGGCAGATGCTGCCGCCGGGCAGACCGAAGAGGGAGGCTGGCAGGTCACCGCTTATCTTCTGGAGGTCGACCAGGTGAGCCCGCGGGTGTCTCTGACATTTGACGCCGGAAAAAATGAGAACAGGATCTATCTCTACAGGGAAAAGAGGAAAAAAGGGGTTCCGGAAGTATCAGCTTATTTTAACGGGACGATCAGGCCTTCGATCAGTGTCACAGAGAACGGGATCATAGACCCGGACCGGCTGGAAATATTCGAACATGTCTCCGGTAAAGACTTGGCAGATAATCATGCAGCTGATTCGGCAGGTGATTCATCAGAAAATACTGCAGCTGATCCGGCACATATTCCCGGGAATGACCCTTCGGACGGCTCTGCAGACAAAGGCAGAAAACTGGAATTTGACTGCGACGAGGACCCGGAAGGCAGGGAGGAACAGGATGTCCGTGATGTCGGGAACCTGACCGTCCTGGAGGCGGACGGGACCACTGCTTTCTACACGGTGAGGGGAACGGACCGCGCGGGGAATCCGGTCGTGATTGAGCGGGATGAGATCAGGGATCCGAAAAAGGTCAGCGGCCAGGGGGCGGATGCCGGGACGATCATGCCCCAGGCCTCCCCGGCGGAAAGAGAGGTCGATCCGGCAGATCCGGTCTACAGATCACATCTGCTGTTTGTGATCGACAGGACATGTCCTGAAATCGCACTGACTTACAGGTCCGGGGCCCGTGCCTATATTTATGCGGACAGAGGGAAAAACGGGACTCGGGAGAAGGAGGACGAAAGGCAGACAGGTCAGAGAAAGGAGGAGCATTTTTTTGCTTTTTCAGCGGATACAGCGGTAATAAAAGCAAAGATCACCAACCGCAATGAGCATATTGATCCGGCCCGTCTCATCTGCTCCTGTACGGACGGGACAGGGAAAACAACAGAGAAGTCCGGCTGGGAAGCAGCAGACGGAGAACTCATTATGAAGGCGGCCGGGGAGGGGGAATATGAGTACAGAGTCCGGGGAACAGACAAGGCAGGAAATGCGGCGGCAGTCACAGAGAATTATACCGGACGCTGTTCAGACAGGACAGGCAGAAAAGTGTCTGACCCAAATGGCTGGAAAAAAAGGACGGAAGGCTGTGCTGAAGATTTCAGCCCCCGGTTTACTATCATCATCGACAAGACGGCTCCCCGGATCACACTTGAGTACAGAAATACTTTTTCATCCCGACAAAAAGGCTCCTCCGGAAATAATCCCCGGGCATATATTTACGCGGACCGGGGGGAAGTATTGGGAAGAGACGGAAATGTCACAGGCGGTCTGACAGTCTATGTCAGCGGAAGGACGGATGTGACGCTTTCTCTTGAGGAGAAATACCCTGACCCCGGCAGACTTTTCTGCAGCCGCTATTGTTCTGTCCCGGATCCTTCTTCCGGGAAGAGCAGCGGGACGGAAAAAAAGGCAAGCTGGAAGGGAAAGGGAATGTCTTTCAGTCCGCCTGCTGCTACAAGGGATGGTGAGTACCGGTACGGGGCATTCGGGACTGACCGTGCGGGAAATCCTGCTGTCGTCACCGAGCGATTCGCTGCGGGAACGCGTCTGGAAAGAAGACTGGTGCCCGGCGGGGGCGGAACATCCCGGACATCGATCCGGCAGACCCGGCAGGAGAAGGAATACAGGTCTCTGTTTACGATCGTAATAGATAAGACAGCACCGGAATATCGTTTCGGGATCAATCTGCCGGACGATCTGGAGGAGGCATTCGACAGAACCCCGGGAAGGGAGGCGGTCTATTATGGAAGAAGTGTCTCCGCAGTCAAAGCATTTTACACGGTCAGAGAACAGAATCTTGACCGGGACAGAATCTTATCGGAGATCAGTTTCCTTTCATCCGGCGGAAACAGGACATCTGATATCAGGGCTGCCCGGAGCGGCAAAGTCACAGCAGACCCCGCGGCAGATGCCCGGACCGACAGGGACTCAGTGGGCATCGGAGCAGATGGATCGAACCAGCACCTGGAGGGAAAAGGCGATCCTGCGGGGAAAGCCGGCGCAGGCATGAGTTCACCGGTCTGGGTAACACCGGCGCGCAGGTATTCAGGGCTCTCTGCCCGGGGAGGGAAACCCCTGGCTCTTTTTTCTATGCCCGTTGAGGTCAGCAGCAGAAATGAGGGAGTGTACAGATTTGAGATCGCGGGCTGCGATAAAGCGGGCAACCTGCTGATTCCCTGCGCCCTTCAGAAAAAAATCGACTCTTCGGCAGCGGTCAGGGAGCAGGCGGCGAGAACTACAGAGCATGGAAGAGGGAAGGGGCAGTACTGGTCTGAATGTAAAGTGATCGATGTCACTGCGCCGACCGGAATTCTGAAAGTATACAGCGCAGGAGCTTCCTCCGGCGGCGGGAGGTCCTGCTGTTACGAATTCCGCTTTGATACTGACGCAAACCGCCCTGTTATCTATGAACCATTCAGAAAAGCTTTGTGCGCGGATGTAGTTATAGCATCGGAGGATATGTCTCCCACCAGGATCAGCTGCCGCCTGCGTTCAGCTGATCCTGACAGGGATAAATCCTATCAAGGTTCCAATCCGCGGATCAGCGGCTATGAGGCCGGCGGTTCCGGCGGCTCTGGCGGCCGCGGGGGATGGAGAAGCAGCAACAGCCTCAGGATAAATGTCCTGGGAGAGCAGGCTTTTTATCTTGAAAATATCATTATCAGGGACAGGGCCGGAAATGTGCGGATCAATGAGCCGGGAAAGAAGTCCACTATGGAGAAAAGCGGGTGGATTTACCTGGATCAGACATCGCCGCAGGTTTCCCGGATTGAAGACGGGGAGGCACCTCAGGTCAGGATCGTCGCGGACAAAAGCTTCACGCGCCACGAAGCGGACGGGGAGAGGTATATTTACAGACCGGATGGCTCCGCCCTGGACCTGCTTGTTTCCGTCACTGACCCGGGTGGACCGGCTCGAAGCTCAGGTCTTCGCGAAGTGACAATGAAAGTGACAGCGGGAGATATTGATATCACGGACAAAGTGAAGGCTGAAAAAATCCCCTTTGTGTGGAAAAGCGGGCTTTCCCAGGAAAGCGGGAGCAGGGGTACGGACGCCGCGGGCTCCATGGTCTATGGGATTTCCGATGCGGTGATCCACATCCCCACTGGGGATTTCGCCCAGTCCAACGACATTACAGTCCGGGTTGAGGCTGTGGATAACAGCGGAAACAAATCCTCGGTCTCCAGAGACGGAGGTCTCGTCCGGCTGGGGATCGATACAGTCGGCCCCCGGGTGGAAGTCAATTACAGGGACAGCGCGCAGCCCCGGAATGAACGGTTTTTTGCCGGCAGCCGGACGGTGGAAATCGCCGTGATTGATCGGAATGTGGACAGCGGGAAAATCCATATCCGGACCAACATTGACATCCCGGACGACTTTGCAGCGCCCCATACGGACAGGACAGAAGACGGAAAGGGGGAGAAAGGGAATGAAGACAGGTGGGTTAAAAGCCTGGCTTTTGAGAGGGACGGCGATTACACATTGGATATAGACGGAACGGATGCCCTGGGAAACCCCATCAGGGATATTAGCTGGAACGGTCCTTCTCCGCATGAATTCACCATCGACAGGACCCCTCCCGCGATCAGTATTTTGTTGAAAAACAGCCGGGTCCGAAACGGAAAATATTATAACAGCCCTCAGGAGGCGGAAATCACCATACTGGAGAAAAATTTCAGACAGGAGGATGTCAGGATGGAACTGACTGCGGGTGCCAGAGGCCATGACCCGCAGCCTGCAAAGCCGAACAGACCGTCTTTTCACCCGACAGGGGAAAAAGCGGGGGAGACCCATAAGGCACTGATCCGGTATGAAGAGGACGGATATTATTCGATCAGGGTCAATTATACCGATCCGGCGGGCAATACGGCTGAGGAGGCCGTCTGCAGCGAGTTCGTCGTGGACCGGACACCTCCAAGGCTGCTCTTTGATCAGAGCGGTCCTTTTGTGCTCACTCCGGAAGACGGCCGCGGGGAGGAAAACACCGCTCCGGAAGACGGCCGCCGGGAGGAAAAACTCACTTTGGAAGACGGTCACCGGGAGGAAAATACCGCTCCGGAAGACGGCCGCCGGGAGGAAGGCGGGGAGACAGAGCAGCCTTCGGGCAGCCTGCTCCGGGATATGGAGGATGCGGACAGCAGCAGTTCCTTGAGCCGGGAGCCGTTTCTGACAGAGCGGGCTCCTGTGGATGATCTGATATATACGACAGGTGACTTCAGGCCTTTTGTCAGGGTTGAGGACACATATTGGGACAGGGACCAGTCCTTTTTTGAGGCCCGGGCAGCCGGAAGAGGGGAGAAAATCAGGGGACAGGCGGAGAATGAGAAGGAAAACAGTTTTTTTGATCTCTGCATGCCGGAATTTGAAATCAGGAAGGAAGCTGACGGTGTCTACTATGTGCGCGCCTGCGCGGCGGATCTGGCCGGGAACAGAAGCCGGGAGGTGAATTTCCGCTTCAGCCTGAACCGGTTCGGATCTTCCTATGAGGAGGGAGATGCCGGAAGGGGAGAAGCGGATCTGCGGAACAGCCCAACCAGGGCATACATACACAGATATTTTAACAGGAGGACAGATGATCCGGTCTCAATACGGGAGATAAATCCTGTCGGCATCCGGGAGTATGAGATTCTCATGGTCAAAGACGGTTTGTCCCGGAAGCTTAAGGAAGGAGAGGATTTTAAGAGAATCATCGAGAAAGAGAAGGAGGGGGACTTCCGCTACAGGTATGAAATATTCAGCCGTGTGTTTGCCCGGGAGGGCAGTTACAGCTTTGTGATCAGCAGCCGGGACAGGGCAGGGAACGAGAATTCAACAGGTCAGGTGATGAGTGAAGACCCTGATACAGGAAGGCTTTCTGTGGAAGCCTTTCCAATCGCTTTCAGTGTGGATAAGACTTCGCCGACCAACCGGATCACGGGGATCCGTTCCTCTGATGAGAGATTCCGGGCGGAGTCGCTGGATTTCGCAGTCCGCCCGGAAGACGGGCAGTCGGGGGTGGCCGGTGTGGAGCTCCGCTTTCAAAGCCAACCGCATACCGGCAGACCGGACCAAAAGGGAGCGGATTTTGACAGGATTCTCTATTACAGCTTTCTTGCTCCCGGGGAAGAGGAGGACGAGACACACAGGGATCTGTCGGCTTTTGAAGGGGAAGAAGGAATCGTGATCCCTGTCCATTTGCAGGAAGGGAACAGCTGGCAGTATCTGGAGATCGTGACTACTGACCGGGCCGGGAATATCAGCACTGATTATCGGTCAGAGGGAATATATGAGGACGGCGGTGTCAGTAAGCATATCCCGGATCACAGACGCCGCTTCCTGGTCAGCACTAATCCCGCGATCCACCTGTTCGGGCTGATTTCTCCCGCTCTGGTCCTGGCGGCGGCCACAGCTGTGATTTTTCTGGTTTTGGTAATGATTAAAAAGAAAGCGGGGAAGCATCATTATTGCAGCCCCCCTGAATAAAAAACGGGCTGATTACCGGTTTTCTTTGTCCGCTTCGTTCTGACTGACGGGGCAGGTTACTGCATTGATGAGACAGGCGGATTTTTTGAGTTGGGCTTTTTTGACATTTTTGCAGGCACTTAAAAGGGAGGGTGGGGGCGGATGGGCAGAAAAAAGGCCGGGATCTTCCAGTTTGATAATTCCCCGGTCTTTGGTTTCCGGCGGCAGGATATTTACAGCAGGAAAATTGCTCTGATACGCTTATTCATAGACAGCGGCTCATTTCCGGCCTGCCGGAGAAGCTGCTCAGAGAAAAAGATCAGAGAAAAAGATCAGGGGAAACAGTCCGCCGGTATACCCGCCTGTGCGGCATGGAATCTGCTGCCCTTGCAAGGGCTGAGGATTATTCAGTGCAAAAAGCAGCAGCCCTTACAAAGGCTGTGGACTTTGCGGAGCAAAGAAGATGAAGCCATTACAAGGACTATGGACTTTGCGGAGCAAAAACGCTGCAGCCATGCGCACGCGGTCCGGGACTGGCGGACAGGGCTTAAAAAAAGGAGGTGTTAAAGGATGGTTACACAGAAGGACATTTCAGTTGCCTGCGGGGTGTCTGTCGCAGCTGTCAGCAGAGCGCTGAACGATCACGCTGATATCAGTGCGGAAACAAAGCGGCGGATCAAAGATATGGCGGTGAAAATGGGATATGTTAAGAACAGCGATAAGAGAAAGAGAGAGCACACATATCTGATCGGCATCCTTTTTACAGAAAAAGAACTCACTGTTTTTCACAATGAGATCATCATCGAAATCAGGGAATATCTCATAAAATGGGGATATGATATTCTGATCCTCAATCCGGTGGAGAAAGAAAAAGGAGCTGCTGAAAGGCCCGGTTATCTGTCCAGGGCAAGGCTTCTGGGGCTGGAAGGGATCCTGCTTTTCAGCAATATACAGGAGGAGGCATTCTGCCTCAGCCCGGAACAGAAGAGTCTGCGGGAACTGGTTTTCGGAGAGATACCCGTGGTCGCGGTAGACTGCGGTTTTGCACTCTGCCGCTGTGTCAGACCCGCCTATGAAGAGGGAATCCGAAGCCTCTTTGACTATATTTACAGCCTGGGGCATCGAAGAATCGCCTTTTTGTCGGGGAAAGACTCTATGTATCAGAATGACCTTGAGAAGGAAATACGTCTGATCACAAGTGAAGCGGGACAGAATATTCCTCCCGGTTTTTTCTGCTTTCTCAAGGCGGAAGGTGAGGAGGAAGCGGCGGAGAAGACATTGGAACTGCTCGGTGAAGACAAGTGGCTTCCTCCCACCTGTATCCTGTTCAGTGACGACACCGTTATGCAGGGAGGAATCAAAGCGATTTTGCAGAGGAAACTCAGGATTCCAGAGGATATCTCAGTGGCAGCCCTGAGTTTCAGAGGCTGCGGGACCATATCCGGCAGGAGGGTTACGTCCTGGTCAATGCCGCCGGACAGGATCGCGAAAGAAGCGGTTGATATGATCATCCACGAGATCAGAGTGCCCGGAGGATGTTCGCGGCAGACACAGTTCGTGAAGGGAGACATGATCGAAGGGGAGACTGCCTGTATCCTGCAGCAGTGCTGACAGTGGCCGGGATCCTTTAACCCTGCAAAAAAAATACAGGTATTCGCGTGCACTGTCATGAAGAAAATCCGATAAAATGTCATTTCGGGAAATTGATGACCTTACAGGAGCCGGCGGAGTACCTCATGTGGACAGGCGGGACAATATTCAGACTTTTTTGACATAGCACACAGATTGACCGGGACGGAGGATTCCTTCAGCTGACAGAGCGGCTGTCTTACCCATGCTGAGTCAATCGGAGAGGACAGACCGTCCCGCGCCCCGAACCTCCGGACTGAAAGACGTGATCGACAGTCAGACAGGCATTTGTTATGGTACAGACTTATTGTTTCTGTCGGGATTTCGAGAGGGTGTGGACAGATAACGATTTTTCTGACAGGTATTTTCACCTTTTTTTCACGGATGTTTACTGTATTTGTTGAAATGAATGATGTATAATCGTCTGAGCATTATCATTGAAGATAAGCTGTTGAAAAAGCCTGCTGAAGAGCGCAGCGCGCAAAGCGGCGCACAGCTTTAATCATACATGTTTGTGAACAGGAGGTCATAGCCACAAGTATGGATCATAACATATCAGGAAAGACCGGCCCGAACCGGGACCACTCCGATCCGGAAGACAAGATCAGGGAGAACACCGGTCCTGACGTCCAGGGTTCGAATGAAACTGAGGCGGGAAGCGGACAATCCGGGGATCAGGGAGTTGTCCAGGGAAGTCTGGACCCTCAGGATCCCTCGGCTGAAAGAGCATATCAGGGAAGCCTGGATCCTCAGGATCCCTCAGCTGAAAAAGCGTATCAGGGAAGTCTGGATCCTCAGGGCTCAACTACAGAAACAAGGAAGCAGGGAAGCCTGAACCCGCAGTATTCCGAACAGCAGAAAACTGTCCAGGGAAGTCTGGATCCACAGGCTGCCTCAGGCCGTAAGGATGTCCAGGGAAGACTGTCTTCAGGGAGCGGGACTCAGAAAGCAGCGAAGCAGGGTTCAGTCCCTGCGGGAACGGGGAAAGGTGCGTCAGGCGCTATCGATGCCCGAAAGGGTGAGGCTCCTGCCGGAGTTCAGGGCACTCTTTCGGAAGCTGTCGTGACCGATGCCTCAAAAGATGCTTCTGGCGCAGTCTCAAAAGATGCTTCGGGCACAGTCTCAAAAGATGCTTCTGGCGCAGCCTCAAAAGATGCTTCTGACGCAGCCTCGAAAGATGCTTCTGGCGCAGTCTCAAAAGATGCTTCGGGCACAGTCTCAAAAGATGCTTCGGGCGCAGCCTCAGAAACTGCCGCTGCCGACGCCCTGGCAGCAGCCGCTGCCGGAGCAGCCCGGATCTCTGCTGCAGCCGGACCAACTGAGGCTGAAACTGAAGCGGGGACTTGGCCGGCTGAAACCGGGGCGGAGGGAACCGCTGCAGGTACCGGCACAGTTCCGGCTTTTGCCGCGGCGGGGACTTCGCCGGCTGAAGCCGGGGCGAAGGGAAGTTCTGCAGCCGCCGGCACTGCTGTCACGTATGTCCCGACAGCCGGGCAGTCGGACGAGGAAGAACAAAAGGAAGAGAAAAAGAAGAAAAAATCGCACAGGAAAGCCCTGGCATTCTGGATTTCGTTTCTTTTCATCCTTCTGCTGCTCGGCGGAGTCTATTATGGCGGCTATAAGTATTGTGAGACCCACTTTATGCCCGGGTCCACGATCAATGGATATGACTGCAGCGGTCTCACTGAAGAAGAAGCGGAGAAAAGATTTGCGGACGCGGCGGATAAGTATACCCTGGATATCCGTTTCCGCGGCGGTTCGACAGAAGTACTCACTGCCCAGGATATAGGTTTTGCCTACAAGCCGGACGGAAGTATCGGGGCAATGATCTACGGGCAGGACCGGACGCTGTGGCCCAGGTACTTTTTTGAAGATTATTCATATACTCTGGATCTGGGAGGAAACTATGATCCTGATCTTCTGACCAGTGCCCTGGCTGCTCTCCCGGAGCTTCAGGAAGAGAATATGCAGAAACCCGAGGACGCTTATATTCAGTTTATGGACGGAAACGAGACTGAAGGCGGCTCATTCCAGATTGTCCCCGATAATCCCGGAAACACGATCGATCTGGTCCAGCTGGCGGCGGGAGCGGGAGATGCCGCGGCCCGGTACGAGCAGGAAATAGACGCCGAACAGATCGCGGGAGCTTATAAAGAGGCGGCGCTTAAAGCGGACGACGCGGAGCTGGCTGCAAGATGCAAAGACCTCAACGACCTTGTGGGGGCCAGCATCACCTATACTCTCCCTGACCATACCGAACTCAAGCTGAACTCAGACGTCATGAAGGACTGGCTTGTGCGGGATGAAAAAGGCAGACTGGTCAAAGATGATGAAGTCTGGGATGAGAAAATCTGGAAGTTTATGGAACTGCTCGCCTACAATTGCAACACAATCGGAATAGACAGAGAGTTCAATTCGACAGAACGCGGGAAGATCACAGTCACAGGCGGCGACTACGGATATATGGTCAATCAGATCGTGGAGCATGACCTGCTGGTGAAAGACCTTGCGGAAGGAAAAGTGGAGACCAGGAAACCCTCCTACTATATTTCCGCCTATAATGACGAGACCGAGAACGACGGGATTGGGAAAACCTACATGGAGGTTGATCTCACAGCCCAGCACATGTGGTGCTATATCGACGGAAAGATGGTTCTTGAGAGTGACTGTGTCACCGGAGATCCCACCACCAAACATGAGACGCCGACCGGCGTTTTCGGGATCATGTTTATGAAGAAAGACGCGACACTCAGGGGAATCCAGCAGAAGAACGGCAAGTACGAGTACGAGACCAAGGTCAAATACTGGATGCCTTTTTACAACGACTGCGGCTTCCATGATGCCTGGTGGCGCACTGCATTCGGCGGAGAAATCTACAAGGGAGATGGTTCTCACGGCTGCGTCAATCTTCCTTCCGAGGCGGCTGAGAAACTGTTTTCCTATTGTGAAGACAAAATGCCTGTTGTAATTTATAAATAAGCCGGCAGATGACCGGCACAGGTTTACAGGAGAAAACCAGAATGGCAGAGATTAAAGAGATTATCAGACAGACACAGAACAAGTTCCTGAATATGTTTGAATTCAAGGGGAAAAATAAGGTGGGACATGATTTCCGCTATTTTGTGGCCTCCCGCGCCGAAAAGGAAGAAGACCTCAAGGCGGTGAGCGGAGAGAACCACCCCGACGGAGTGATCATGTACGCTCTCTACGGAGAAAAGAAGGACCGTGTTGTCCTGATCAGGCAGTACAGATATCCTCTCGGAGATTTTATTTATGAATTTCCTGCCGGCCTGGTGGAAAAGGGTGAAGACTTCCGTGAGTGCGCTGTGCGCGAGATGCACGAGGAGACCGGGCTTACGCTGACTCCCGTGAATGCCGGTCCCATGTTTGAAGCTCCCCGCTTCACAACGGCGGGCCTGACTGATGAATCCTGCTGCATGGTGTACGGATATGCCACCGGAGAACCCAGCCGCAAATATCTTGAGGAGGGAGAAGAGATTCAGATCATTCTGGCTGACAGGGACGAGATCCGCCGCATCCTCAGGGAAGAGAGAGTAGCTCTCATGTGCGCCTATCAGCTCATGCATTTCCTTGCGGACGAAGATCCTTTTGCTTTCCTGAATGCCTAGACAATCCTGAATGCCCGGACAATCAGATCCCACAGCCGTTCCTGAATGCCCGGGCATTTCTGAGTGCCTGGAGAAAAGAGAGTAAAGACAGGTCTGAAGCGCGATGTTTTTTTGCAGGCTGCCGTTATGACCAGATTGCGGAAGGAGGATGCCGGTGTGAATGAAAAGGACAGACTTTCCCGTTTCGGGGATAAAGGAGAGGCCGGTCCGGCCTGTCAGGAATATTCTACCCGTTTCGGAGAGGACTCCTCTGCCGGTGGTCTGAGGGAGTGGATCGCCAGGGCTCAGGAGAGGAAGAAACGCCTGCATCCGCGCGGAAGCTCGGCAGTCCTCATTCCCGTCCTGATCCGGGACGGCTCCTATCATGTTCTATATGAAGTGCGCTCTTCAAAGCTTCACACCCAGCCGGGTGAAGTCTGCTTCCCGGGAGGCAGGATCGAGGCGGGGGAGACCCCCTTGGAAGCCGCGATCCGCGAGACGACTGAGGAACTCTGCGTCCGGAGAGATCAGATCGAGATCGTCGGCGAGCTGGAAAATACGGTCGGCCCGGGGGGGATACCCTTCTATTCTTTTGTCGCGGTTCTTCACGGCTATGACGGCACATGGTCCGGGGAGGAGGTGGAAAGTGTTTTCACACTGCCCCTCGACTGGATCCTGTCCCGGGAACCTGATATTTACCAGGTGAAACTGGAGAACAGGATCCCGGAGGATTTCCCCTTTGAACTGATTCCGGGGGGACGATCCTATCATTGGAGGAGCAGGTCTTATCCGGTTCCCTTTTACACCGGCACTGACCCCATGCTCTGGGGAATGACAGCCCGCGTTACGCTCAGCCTGGCCAGGCTGCTCCGCCTCGAAGCAAGCGGAGAAGGAGACAAAGAAGAAAACGGCGATAAAGAAAATAAAGAAACTAAAATCTGAAAAAACGCCCCGAACGGACCACTGTGGTGTGTGGTCCGGTTCGGGGCGCTGCTTTTTATCGCAGGGCTGCCGTAAGGTATCTTTCGCCTGATGGCGAACGGCAGCCCGCGGGAGGGTAGAGGGGGCGTGGCCGCTTCTACTCTGTTTTTACACTGCCGGTGCAGGCAGGCTGTAACTCTTATCTTAGTGCCACATTATTGGAAATGTAGTAGGAGTACCCTCTCTTTTTACAGTAGTTGTAGATTGCCTTGCGCATGGCGGCACTCTTGGTATACTCCAGGAGAGCTACGGACTTGTTGGCTCTCTTGACCAGTCTCAGGTAGGCTTCGTAGTATGTTCGGTCGGAATTGAGCTGTTTCGCGAAACCATTGTTGTTGTAGTTCACGATCCTGGTGAGGACCTCTTCCTGCATGACTCCATCGATGCAGGCCTGTTTGCCCGTTCTGATGACGTGTTGTACAAAGACATCACCGCCGTTGATGATGATTTTGAATCCCATTGCTTTACATCTTCTGAGGATGTAGACCAGTCCGTTGAAGATGGGGGCGCGGTTGAATTCGTACCACACATCGGTGTTGTCGACCCACAGTCCGTCTATGCCCTTCTTCTTAAGGCTTGATGCGAGCGTTTTGACGACAAAGTCCTGCCAGGCGACTTTGGAAGTATCGATCCATTTTTCGCTGGGCCAGTTCTCATAGTTGCCGAGAGTATATTTCTTGAAGCGCTTGTAGTAGGAACGGTATGTGGCGATCGATCCTATACTCAGGTATGAATAGACCTTGCGGCCTCCTGATTTGAGCTTTGTGATCTCGGCCTTGGTATAGTTCTGTCCATCGATGACAATTGATTTGTAGTTTTTGACTCTGGATACATTCCCGTGAAGGGTGACGCCGATGAAAACGCCCCAGGTTGTCGTAGAGGCCGCTTCGGCAGGTACGGCGGTGGCAGGAATGATACCGGTCACAGTGATGGCAGCCGCAAGAAGAACAGCAGCAAGACGTCTCATGACAGGTGTTTTGCGATTGGAATGAGTTGTGTTACTCAAATAATCCCTCCTTTTACTTTCGAATACATGATTAACATTGTATCAGTTCGGATTCTAACATATTAGCAGGTTATTTGTACAGGTAAAAGCATTAATGTTAAATTCAGGTAAAATAATGGAAAAATTATGGCTTGGTCCGTCCATGACATCTCTGACCTGTCATGCCCTGGCCGTGCCAACGGCCATACCGCGGTCATACCGCCGTGCCCCCGGTCATACCGCCATGCCCCTGGCATGGCGGTGACGTTGCGAAATATTTTCAGGTAAGATATAATTAAAAGCTAATATGCATGCACAAAGACTGGCATAGTCTGTGCTTGTTTTAAACAATTAAACGGAGGACAGGGAAGAATCAAAGATGATATGGAAGAAAATTTTGTTCATTTTTAATCCGGTTGCCGGCCGCTCGCAGATCAGGAACTATCTCCTCGACATTATTGAGACACTGAGCGCGGCAGAATTTAAAGTGGTCTGCTATCCGACGAAGGGCCGCGGTGACGCCCGGAGACTTGCCCGTGAGCGACAGGACGATTATCTCTATATTGCGTGTGCGGGAGGGGACGGAACGCTTGATGAAGTTGTGTCAGGCATGATGGAAAATCCCAACAAGCCGTTTGTGCCCATTGGCTATATTCCTGCGGGTACGACCAATGATTTTGCCTCCAGCCTCGGTATTCCTTCGGATATGAGAATGGCTGCCCAGATCATTGCTGAGGGAAAGACATTCCGCTGTGACCTGGGCCTGTTCAACGGGACAGACTATTTCACCTATGTCGCGGCGTTCGGGCTTTTCACCGGGACATCTTATGAGACACCCCAGGAACTCAAAAACCAGCTGGGACACTTTGCCTATATTCTTCAGGGGGCTACTGAACTCGGAAAGATCAGGGCTTACCGAATGCATGTGGACGCAATCGCCGAAAAAGACGGTGAGGAGCAAATCATAGATGTAGACGGAGAGTTTACATATGGAATGGTCACCAACTCGAAAACCGTCGGAGGCTTTCCCAATCTGGCGGTGAAAGGGATAGATCTTCAGGATGGTCTGTTTGAAGTGACCCTGGTCCGCATGCCCAGGAATCCGCTCGAACTGAGTGAAATCTTTATGAAACTGGGAAATCCGGATTTTGACAGTCAGATGGTCATCAGTTTTCAGACATCAGAGATCACATTGAAAAGTGATGAGATCATTGCATGGACACGGGACGGGGAATATGCCGGTGCTCATAAAGAAGTTCATCTTAAGAACTGCCATGAGAAGCTCAAGATACTTGTTCCGGCAAGCATGGCGTCCCCGTAATCTATCTATATGTACAGAAATCTTTTCGGCAGTTATGAGGCTGCCTTTATGTACAGAAATCTTTTCGGCAGTTATGAGGCTGCCTTTATGTACAGAAAGCTTTTCGGCAGTCATGAGGCTGTCTATATGTACAGAAATCTTTTTCGGCAGTCATGGCGCTTCCGCATCCATGGCAGGCAGAGGATCATGTGCAGAGGAAAATGAATGGGGTTTTTTGAAAATAAGAAAGTAAATAAACCTGAATATTTTTTTGCGGGATATTTTTGCGTCATCGTTATTCTGCTGATCTGGAATCTGCTCCACTGCGGGTCTGTTTCCTGGGAAATACAGGAATGCGGCCTGGATGCCGGGACCAGTGTCCGTCAGGATGAAGAGGGCAGATTTGAGTTGAAGGACGGCGGGGAGATCCTGGTCCGCTTTGAGGCGGAAGGAGAAAGCCAAAGCACTGAAAAGGGGATTTTGTGCGGAGCTGCCCTTCTGGAATATAAAAATCAGAACAATCTGAGATTCGGAAGCGAGAAGCTGAAGGCTGAAGTCCTCAGTGAATCCGGTCAGGTCATAGCGATGGCAGAGCTTCCCATGACCCGGCAGATCTCCTCCGTGTATGATGAGACGATCTCATATTTTACATTTGATACAGAGGATACGCGCGCCATCCAAAAAGGCGAGCGGCTGCAGCTGAGGATCCGTTCGGAAGGACTCAGGCGCAGCGGTGTCTTTTTCGGAACGCAGACTGACCGTGAGGGGAAGGCTGTCGCCGCGCGGATTTATTATCGGACGAAAGTTTTCAGTCCTTTCCTCAGCCTGTTTTATTTTGCGCTGGAACTGCTGACCGGATTCGCGGCCTTGTGGCTGCACAATGTCCGCGGAATACCCCTGTTTCCTGCCGGCAAAAGGCAGCGGCGGGTCGGATCCGGAGCTTCTTTGGTCCGGAACTGGAACCGGGAGCGGGAAGCCGCCAAAGGATCCCGCGACGGTAAAACTTCCCGGGGCGGAAACAGAAGCGGAAGAAGGGGAAGGAATTCCCGGCCGGCTGCCGGGGTTCTGATTGCCGCGGCAGCGCTTGCGGTCCTGCTGCTTTCCATGGGGACTGCTTATTTTCGCGCGGTCCGGACCACGGAGGGCAGATATAATGCCGGGGTGCTGTGCACCGCGGAAAACCCTAAGAAGAGGGTCACCCTGAGGGAAGGGGATGTGATCCGCCAGCAGTTCATCCCTGAAGAAAATATGCTGGGCGGATTCGGAGTCTTTTTGAAGATAACAGAATCCCGGGAAGCCGGCGCTTCTTCAAACGGACAGGAGACGGTGCCGGGTGACCCGGTCCTGACCTGGAAAGTCCTGGAAGAGGAAGCGGGAGGAGACAGGGTTCTGGCATCGGGCGAGAGCCCCCTGCATTCCCTGCGCCATATGGATGAGTACCTGGGGCACGATAAGAAAGATTCCGACCTTCTTGAAGCGGCTGAAAAAGCAAAGTGGCTGCCTCTGCAGGAACCTGTCAGGGAAAGTGCGGGACGGCCACTGGTTCTGGAGCTTGCCCTGCAGCCTGCGGACCAGGCAGATGGCGAGCCTGCAGCCCGGTCAGACCCGGGAGCGGCAGATGACGAGTTCACGGACCGGCCGGACCCGGGAGCGGAGGATGACGAGTTCACGGACCGGCCGGATCCGGGAGCGGAGGATGACGGGTTCACGGACCAGTGGGACCTGGGACAGACGAATGACGAGCCCCTTTCCGTGAGAGTCAGGATGACAGATGCGACCAACGGCAGGTTTTTACTCAACGGCAATGAAGAGGAGGCCGAGATCTGTCTTCTGGCAGGATACCGGAACAACGGATTCCTGAAAGGACTCTTTTTCCGTCTGAGCATGGCTGTCCTTGTGGTGTTCGCCGCCCTGTCCGCCTTCTGCCTGTTGAAAAAGCCGTCCGCCCAGGCGGTCTATCTTGCGGCCGCCCTTTCGACCGGCTTTCTGTTCAGCTTCATGACTCCTGCCTTTACGGTCCCTGACGAGAGGACACATGTCGACACGATCTACATGATTTCAAATGACATTCTGGGGATCCGGGACCTGCCGGGGCCTGAAAAGCTCTATAAGAGAGCGGCTGATATCGATTCGTCCAGGGTAAATACCATGCAGCTGACCGCGGACAGATACCGCGAGGTCGAGGAGGGACTTTTCGGGAGTATCCCCGGTCTTACCAGGGATGGAAACGCCTCAGACGGCCGGGAGCTCGTGACGGGCTATGCCAGGACAGCCCTGGAAAACGTGACGATTTTCAACTACCTTCCCGCCGCGATCGGCTTTACACTTGGCAGGCTGGCGGACAGGAATCTGATCACCATGGTCATGCTGGCCAGGTGGATGAATCTGCTCGCCTCCGTTCTGGTCATGCACGCGGCAGTGCGGCGGATGCCCTTCGGAAAAGCATGCCTTGCCGTGATCGGCCTCTTTCCCAAGACGCTGCAGGAGACCGCTTCCTGTTCCTATGACGGAATGCTGATCGCAGGAAGCTTTTTCTTTATCGCCTGTGTCTTCGACATGATGGAAAAAATTGATTCGAAGAAGGTCTGTCTGGCTGACGTCCTGCTTCTGTTTTATTCAGGATGTTTTGTCGCGGCAAATAAAGCCGGAACCTATCTTCCGATCACAGGTCTGGTTCTCTTCCTGCCTCTGGCAGCCCCTTTATTGGCGGAAGGGAAAAAGCGTCCGGGCAGAGAAAAAGCGGCAGCCCGACACGATGTAGAAAAAGCGGCGGCTAATGTCCAAAGGAAAAAAGCGGCGGCTAATGTCCAAAGGAAAAAAGCGGCCGCTCATGTCCAAAGGGAAAAAGCGGCGGCTCATGTCCAAAGAAAAAAGGCTGAGAGCGGTAACGGTCTTTTTTCCGGAAAGCGGGGGTTCAAAAACGCCTGTCTTCTGCTGGCGGGCTTCTGCAGTGTGTTTGTGGCAAAATCCCTTTCAAGGGTTTTCGGAATGCTCCTGCGCCCCTCCGATTCCGCGTCCCTTGTGTCGGGGACCAAAACACTGTATTCCATCTCCGATTTTGTGGACCGGCCCCTGAGCCTGGTCCGGGTGATGCTCAACACTGTGCGTGTGCGGGGGATCGGGATGATCGGAGAGGCGGTCGGAAAAAACCTGTGCCAGAAAGTGGTGCTCGTCGCTGCCTTTTTGATACTGGCTTATCTGGGCATATTGCGAAAGGAAGAAAAAAGCGGGAGACGTCCTGTAACCGCGCCTGCGGATGAGGGCGGGAAAGGATCTTCGGATCGGGAGGAATATACGGGATTTGCGCTGACGGCGGGAAGGAGGATATGGATCCTCCTGCTGATCATTGCGGGGACCGTTCTGATTTTTCTCGCAATGCTGCTGGGCTTCACAGAGAAGGGATCCGATTATGTGACAGGCCTGCAGGGAAGATATTTTCTGCCTTATCTGCCACTGGTCATGCTGCTCCTTCGAAGCGACCGGCTGCGGAGCCTTTTTTCCGATCATTCGCTCATTTGGGCAGGCACATACCTGAATCTTCTGACATTTTTCCAGATTCTCTGCGCCTATTTTAATGTGTGGTAGAAAAACGGCTGCCTGCAAAAAAATATTGACTGCACAGAAATCCATTGGCACCATAAAGAGATTATGACGGCCCGGAAAGACTTTGGCACTATAAAGAGATTTTGAACAGCACAGGAGTCCGTTGACAATACAGACCGCCTCGATGCCGGAGGCGGAAAGTCCGGAGGAATCATTTTTGATTAAAGACAATAAAGATAAAAACCTCCCGGACAGCCAATTCCGGGAAAAAGATTCCCCGGGCAGGAACGGCACAGACAAAGGCCGGCGCAAAGGGAAGGGGCGGAAGACGGAACAGCCGGATCCCCCGACCGCAAGTGTCCGGAAAAAATCGGTGGGGCGCAACGCAGTGCTCAATGTGGTCCGCGTCGCCTGCCAGATCGTTCTGCCCATGGTCACTCTGCCCTACTGTTCGCGCATCCTACAGGTAGAGAACATGGGCAAGGTGAATTTCGCCTTCTCACTGGTCACATTTTTTGCCCTTCTGGCAGATCTTGGCGTCTCTGTCTACGGTGTGCGCGAGGGGACCAAGCGAAGCCTTTCCAGAAGACGGTTTGACCGCTTTGCCTCCGAGGTGTTCGCGGTCAATATACTGATGACCGCGGTATCCTATGCCGTGCTGGCCCTGATCATGTTTCTGGTGCCGGGACTCAGGCCTTATGTGGCGGTCGTCGGAGTCCAGAGCCTCTTTATCCTCTTTACCACCATGGGCATCGAATGGGTCAATGCCGTCTACGAGGATTATTATTTCATCGCGGTCAGAACGATCCTGATCCAGGTTCTGTATACCGCATCTGTCTTTATACTGGTGAGGCGTCAGGAGGATTATCTGCTCTTTACCTTTCTGACAGTCATGGTGACGGGCGCAGCTTCGATTGCCAACTGGATCTACTGCAGACGCTATGTGACGATCAGGCCGGCCCCGGAGGGTATTCGGAAACACTTCCGGCCCATGAGCGTCTTTTTTGCCAACAACATGGCGATCACGGTCTATGTCAACGCCGATATGGCCATGCTTGGCCTCTTCTGCGGAGACTATTACACCGGTATATACGGCTCTTCCATGCGGATCTATCAGTGTATGAAGACGCTGATGACAGCTATCTATACAGTGACCATTCCCCGGCTTTCCATGCATGCCGCCAAGGGGGAGAAGGAACAGTTCCGCAGGCTTCTGACGGATGTCTGCGCATCGATCCTGCTCCTGATCGTGCCGGTGATCGTCGGACTGATCCTCTACGCGGGGGATATCATGGAGCTGGTATTCGGAGCATCCTACCTGCCCGGAGCCCTCTCGCTGCAGCTGCTCGCGGCAGCCTTGCTCTTCGCGGTCGGGAACGGCATCGCGGTCAACTGTATCAATGCCCCGCTGGGCGAGGAGCGCATCAGCATGTTCGCGACCATCTGCGCCGCTGTCTCCAA
>JBGUNJ010000043.1:0-27627 GCA_045117315.1 Lachnospiraceae bacterium | reverse complement strand
AACTCGAGGTGTTTTCGAGCGGTTTTAGCGAGAAAACCCGAGTTTTACGGCGAAAATCGCGCGCTCAAGCGCATTGGAATGCGATTTTCGCAAGTTACTGCTCACGCCCTCGATAGGGCGTGAGCAGTAACAAGACAGAGAGACAGAGAAAGCGATTTCACCGGAGAGTTGATATCGTATGTGATGCCAAATATAATGGAAGGAGGAAGATGATTTGTCGAAATAAGATAAACGGAAAAGGAGTATTCAAAAATGGAACAGAACAAGAAAAAAGGCGGCGCCGGAAGAGTGATCCTGATTATCCTGATCGTGCTTGTAGTGCTGGGAGCTGCAGGATATTTCGCTCTCAGAGCTTTCATACAAAGCAAGATCGAAAGTATGGCAGCCCCTGACCTGTCTTCATCATTCGCGCAGAAGGCGCCGGATTTCGCGCTTCCGCTTACAGACGGTTCGGAAGCAAAGCTCTCTGAGCTGCTTCAGGATCATGAGGTCGTCGTCCTCAATATTTTCGCTTCCTGGTGCGGTCCCTGCGAAAAGGAATTCCCGGAGATGGAAGCTGTCTACGAAAAATACAAAGATAAGATGGAAATTGTTGCCGTATCCGGAGACCTTACTCTGGACAGCATGGACGATATGATCAAATACAAAGAGGAACATGGGCTTACTTTCCCGGTCGGAATGAAAAACGAATCGATCGACTCTTTGACAGTCGGCGGCTTTCCCACCACCTACATTGTTGACCGCAATGGCAATATTGCTTATGCCAGGACGGGCGCATTCCAGAGTGGGGAAGAGTTCGAGAAGATCGTCACAGCATTAATGGGCGGCGATTACAAGGGAAAACAGATTGCCTCCTACACTTTTCTTGTCAGGGACAAAGACAATAATCTTTTTCCTGACATACAGATCCATCTGTTCTCCGATACTGTCGACGAGATACTCACAACAGGTGAAGACGGAATGGCTTCCTATTACACAGAGGACGCTCAGAACCTGAATGTTGAAATTCTGAACCTTCCCGAGGGATATACCAGCAATGCAGAGGGGATCACAGTCGGACTGGATTCCGGACTCAAAATGATAACTTTAAAGGAATAAACAGCATTAAATACCGGTACCCGGTTCAGGAAATACTTGGGAATCACGTGCCGTACAGTCACATCCCATATCCCGACCGATCATTCGGATGACATAAAACTGTTATGCCGGCCAAAGAGCATATTTCTCTTTGGCCGGCATTCGTTTTTCAATGCGACGTGATGCGTCATGACGCGCCACCTGGACAGAATTGGAATCATTGGCCCCGAAGGTCTCCATAAGTGTTTCATCATCCAAGAGGTAACCTATATGTGTAATACCGACAAGGGCAGTGCATCCCTCATCGCGAAGTTCGTCCGTCAGCCGCTGACAGTGAGCACCAGGTCATTTTTTAAACAGCCATTTCCGGGTCACCTTCAGGAAACATCATGTGACTCATACTGATAAATGCGCACACCGTCAAACTTTCTCATCAGTTTCAGCATATTGTTGAAAGAAAGGCGGTTATTTTGAGTTTCATATTCCGACAGATGCCCCTGATAGTGCGAGATGATCTGCTCTTTCGTCAGTTCTCCGTCCATAACCAATTTGTGGCAGCGCATCTGCTCGCGCAGTGCTGCACGATACGACATTTCATCGGCATCACGCGGCAACTGCACACGTTCGTAGAGATCGCCCATCCTCCATCCCATCGACTGATGCTCCCGCAGCCACCTCTCGTACTCTAATGGTGCGATACGTTGGATCTGCTCTTGAGTGAAAGCCTCCAGCATGTCAAAATCTACCTGCCGGTCCGTATAGAAGCAATGAATTTCATTCAGGTACCTGCTGAAAGCTTTGACATGATTAATGTGGGACAACTTGTATTCCAATGACAGAGCGGAAAAGTCTTTCTCCATGATCGACCTCTCCACATCATTCTCATCTTCATTCTCTTCGAGGGCGCTGCGGAAATTCAAAGCCACCGCAAAATCGTGAATGTGAAGGAAGCTGCTGTGGGAGAGATAGATCTGCTTGTTTTTCCGGTTCACCGGAGCTGTGTCACATACAACAGTGACTGGAACGCAGGTGGTATCGACAAGCTGTTCAATGTTTTTGACAAAGCTTTTTTCTTCGTTTGCCATCTCACTGTAGGTCTTCAGCTTCGGGCCGACACCCTTGCCATAGATCTGCTCGTTCTTCTTCCTCATCTTCTCGATCGCTGAATATGCCATAACGTTCTCCTGATTTTTTACGCGAAATACTCATAAAAGTATACATCAAAATCCCCCGCAGCTGTAGAGAACAAATTGCTGCAGTACAGACCCGCCTGTAATTCGAGGCTTGCCTCCGGTCACAATCCGTATATCCCACAAAGCGTACTGTTTTATAGAAACCTTTTACATGCATTTTGTCAGGAAATAATTCCGCCTGTCATTCTTTTATATCAGATTTTATTTTTATGATATGCTTATATTGTGAATCCTATAAATGTACTATAAATACATGAGGTAGAAACAATGGCATATTTTTATGTTGATACACTGAAAATAAACAATCAGATTGAGTCTTTATCGGGAATATACCGTGAATTATTGAACGAAGCAGGGGAAATACAACAGCTTGCGTCAAATCTGAATATAGATATGGAAGGGATGCGGCAAGTAAAGGTTTTTCTCAGTTCCTTGTCTGATGCGACAGAAAGAAACGCTTCTTCTATGCAAAATCTTCAGAAAACATTGATCTCTGTCCTATCCCTTTATGAAAAAACGGAAAAGAAAATTGCAGGAGATTCATTTTTATCATCAAACAATAAGACCAATTCGTCAGATCAATCAAACGCGGATACGTCATCTATCGATGGATTTATGTCGCTGCTGCGCCGGCTTTTGAAGATCCTGCCTGGAAATTTGCCACCAACTGCTGTTATCAGCATAATCAGTTGTGCATCGGCAGAGACATTGCTTTTCATCCTAAAACTGCACGGGACGATCGATGATGAAACATTTAAGGGATTTTTGGAAAATCCCCTCCTTGTTACAGCAATAGCAGATCGCTATTATTCTCATGGAAACACTGACTCAAAAAAATTATTTGAAAAGTATCTTGAAAAACTAAAGGTGAATGATTTCAAATATGAGGGAACGTCGTATTACAGCTCGATTGACAGGGCTATGTATATCAACGCTTCCAATGAGCTTACAGATCCTCGTGGATATGCAAATGTTTTTTATCACGAGTATGCTCATATGATTGTAACGGAAGCAGGGTTCATAAACAGTTCCGGAACCTATTCTAAAGGTTTTCAAAAATTTAATGATGCGATGCAGAGCGATGTCTCTTCTTATATATCTGATATAGAGAACAAATACAGGAACGAGTATCTTTCCTCAAATCCCAATGCATCTGAAGCGGATATAACGAGATATGTAGAAAGCAGTACAAGGGATGAACTGAACAGTACTCTTGGCGGATTGAACCATGATTGTTTGAATGGTGTTTCAGATATGATCGATTCTATCTCAAACGGAAAATATAGGATCACTTATGGGCATACCGGGAACGACCCTAATTACTGGACAGATGATCCATCCAGGATACCCAATGAGGCATTTGCACAGTGCTTTGCCGCGGATTTGAGGGGCGATACAAAAGAATACGAATTTATGTGTGACAAGTTTCCAAACATGATGAAAGCTTACGATGAGCTTGTTTCATCTGCAGTATAGGAGAGGCTTTTATGATAAGACGATTTTTGATATTTTTGTTAACAGGTTTATTTTCTTTAGGAGGAACTAAGATGGTAACTGCTGAAACTTTTGACGATTTTCAGAAAAGTATGGAGGCTGATTCGCCTTTTGATGGACATAGTGTTTTCTGGAATGGCAAATCTGCTTCTCTTATAGAAGATGAACTTGATTCCGAAAAAACAGCCGGGGACAGGTATTCTTACTGGAACACAAAGTTATACGTATCAGGTGATAAAATGTGGTCTTTCTACTATATTGATTTGAAGGATGATCCTGAAACAATTATACAAAATGACAGCTTTACGCTTATGTCTGACAAAGAATACATAAAAGCACAGAAAGCGGATTTTAAAGAAGAGTGCTCATTATTGGAGCAGTCTGAATATATGATCTCTTTTGATGATGAAGCCCTGAACACAATAGCGTCGCAATCCGGATTTCAGTCATTCAGATGCGCGTATGGACTCAAAACAATAGAAAAAGTTACATATGCCGGATATACTGCTGTTATTACATCGAAATACGGAGATTCCTATAAGATAGATTACTATGGCATCGGTAATATGGAAAATATCAAGACATGCTTTAAAGCGATTCTTACTTCCTTGAACGGTTAATATTTTCACTTTATAGAAGTCCGCCCGGAATGGACGCCTGTTACACAGAGGACGCTCAGGGCCGGAGTGTCCGACGGAGAGTCGTATGCTGGCTGACGTAACACTTTAGAGAGGACCTTCCATGATAGAAGAACTAATATTTGACAAGGACGATGTGATTGCTGTCATCGCACCGCATCCGGATGATGAATGTCTGGGCGCTTTTGCCGCTTTACATTTGATGCCGGAGCGGACCGATGTGTATGTGCTCAGCGACGGAAGCCACGGGAATTCCCAAAAAAGCATCGAGGAAGAAGCCCTGATCCGAAGGCGGCAGTTCGATGCCGAAATGGATTATGTGAAGCCGCGGAAGGCAGTATGGCTGGGATATGAAGACACCACTCTGCCCGGGCACTACGAGGCGGCAGAGCAGATTGATTTCTCACCTTACACAAAGGTGTTCCTTCCATGGAATGAGAGCCCTCATCCGGATCACAGGGCAGCATGTGAAATGTGCTGTATTGCGATGAAAAAACAAAAGGTGGCTCCCGCCTGCTACATTTACGAAATATTTGCCCCTTTCCGCCAGCCCACGCACTTTGTCGATATCACGGACTGCATAGATGAAAAAGGCAGGCTGATCGGATTCCATGAAGACCAGATCACACAGAGGGACCGCATTACTTCGCTGAACAGATACAGGGGGGATCAGCTCTTCAGCCGGGAATCTGTCAGGTACGCGGAGTGCTATCTGAAAGTCGATCCCTATGAAATAGCCCACAGTGATGACCTGCTGTGAAGCACTTCAAATTCAAGGAGGGGAGAGAGCGGCATATGAACTGCATAGCAGTTCATATTGCCGCCTCTCCCCTCCTTTACATGGCCGGCGCAATGTGTTTTCCGCCTGACAGCGGACACGGGCCGGTCAGGGGGACGGCTGTTTTTTGGTCAAAAGTGAATACATTTAAGGTTTTGCGTGAGTCGTTTTTATGCATTTCTTGACATTAATGCACCGACATGGGAAAATAAACTATGCATTATTCACAACAGTCTTGTCTGGGAGAAATGCTCCGGACAATTGCGGTAACGCTGTAGGGGAGAGGACCATGTGGCTGTTTCTTTTTGCGCTTTGGATTGTTTTGAACGGAAGGGTCACACTTGAGCTGGTGATCTTTGGAGTGGTGATTGCGACTGCAGTCACTTTTTTTGCAAACCGGGTAATCGGGTATTCGACTTCAGTTGAAATACGTGTACTCCGAAATCTTCCGGTTTTTTTGATGTATATTTTCAATCTGATCTGGGAAATCATTGTTTCGGCCTTTAAGATGTGCGGCATGGTCTACAGGGCGGATCCGCCCGATCCGGTGATCATCGAATTTCATTCCGGATTTGATACGCAGCTTCAGAATGTACTCCTGGCAAATTCCATCACCCTGACACCCGGAACGATCACTCTGTTTCAGGAGGGCGACCATTTCGTGGTCCACTGCCTGCGGCGTGAATTCGGGGACGGAATCGATGAGTCCTCTTTTGTGAAGCTTCTCAGGAAAATAAAGTGAAGCGCTCTTGCAAAACCGGCATTACAGAGAACCGCTGTATGTGCGGCGTGTTCTGAAAGGCTGTATGCGGCTGTATGCGGCTGTATGCGACTGTATGCGACTGTATGCGAATAGAAGATATCGGGGAGAAAGAGAAAAAATGAGTATTGAAAACGCATACCGGATCCTGTTTCTGGGAGCTCTGATCTGGTTCAGCATTCTGCTGCTGATCACTTTGTTTCGCGCCATCATAGGACCCAGGGTGACAGACAGAATCCTGTCCATCAATATGATCTGCACTATGGTCATCGCATGTACCTGTATTCTGGCCTATTTTCTGAACGAGAGCTATCTGTTCGATGTGGCCCTGCTCTATGCGCTGATCAGCTTCATCACGGTGCTGATCCTGAGTGCGACCTATATACCTGAAAATCCCACGCGGAGTAAATTTGCATCCAAAAAGGCTCCTGCGGTCAGCACTGTTGCAGAAGCTGCGGCAGAAGCCGGAAAGGAGGGAGCGGAAGAATGATCTTTGCATGGATTCGATTTGGACTTTGTGCTCTCTGCCTGATCACAGCCATGGTCTGCTTTACAGCCGCTGTACTGGGCGCCAACCGTTTCGGCTTTATCATGAACCGCGTACATGCAGGAGGCGTCGGGGATACGCTGGGACTATTTCTGATCGCCCTCTCCATTATCCTGGGAGACGGCTTCCATATGGGAGAGCTCAAGCTCTGCTTCATCATTATCTTCATGTGGTTTACCTCCCCCGTGTCTTCACACATTCTGATTCAGGTTGAATATTTTACCAACCCGCATCTGTACGACCATGTCAGGAGGGAAGGCCTGGCGGAGAAAACGGAGGAAGGCAAATGACTCTGATTGAATTATTCAGAATAGTGCTTCTTATCCTGCTGATCATCTGTGCCGTGGCGGTCAACCTGAACAAGAACCTGCTGCAGGGCGTGATCATCTTTATGGCATACAGCCTGATCATGTGCGTAGTCTGGATCCTGCTCGAGTCGCCGGACCTGACCATCACGGAAGCGGCTGTAGGCGCGGGAATCAGCGGTACCTTGTTCCTGATGACCTTAAAGAAAATCCGTATCGAGGACGCGGGTGAGAACCTGGATGAAACGACCGGGATGATCCACTCGGGACAACAGGACAGAGAAAACAGGGAGGCAATCGGGCATGAAGCTGAGAGAATGGAAAAATAAATTCTTCAGGTGGCTCGACGGCGACTATGATGTGATGGCAGACATCATGGAAGGGAGTCTCGAGCCGGATGAAAATCATGAACAGGTAAAGAGGGACCGCCGGGCAGCACATGAAGAGATGACTTCCAGCGGCCTGTCACAGGCGGTCATCAGCGCCGAGCGAAAGGGCTTTTATCAGTTTTACACAGGGGTCGCCATTGTCAGCTGCATCGCCCTGATCGGCGTTCTGCTCTTTACGGTCAATCTCCTTCCCAGGTATGGTGAAGAGAACCCCAGGGCGGTGGAGGTGTCCGACCGCTATATTGAACAGGGACTGGAAGAGACCGGTGCCGTCAACATTGTGGCAGGTATGATCCTGGATTACAGGGCCTTCGATACACTCGGAGAATCACATGTACTGTTTGCGGCGCTTCTCTGCGTCATGATCCTTTTGAAAAAGGACAAAAAGAACATGGATTCCCAGTTCGATGACTATTACCAGATCGAGCAGGACGCCTATTTTGACGTATCAAAGGATACCGTCATGCGCAAGGTGGGAGTCCTGATCGTCCCCTGTATCTTCGTTTTCGGTATCTATATACTGCTGAACGGACAGAACGGACCCGGCGGCGGATTCTCGGGAGGCGCGGTGCTGGGCGCCGGTCTGATCATCTTTGAATCAGCCTTCGGGTTTGAACTGGTGGACAGCTTTTTCACAGCCAGAGTGTCCATGGCCGTTTCATTCGTTTCGCTTGCATTCTACAGCTTCGCAAAGGGATACGTGTTCTTTATGGGCGCCAATCATCTCCATAACCACATTCCCAAGGGAATCCCGGGGGCGATCCTGAGCGGCGGTCTCATTCTGCCCCTCAATATTGCAGTCGGTCTGGTCGTTGCCTGTACCATGTTCGGTTTTTACAGCTTATTCAAGAGAGGAAGTGTCGGCGGTGTTTGAGAATCTGTTGATCAATTATGAAGAGGCGGCAGCTATTATTCTGTTCGGAATCGGCTTCACCATGCTGCTTTTCCATCAGAACCTGATCAAGAAGCTGATCGGGATGAACATCATGGACACGGGTGTGTTTCTGTTCCTGGCATCCATGGGTTATATCGAAGGAAGAAAGCCGCCGATCATTGTGGACGGGGTGACAGATCCTGCCAGATATATCAACCCGGTGCCGGCAGGCCTGGTCCTGACGGGCATCGTTGTGTCTGTGTCCGTCACAGCCATTATGCTGTCCCTGACGGTCAGACTCTATAAACGGTATCACACTTTGAACCTGGATGAGATCTACATTCTTTCAGTGCACAGTATGGAGGACAGATAATTGGATATTATCAGAAATTTTCCAATGATAACCGTTATCCTGAGTCTGTTTTCCGGCTCACTGTGCTTTGTGCTGAAAGGGAGAACAGCCAGGTATTATACGATTTTTTATGAAGTGTTTCTGCTGATCGTCTGCAGTGCGATCCTGTGGTATACCGTGACCACAGGGATGGCAGTTACCTATCCCATGGGCGAATTTCCGGCACCCTGGGGCAATGAGCTCAGGGCGGGCATTCTGGAAGCTCTGCTGGCAGTGCTCTTTATGGTCATCATGATCGTCTCTGTTCTGGCAGGCTACCGCTATATCGACACGGATATGGACGAGAGCAAGGTCAACCTCTACTACGCCATCCTCAATCTGATGACGGCGTCCCTGATGGCCATTCTCTGGACCAATGACCTTTTCTCGGGCTATGTATTTCTGGAGATCCTTACTCTCACAAGCTGCGGCTCTCTGATCGTTCGTGAGATCGGACGCACAACGCTGGCAGCTGTGCGATATATGATCCTGAACCTTCTGGGATCCGGTCTCTTTTTGCTGGGCGTGGTCCTGCTCTATGATCTGACCGGTCATCTTCTGATGGTTCCCATGCAGGAAACCATCGCAGAGATGGCGCAGGATCCCGAAATGTTTATGGTATTGACGCTCAGTACCGGAGTCCTGACAATCGGACTTTCCATCAAGTCCGGTCTTTTCCCCTTCCATTTCTGGATGCCGGATTCCTACAGCTGGTCAACGCCTACATCGGCAAGTATTCTCTCCTCCCTGGTATCCAAAGCCTATATCCTGCTTTTGATCAAGATCTACTACAGGGCGATCGGTCTGGATGTCTTTGAAAGGATGCCGATCAGGGAAATCCTTCTGGTGCTGGGTATCGCTGGAATGATCGTCGGCTCCCTGCAGGCAATGCATGCCGACAATATCAACAGAATGGTGGCATTTTCCTCAGCTGCCCAGGTAGGATACATCTTTATGGGAATGGGCATTGGCGGAATCGCGGGCTACACGGCGGCGATTTTCCATATCATGGCGCATGCGGTGACCAAGTCCATGCTTTTTCTGACAACCCCCCGCCTCGCGGAAGTCTCGGACAACAGTCTCTTATTTAAAAAACTGGAGGCGAGCGCACTGAGAAACCGGGATGCAGGCCTGGCCTTTCTGGTCGGCTCCCTGTCCATGATCGGTATCCCCCTGTTTGCAGGCTTTACCTCGAAACTTCAGTTTGCCTTGGCAGGTGTTGAGAGCGGAAGTCATGTCAAGCTGGTCGCGGTCATGCTGGCACTGGCAGCCAGTTCCCTGCTGAATGCTGTGTATTTTATGAGGACCCTGATCAGGATCTACTCGGATCCGCGCGGAACTGTGAGCAAGGCAAATATCAGACAGCACCACCGGCCCTTATACAATATTCCGATGGTGGTCCTGGGCGGGCTCAATCTTTTCCTGGGACTCTTTTCCTGGGTCGCGATCAATCTGATCACCCAGGGACTGAAAATGTTTGGATAAGAGAAACATAGGGAGAATGAAATGATACAGCTGATCGCTTTTCTTTATCCGGTGATCACCGGTATCCTCAGCGGCATTGTCCCGCTGCGGGATAAAAAGAACCACCGCTTAGTATGCGGCCTGATCATGATACTGACAGATCTCCTTGGGATCCTGGCCATGATACGGGCTGAGCGGGTGGAGATATTGCATTTTTCGGAGAAGGCTGTGCTCTCCTTCGCACTGGATGATCTGGGAAGATTTGCCCTGGCGGCTGTCCTGATCCTTTTCACTGCCGTGTGTTTTTACTCCTTCACCTATATGGAGCACGAGAAACGGACCCCCATGTTTTTCACATTCTTTTTCATAGCTCTGGGGGCTATGATGGCAGTGTGCATGTCCGCGGATATGGTGACCCTGTATTTTGCTTTCGAACTGGCAACCCTTTCCACAGTTCCCATGGTCATGCATGAGATGAGCAAAGAGTCTGTCACGGCCGGATTGAAATACATGTTCTACTCCATTGCCGGCGCTCTGATGGGTCTTCTGGCTGTCTTTTATGTCTATACCTGTGCCGCGGGAACGGTTTCTTTCCGCTACGGGGGCTTTCTGGACAGCGCAAAGATAGCCGGACATGAGCAGTTGGCCCTGATCATAATCCTGGTCGGTATCATTGGCTTCGGCACCAAAGCCGGTATGTATCCCATGCACGGCTGGCTTCCGACCGCCCATCCGATCGCGCCTGCACCCGCATCGGCCCTGCTCTCCGGTATCATCACAAAGGCCGGTGTCGTGGCCATCATCCGTCTTGTCTACTTCTGCGTCGGCGCCGACTTTCTGAGAGGCACCTGGGTACAGACTGTATGGATGTGTCTGGCGCTCCTGACCATCCTGATGGGTTCCACTATGGCTTTCAAGGAGAAGGTCATTAAAAAGCGCCTGGCTTATTCATCGGTCAGCCAGATCTCCTATGTCCTGTTTTCCCTCTCTCTTCTCAGCGAGGAGGGCCTGCGGGGAGGTCTTTTGCAGGTGATCAGCCATATGAGTTCCAAAGGCTGTCTCTTCCTGGCGGCAGGTGTATTTATCATCGTGCTCGGAGCTCACCATGTCGGGGAACTTAAGGGAATCGGCAGGGCGCTGCCTGTTACCATGTGGTGTTTTATGTTTGCAGCCCTGTCTCTTGTGGGTATTCCTCCCATGGGCGGCTTTGTCAGTAAGTGGAAGATCGCGGCGGCTGCTCTTTCCGGGGCACCGGGTATCTTCGCCATCCTGGGTCCCGCAATCCTCTTGGTATCGGCCTTTCTGACAGCAGGATATCTTTTCCCGATCGTTGTGGATGCTTTCTTCCCCGGGAATGATTTTGAAAGTGAAAAAGGGTTTGCCGAACCCGGCTTCCTTGTAAACGGAGCTATGATCGCTCTGTGTATCGTTGCACTTCTGGCCGGACTTTTCGGTGTCCGAGTGGTAGGAGGGATAGCGTTTTGAGTTCATTGATTTTGATCATTCCCATTCTGGTGCCGATCATAGGCGGCTATCTGATCATTCCGCTGGGCTTTAAGAACAGAAAGGTCAGGGATGCCTATGCGATGGCGGTGGTCTGCATCACCAGTATCCTGACCTGGATCTGTCTGTGGAAGGTGGGCATTGTCAGTGCGACCCTGTACAGCTTTACCAGAGGATTCTCCATTGATCTGAGGGCGGATGAACCTGCAAGGCTTTTTGCGGTCATGGTCTCCCTCATGTGGCCCCTGGTCATGCTGTATGCCTTTGAATACATGTCCCACACCAGGAGGGGCAACAGCTTTTTTGCCTTCTATGTGATGACCTACGGGGTCACTCTGGGCGTTGCTTTCTCTGCGAACATGACGACATTATACATGTTCTATGACCTGCTCTCCCTGGTCACGATTCCTCTGGTCACTCACTATGCGGACCACGAGAGTTCCTTTGCCGGCAGAAAATATGCCGCTTATACGATCGGCGGAGCCTCCCTCGCCTTCTTTACCGTTGTCATGACCAGTATCTACAACGGTGCGGGCAATTTCCTCTACGGGGGCAATCTTTATGGACCCTATGATCCCGGACTGATGCAGCTGGTCTTCCTCTTCGGATTTTTCGGTTTCGGTGTGAAGGCGGCTGTTTTCCCGCTGCACAGCTGGCTGCCCACGGCTTCTGTCGCGCCCACACCTGTCACGGCCCTTCTGCATGCCGTCGCGGTCGTCAACACCGGTGTATTTGCCATCATGCGCCTGGCCTGGTATACCTACGGACCGGATTTCCTGAAGGGAACTCTCTGCCTGAAAATCGCCCAGGCATTCGCTGTTTTCACCCTTGTCTATGCGGCCTGCCTTGCAGTCAAGCAAAGACACTTTAAGCGGCGTCTCGCTTTTTCCACGATCAGCAACCTGTCCTACATGCTCTTCGGTATACTGCTCATGACACCCGAGGGACTTGAGGCGGGACTTCTGCATATGGTCTTTCACGGAATCATCAAGATCACACTCTTTATGTGCGCGGGCGCCTTCATGCATGAGACCATGCACAGCTATGTCTATGAGATCAACGGCGTGGGCAGGAAGATGCCGGTGACCTTTGCCATGTATACCATCAGCGCCCTCTCTTTGGTCGGCATCCCCGGGCTGTGCGGTTTCATCTCAAAGCTTCATCTCGTCCTGGGAGGCCTGGAGGAGGGCAGTGCCCTGGCAGTGATCGGGTCTGCAGCCCTGATGCTTTCGGCCTTCCTGTGCGCCATTTATACACTGAGTGTCTCTGTCAGAGCCTTTTTCCCTATGGAAGGCACGGACAGATACATCGGAGCAGACGATTATGTGGCTAAGGAAGTAGGTGCTCTCATGCTGCTCCCGATCTGCACTTTCACTCTGGTCAATGTGATCTTCGGTCTGTTTCCGGGACCGCTGACTTCGTTCATTGAGAAAATGGCATGGGGAATTTTTTAAGGTGGTGACGATATGCTGGTAGTATGGCTGGTTTTCAGTCCCTTTATCGGGGCGCTTATTGCGTATATACTGGGCAGGCGGAATGAGAAAGCCCGCGATTGTTTTGCCATTGTGCTGACAGCCCTGGAACTTGTGCTTGCAGTGGTACTTGCTTTTGTCCACAGCGGGGGGGCTTTCCTGCAGATGGGCGGTTTTCTTGTCACCGGTCTCTCCTTTGAGGTGAACGGATTCAAGGCGGCTTATGCGGTGATCACTGCCCTTATGTGGGCGGGGACCACACTTTTTGCGCCTGAATATTTCCGGCATGAAAAGGAAGGGCTGGAGCGCTACTGGATGTTCATCCTCCTGACCCTTGGAGCGACGGAAGGCGTCATGCTCTCCGGAGATCTGATGACGACCTTCATCTTCTTTGAGATCCTGTCCTTCACCTCCTTTACCTGGGTCATCCACGAGCAGACAAAGGAAGCGGTAAAAGCCGGATATACCTATCTTTTTATCGCGGTCTTCGGCGGCCTGGTCCTCTTTATGGGGCTGGCTCTGCTCTACTACGAGACAGGGACTCTGTCCTATGCCGATTTGAAGGCAGCTGTAGACGCCTGCCCGGACCGGAGGATGATCCTGGCCGCCGGCATCTGTGTCCTTCTGGGCTTCGGCGCCAAGGCAGGTATGTTTCCTCTGCATGTCTGGCTTCCCAAGGCCCATCCCGTGGCGCCTTCTCCGGCGTCGGCGCTGCTCTCGGGCATTCTGACAAAGGTGGGTATCTACGGTATTCTCATGATCACGCTCCATGCGCTTGTGGAGGATTCTGTTTTCGGCACGATCATCCTGATTGCAGGCATGATCACCATGCTCTTGGGTGCAGTGCTGGGCGTTTTCTCTGTCAACTTAAAGCGCACGCTGGCATGTTCCTCCATGTCCCAGATCGGCTTTATCCTGACAGGTGTGGGAATGCTGATCCTGCTGTCGGCAGCCGGGAGCGAAGAGGGATACGCCATTGCTCTGCCCGGCCTTCTGCTCCACATGGTGAATCATTCTATCATCAAGCTGACCCTCTTTATGTGTGCCGGTGTCGTGGTCATGAACCTGCACAAGCTGAATCTGGATGAGATCCGGGGATGGGGCAGAAAAAAGAACAAGCTTAAGATTGCCTTCGCCTTCGGCGCTCTGGGTATCAGCGGCGTGCCGCTCATGAACGGCTATATGAGCAAGACCCTGCTCCATGAAGGGATTGTGGAAGGGATCCATGCGATCGGGAAAATCAGCTCCTATCTGAAAGCTGCGGAGTGGATCTTCCTGGTCAGCGGCGGACTTACCTTCTGCTACATGCTCAAACTCTTTATCTGTATCTTTGTGGAAGAGAATAAGGACCCTGTCCTGCAGCAAAAATATGATATGCCCGGGGCCTACATGAACCGGGCGAGTACGGTCGCCATCCTGGGTTCCTCCATCTTCTGCCTGTTACTGGGCCAGCCCCTGATCAGTACGCGTCTGGGCGCCTTTATGTCCGGCAACAGCCACATCCTGCACTTTAAGGCTTTTACACTCATAAACCTCAAGGGCGGGGCAATCTCCCTTGCTATCGGCGGCATCCTCTATCTTGTGGTTGTGCGCGGTCTTCTGAAAATATCCGGACATTATGCAGACTACTGGCCCAAATGGCTGGATCTGGAGAATCTGGTCTACAGGGGGATTCCTGCCAGGTTCATCTTTGCGCTCTGGTGCACTGTCCTGAGGATCGTGGAGATGAGTACGGATACGATCATCGTGCTGATCAGGAAAACGTTTATGAGAGAGACACGTGTCAGGAACAGTTCTCACCGTTTCGGTCTTGCAGGCGTGATGGCAGCGGAATTTTCCGAGGCGGCAAAGCCAATCGTCACCAACTTCACTTTTGCGCTGCTGATGACCTGCCTTGGCATCATTGTCATGCTCTTTGCTATCTTCTATTTCGCTGTTCTGGTGTAAGGCTGCAGAATACGCATGGGAATAAGCGATGGGGGCAGCAGGAATCTCACGTGTCGTTCGGGACTTATCTGTCAGACTTACCCGCCGTAAACCGCTTATGAGAGGCGCATCAATTTATTCAATAAAATCAGAAGATCATTCAGAAACAGAAGATTATTCAGAAACAGAAGATTATTCAGAAATAGAAGAGGACCGCGCCACAGTTTCCATACTGCTGCGGTCCTCTTTATAAAGATATCAGGCTGCAGGATATGGGCAGCGGTTTTACCTGCCGCGTTCTCGCGTATTCGGATGGTGTGATGGTGGTGGAGAACACTTTCGAGAAAGGAGCCATCGGCTCTTAGCACCATCATCCCCACACACAGGTCACATACGTGGCGGGAGGAGTTTTCGAGTTTGAGATTAACAATGTGGTTTACAGCACACAGTCATGGAGATGAGGTATGGATTATAAAGAGCATTTAGCCCCCGAACTGAAGAAAGCAGCGCGGCGGGTGCCGTTTAACAGGAAGATCGTTCAGGTGGGAAATATTTATCAGGCGGCAGCTTTGAAACTCACGAGAATCCCCGGCGACATTTCCGTAAAGACAATTGAGACAGAAGGGTATAAAGGCCTGAAATTTAAAACAGATATATTTACGCCGGACGATGCGGACAGTCCTGCGCCCGCCCTGATCTATGTGCACGGCGGCGCCTTCTGCTACAAAGCTGCGGTTTATCACAAAAAGCTGGCCTGCATTTATGCGTCAAAGGCAAAATGCAAAGTGTTTTTTGCGGATTATCACCTGGCGCTCAGTCATCCTTACCCGGCCGGAATTGAGGATATCAGAGCCCTGTATAAATACGTGGCGCTTCACGCGGAAGAACTCGGAATTGACCCTGACAGGATCGGACTTGCGGGAGACAGCGCGGGCGCGACGATCGCCGCGCTGGTCTGCAACGGGTATGAGAAAGACAAGCTTGTAAAGCCTTGTCTGCAAATGCTGGTTTATCCGCTGACGGATGCGGATATGGAGACTCAGTCCATGAAAAAATATACGGACACGCCTTTCTGGGACTCTACCTATATGCCCCGGATGTGGGACATCTATCTCGGGGATCAGAACAAGGGGGCTTTCGAAGACGAAGCGGGATGTGTATTGAAAGATGATTTCAAAATAGAGGCGCTGCCAATGTACAGCGTCCTTCCCGCCAGTATTCCCGATACCTATATTGAAACCGCAGAGTTCGACTGCCTGCACGACGAAGGGGTCCTGTACGGACAGAGACTGGAAAAGGCGGGCGCAAAGGTGGAACTCAATGACACAAAGGGCACTTTCCACGGATACGATATGGCCCTTGATACACAAATCGTAACCGATTCCGTGAAAAAAAGACTTTCATTTTTGAGAAGGCATTTTACAAAAGCTTCTTTCCCCACCAGGTAAGAAAGCGTCGGACGGCTACGTCTTCACGCAGAGCAAAGCAGGGCAAGGGCCTGGCCCCGGTCCCGCTTATGAGGAAAAAATAAATGAAATACGATTTTGACAGTTACCTGTTATATGAAGTCACTAAAGCTACCCTGTATACTGCGAAAATAGTGGTCGAACTGGATGTTCCCATACACGGTGAGGTGCTCAGAGCAGCTGCCCGGAAGGCTTTTCGGAGATTTCCATATTTTTCCCGGACAGTCCGGACAGATGAGCATGGAGCCTTTGTTCTGGAGCCGTGCCGGGAGCCGATTTGTGTTTTTGAAGAAGGAGAGCCTGTCGTACTTGGATCTGCGCAGACAAACGGGCTCCTGTTCGCGATCACTTATGGCCAGAGCACCGTATATTTTAACTTTTCCCATAACTTCTGCGGCGGCTGCGGTGCCATGCTGTGGGTCAAATCGACTTTGTGGCAGTATCTGACGGATGACGGATATGCGATAGACTCTGAGGGAATCCTTACTTCAGACAATCCGATCCGGCCTGAAGAGACGGCAGTCCCTGACCCCGGATCATTCCCGCAGGAAGAGGTAATCGGACAATATACCGGCGGGAATAGTTATGTTCCCATTGTGGACTACCTGCCTTATATGACGAATCCGGCTAAAGGAGGACAGGTATTCTACCCGATCACCATAGACCGGTCTGCTCTCATGCAATATGCCCGTGATAACGATGGGAGCCCGAATTCCATTTTATCGGCCGCAATGTTCAGAATGTGCAGCAGAATGTTTCCCAACGCCAAACAGATTTCATGCGGAATCGTCTGTAATTACAGGCAGGATGTCGGCTGCCCGGAGACTTACAGAGATCTCGTCAGAATTCTTCATGCCAGATACCTGCCCGGGATGAAAGACTGGCCGATCGAAAAACTCAGCACCGTGACAAGAGGGGCAATGTACCTTCAGATGCAGCCGGAGCTGAGCCGCGCTGTATACAGACAGGTCGCGGCATACAGGGAGCAGATCGACAAAATTCCCGGCAAAGTGCTGAAGACCGCGTATGCACTAAATAACAGTCCGCTTCGCTCCGGAGTGAAGGACACCTACAATGTCAGTTATGTCGGCAATGTGGACTGGGGAGGGCTGTCTGAATATATCGAAGAGATTTACAGCCTGACGGAAGGACATCTCTTTCTGGAGGTCAACTCGGCCAGGGACAAATTCTGTATCGCTTTTCAGGTCCTGAACAGGGACGGGAAATTTGTCCGGGAATTTGTCAAAGTATTGGAGGAAGAAGGCATTCCCTATGAGCTCGGAGAAATGGTGGAGAGCAGACTTCCGCTGATTGAGCTCAGTCAATGATTTGCGGCTGCCAGACCATCACTACAAATACGAGCAGGAGGCAGAGGGCGGATGGCATCAAACAGACCGGATTTTGACCAGATCAACAAGCTGATCGGCCGGCTTGAGACTCTGGAGTCGGATTTTGCAGGAATCTTCGGGGAGGAGCAGGCACAGCTCCAGGCCCTGCAGGAAATCTGCAGGCAGACTGCCCGGATGCAGGCAGTCAATGCGCTGGCGGAAATCCCTGTCGGGGAATTGAAAAACTCCCGGTCCGGGATCCGGACCGCGGCGCTTGAGAAGGCCGGATTTCATAATCTTCTGGACCTGTACCGGGCTCCGGACTATGCTCTGCAGGCTGTCGACGGTGTAGGGGAAAAACAGGTCGATTCGATCCGGGTCATCCTGGATGAATTTCTGAACCGGCTCGCGGAGCGGGAACGGATCCGCCTGACAGTGGATTTGTCGGGAGAAGAAAACACAGACAGACCTGTATCTGCAGACGGAGAAGTCACGGGCAGATCCGCATCTTCAGACAGAGCAGGCGCAGGCAGACCTGCATTTGCAGGCAAAGGTTCTCACGAAGGGTCGGAAAGAGAGAAGAAGGCGCAGTTGGTCAGGGAACTGATCCATGGGCTTTCAGTCTACAGGCAAGCCGAGGCGATCCGCAGGGATGCCAGGCCGATCCGGGAGGAATTTCCGCAGCAGGTCCGTCAGGTGACGGAGGCAGTGGAGATCAGGAGCCGCCTGAAGTGGTTCTTTTCCGGGCGCGCCAGGCGGGAAAGAACGATCATTGCTGCAGGCGGGCTGGTTCAGTTCTTCCGCAGCAATCTCTACCACAGAGCAGAAGCCTTCTCACAGATGTACAGGGAGGCTCTGTCTATGCCGGCTGCCGCCGCCATGCAGGACTTTGAAAAAAACAGCGCCGCCTTTTATGCCCTTCTCGAGAAGCTGAACGACGCGCAGATGCCGCAGCAGATGGTCTACAGCAGCATCCCGGCGCAGCTGGCGGCGAAGATTGAAGCTCATCCGCTGGACCTGTCCTGTTTCAAAGGAAACCTCCGCGCATATCAGGCCTTCGGCGCGCGCTATATCCTGGAGCAGAAAAAAGCCCTGCTGGGGGACGAAATGGGTCTGGGCAAGACCATACAGGCCATTGCGGCGATGGCTCATCTGTACGCTGAAAATCCCCAATGCCGCTTCCTCATTGTGTGTCCTGCTTCCGTCCTGATCAACTGGTGCCGGGAGATTGTGAAATTCAGCGATGTGACTCCCTTTCTTCTGCACGGTGCGCGCAGGAAAGAGACCTTCGCCGCCTGGAAAGAAAAGGGCGGAGCTGCTGTGACAAATTATGAGAACATGGGCTGGGTCGCAAAGGAAATCAATAACCGCATGCAGCTGGATCTGCTGGTCATCGACGAGGCGCATTATATCAAAAATCCCAAGTCGCTCAGGAGCAAACGGATTCGGACCCTGCAGGACGAATCCCAACGCATAGTGCTGATGACAGGGACTCCTCTTGAGAACCATGTCGATGAGATGTGTGAACTGATCGGGTTTGTGAAGCCGGAACTGGCTGGGGACATTCGAAAATTCGCGGGTCTGCGTCAGGCCCCGGCTTTCCGGGAGATGCTGGCGTCCGCATATCTGCGGCGGAAAAGGGAGGACGTGCTGGAGGAACTCCCGCCTCTCACCACAGAAAACGAGTGGTGTTCCATGACACAGCAGGACCGGGAGGCTTACGCAGCAGCAGCCCTGGACAGGAACTTTGTCTCCATGCGTCGCGTCTCTTTTTTGCAGGAGGAAATGAGCACTTCTTCCAAAGCCCGGCGTCTTGCGGAGCTTTGTGAGCAGGCCTACAGTGAGGGCCGAAAGGTCGTGGTTTTTTCCTATTTCCGTGAAACGGTCCGCAAAGTGGTGGAGATGCTGGGGGAGGAGAAAAACTCCACGGCCGGCAGCGCGGAGGGCGTAGAATCAGAAGAAAACGCTTTTGCCGACAGCGGTGCGGGGAATGCGGAAGAAAGCACTTTTGCCGACAGCGGTGCGGCGAATGCGGAAGAAAACGTTTTTGCCGCCAACGGTGCGGGGAATACGGAAGAAAACGGCATGGAGGACTCACATATATTCGTGGGTGAAATTACCGGGAGTACTCCGGTTGAAGAACGACAGGCTCTCATCGACCGCTTTTCAGATGCGGAAGGAGGCGGTGTGCTGGTGTGTCAGATTCAGTCGGGAGGGACGGGACTCAACATACAGGCTGCCAGTGTCGTGATCTTCTGCGAGCCTCAGATCAAACCGTCCCTGACCCGGCAGGCACTCTCGAGAGTCTACAGGATGGGACAGGTCAGAACAGTCCTTGTTTACCACTTGCTGTGTGAAGATACAGTGGACGAAGCGGTGATGAAGATTCTGGACACAAAGCAGATAGAATTTGATCTGTTCGCGGAGGAATCTGTTCTTGCGGATGCGGCCGATGACCTGGCGGACAGGGAGTGGATCGGGTCTGTGATTGAGGAAGAAAGGCGCAAATACCTGCCGGCAATCCGGCAGGAAGATGCTTTTGATTCATGATTCATGATTCGTGAATCGTGAATCATGAATCAGATTATTTTAGAAACAACAGTTTTGACAAAGGAGTTTATTATGGCTGCTGAAGACAGAAATATCACTTCCGAAGTGGAAGCTGTATTGGATAAATATGTGCGTCCCTATCTAGCCGCGCACGGCGGGGACCTGCAGGTGGCGGGCGTGGAAGGCGGTGTCGTGTTCTTCCACCTGACAGGGCGCTGAGGCGGGATGCGCAGCTGCAGACCAGACCAGTGAGGAACTGATCAACAGGGAACTTGTGGAGCGCGTGCCGGGCATAAAAAAGGCTGTTTTGGCCAACGGGATCAGCCCGGAAGCCCTCGAGCAGACCTTATTGCTCCTGCGCAATCATCCCAGCTTCTGATTAAGCAGGCGACGGCAATTTACGTGGACAGTACTTCTTTTTCAGTAATCACAAGGTTTGTGATGAGAAAAGCCATGACATAGGAGATCAAAAGGCCGATCAGGTAATACAGTACGCTCATGACTCCTGCGTGCGGGCCGGCTGTCATGGTGAAGACGCCGAGGAGGCCTGAAGGCCCCCAGGTCGTCGCGGCTGACTGCATGGCCATGACGAAGGCGCCGCCGAAGCCCGCGCCTATTCCGGCTGTGATAAAAGGCCTTCCCATCGGAAGCGTAACGCCATAGATGAGGGGTTCTCCGACACCGAGAATGCCGGCGGGCAGAGCTCCGCCGATGACCTTCCGGAGCCTTTCGTTTTTGACTTTCCCGGCTTTGAAATAAATGGCCAGTACCGCGCCGACCTGTCCGGCTCCGGCCATGCACAGTGCAGGGTACAGCGTGATATATCCCATCTGCTCGAGCTGGACGGAATACAGGGCAACGAGCCCGTGATGCATTCCCATGGATACCATCGGAAGAAATAAAGCCGCGGATACATAGCCTGTCAGGGCGCGCAGCCACAAATTCGGGGACATACAGACATCCTGTACAACTGCGCAGATGCCGGAGGAAATGAGACCGAACAGCGGCATGATCATAAAGATATAGGGAATCAGACAAATCAGGAGTGTCAGGACGGGAGTAAATACGACATCCAGGGCTTCCGGTATATGCTGCCGGATCCATTTCTCCACCCGGACCATGATCAGTACGCCGAATACGACAGCGAGAACACCGCCCCGTCCGCTGCGCAGTGTCGCTTCAAGGGGAGACTGCTCATTCCACCAGCCGACGGCCTGTGAGATGGCATTGATGCCGTCGAGTCCGGTGATCATGCCCAGCATCCCGCCCAGCACAGGAGTTCCGCCGAATCTCTCCGCAGCCCGGTAACCGGTCCATGCGGTCAGATAAGTCATGAAGGAAGTGTTGACCAGGCCCAGAAGGGTGCACAGAACATTCAGGCAAGGGTTGTCAGACCAGCCGGGATAAAGCTGCTGGATCAGGATGCTGACCCCGGCACAGAGGCCGGCCGCAATCACGCCGGGAATCAGGGGAACGAATATTTCCCCGAATATCTTGAGCGCGCTGCGGACAGGATTGTCTCTCTGCATGGCTTTTACAGCCGCCTTGTTTTCCTGCCAGTCAAGATCGGCGGACGGGATTCCCATCTGTCTGCAGACCGCGCCGCATTTGCTGCTTTTGCCCGGACCGACAACGACCTCAATATAGTTTTCCCTGTCATGTACGATTCCGAGGACACCCTCGACTGATTTCAGGGCTTCCGTGTCGATCGCCTTGTCGTCCTTTACCTTGATCCGGAGCCTGGTCATGCAGTTGGTCACAGATGTGACGTTTTCCCTTGTGCCTGCATATTGCAGGATTTTGTTTACCAGATCTTCGTAATTCATTTTATCCATTTTCTCCATTTTCTCAGCCCTTTTTTCTATAATAACAATAACCTGATCATGAATAACCTGATCATGAATAACCTGATTATGAATAAACGGATCATGTCACGGCCTGATCCGGATCGCCTCCCGGACATGCCCATGCGCGTCTTCAAGGCGCTTTCGGGCTTCCTCCGCAGAACAGTCCGCCAGGAGCATGGTGATGGCAGTTTTGCAGTTTCCGCCTGCCAGATTCAGAGCAGAACAGGCGGCTTCTTCCTCTGCTCCGGTTGCTTCGGTGACTATATGCAGTGCTCTTTTCCGGAGCTTTTCATTTGTCTGCACGACATCGACCATCAGGTTCTGGTATACTTTGCCGACACCTGCCATGACCGCAGTTGAGATCATGTTCAGTACCATTTTCTGAGCGGTCCCGGCTTTCAGCCGGGTGGATCCGGTCAGGATCTCGGGGCCGACCACGATCTCGATGCCTGCTTCAGCGGCATGACTGAGCTCGGAGCCGGGATTGCAGGAGATGGAGGCGGTATGACAGCCGATGCTACGGGCATACTCCAGTCCGCCGAGGACATAGGGCGTCCGGCCGCTTGCGGCGAGCCCTATGACCAGGTCTTTTTCTGTGAGACTATGCGCCTCCAGGTCTTTTCTGCCCGCTTCCTTACTGTCTTCTGCGCCCTCGACCGCCCTTGTAAACGCCTGTTCTCCGCCGGCAATCAGCCCAATCACGGTATCCGGCGACACACCGAAGGTCGGCGGACACTCTGACGCGTCCAGCACACCGAGCCTTCCGCTGGTTCCGGCTCCCATATAGAAGATCCTTCCCTTCTGCTGAAGGCTCCGTATCCCCCATTCGACGACTACCGCAATCTCAGCAAGGTGTTCTCCGACAGCGTCCGGGATTGTTTTATCCTCCCGGTTCATAGCCGTAATGATCTCCAGAGGAGACATGGCGTCCAGCTCCATCGTATCCGGGTTCCGCATTTCCGTTGTCATTTGTAAAAAGGATGATTCTGTCATCTGCTTATATTCCCTTCATGCACTTCATTTATATTTGAACTGGTGGACTCTCCGAAAACGACTTTCCATCTTCTGTCAAAGCAATAATTGCCAGAAGCAAAATATTTACAGAAGAATAAAACGGTATTACTCAGTAATATATGTTATAAATTATAGCGTAAGTGAAGGGCTGAACAGTAAGAAATTCGAGACAGGGAATAAAAAACTCAAGGCTGAACAGTAAGAAATACAAGACTCGCGTGCGTGTCCTGCGCCTATGCACAGCATGGGTTCATATCTACAGGATTCCGTGCCGGCATAACAGGAGTAACCCAATCGTTACAGTCCACGCCTCCTTGAAGGGCCTGGACCGTAACACCCCATTCTCCCCACCCTTCTTTCTGCTGTTTTCAGTATTCAAAACATCGCTTCTTTTCAATATAATATTATCAGGATAAAAAATTGAGGACAAACACCGGGTGGTTTCCGCCATCTGCTGTTCCTGGTCCGATTGTCTCTTGTAAACTGCAACACATTTCATTCGTCATACCGGGAGATAATCCAATGAAAAGATCGCTTGGGAGCACAATCGCAACATTATTGGCTGCAGTGATCCTTCTTTCCGCGGTGGTGTTCGGAGCCGCGGCATGCGGGGAGAGCACGCAGGATTCCCCTGAGAGTATTACTGCGGATTCCGCTGAGAGCATTACGGCGGATCCCGCTGCGGCATCGGCGGAAGCCGGAGATACTGCGGCTGCCGCTGAGAGTACTGCTGCGGACCCCGCTGCGGTTTCGGGAAAGGCAGGAGATACTGCCGAGGCCGCCGGCGCCGCCGCGGAGGAGAAACCACAGGCGGAAAACGGCCAAAAAAAGGACATCATGATCCTCTATACCAGTGACATCCACTGTGGGATCGACGAGGGATTCGGCTATGCCGGACTGGAGCAGATCCGCAAATATGAACAGGAAAAAGGATATGAGGTTATTCTGGTGGATAATGGTGACAATTTCCAGGGTGATTCGCTTGGTCTTTTGACAAAGGGAGAATCGCTGCTCAATCTGATGAACAGGATGGGGTACAGCGTCGCTATTCCCGGGAACCATGATTTCGATTATGGTATGGAGAATTTTCTTTCGCTTGCGAAGAAAGCACAGTTTCCCTATATCTGCTGTAATTTCCAGTATCAGGGAGAAAATGTGTTTGACTCCTATATCATTCTTGAGATCGGAGGCAGAAAAATCGGCTTTGTCGGTGTGACGACACCCGAGACACTCACCTTGTCCACCCCGGCTTATTTTCAGGACGAAAATGGAGAGTATGTATATTCTTTCCTCCAGGACGAGACCGGGGAAAGCGTTTATAATGCCGTACAGACTGCCGTGGACGATGCCAGAAAAGAGGGCGCGGAATATGTGATCGCGATGGGACACCTGGGAAACGAGGAAAAATGCAGACCCTGGACTTATGCGGATGTAATCTCACACACAAACGGGATCGACGCCTTTCTGGACGGCCACAGTCATGACAAGGAACAGGTGATCATGAAGAACAAAGACGGCAGGGAGATTCCCCGCTCTGCCTGCGGAACAAAAATGGAGTGTATCGGATGGTGTAAAATCCCTGCAGAAGGAGAAGTGACTGCGGGCATCTATTCCTGGACTTTTGATGATCCGGCACCTGAGATGTTCATGATCGAAAATGAAATGTCCAGGGCGGTAAGGGAGGAAAGAGAGAAAGTCAAAGATCTGCTGACTGTAAAAATTGCCGTTTCCGCTCAGGAACTGACCATTAACGACCCTGTGGCAGTGGATCCTGAATGGGGCAAAGTCCGTATGATCCGCCGCGCGGAAACGAATCTGGCTGATCTGTGTACGGACGCACTCCGGGTCCGGACAGGAGCGGATATTGCGGTTCTGGGAGGCGGCGGTATCCGTGTCAGTATTCCGGCCGGAGATGTCAGCATGAAGGATATTTACGAGGTGTTTCCTTTCGGGAATGAAGTCTGTGTCATCGAGGCGACGGGTCAGCAGATCCTGGACGCGCTCGAATGGGGGGCATACCTTGTCCCTGCAGAAAACGGAGGTTTTCTGCAGGTTTCCGGCCTGACTTATGAGATTCACACCTACATCGAATCGACCTGCACAAAGGATGTCAACGGAATGTTTACGGGTATAAAGGGGGAACGCCGCGTCAGAAACGTGAAGGTCAATGGCGCTCCCATTGATCCCGATGCGCTGTACAAGGTGGCAGGCTGCTCCTACTGGATGCTGGAAAAAGGGGACGGACAAACGGCTTTCGACGGCGCGAAGCGCATTGACGCGGGGGGCCTGCTGGATGAACAGATCCTTTCGGATTATCTGTCAGATAATCTGGGCGGTGTTATCGGCGAAGAATACAGCGACCCGACAGGACAGGGGAGAATCGTGATCATCGGGGAAAGACCTGCGGAATGAAAAAATCTACTGACTGGCCATTTTGGAATGGGGATTTAGAAAAATGTGGCGGTACCCCTTTCGAGAGAGCGCGGACATGTAAAGCAAAGTGCGTTACAAGTCACCCCCGCACCAAACACTTAGCTGTTTGGTGCGGGGGCAGTCATTTTAACTGGGCTTAAGGGCGTTTTCCATTGGTCAAAGGCGAATTTGGAATGGAAAACGCCCCGGTTATTGGTCGTGGTGTGACCAGTAACCAAAATGCTGAAGAAAAATCATCTCTTCTCAAAAAAACATTTAAATTCTGCTCAAGATATTTTATTATAGAAGGGTAACGACAAGGCTGCACTTTTTTATAAGGAGATGAGTGCCATGACTATTTCTACACTTCAGAAAGCAAGATACAGCTACGCCCCCAAGCTTCCGGGTATGCTGAGAAACGGCATTGCTGAGATCTGCGTCAAAGACGGCGCGCCGACAGAGAGCGTCGCGGATCAGGAAAAGATCAAAGCCCTGTTCCCCAATACCTATGGCAAGAATGAGATCACCTTCCAGAAGGGCGCAAACACATCAACACCTAAGAAGCAGGTTGTCGGCGTGATCCTTTCCGGCGGACAGGCTCCCGGCGGACACAATGTTATCTGCGGTCTTTATGATGCACTGAAAGCGACCGATAAAGATAACGTTCTTCTCGGCTTCAAGGGCGGTCCCAGCGGACTGATCGACGACGACTATATCGAGATGACTGACGACTTCATCGACCAGTACAGGAACACCGGCGGATTTGATATCATCGGCTCCGGCAGAACCAAACTCGAGACGACAGCTCAGTTTGAGGTCGTAGTAGAAGTTGCCAGGAAACATGGCCTTACCGCTATCGTTATCATCGGCGGCGACGATTCCAACACAAACGCAGCAGTCCTTGCTGAGTATATGGCAGCCCACAATACCGGCGTTCAGGTTATCGGATGCCCCAAGACCATTGACGGCGACCTCAAGAATGAGGATATCGAGACTTCCTTCGGTTTCGATACGGCTACCAAGACCTACAGCGAAGTGATCGGTAACATCGAGCGCGACGCCAATTCCGCCAAGAAGTACTGGCATTTCATCAAGCTGATGGGACGCTCCGCTTCTCATGTCACACTGGAGTGCGCGCTGCAGACACAGCCCAACATCTGCCTGGTCGGTGAGGAAGTCGCAGCCAAGAAGCAGTCTCTCTCCGAGATCGCTGACCAGATCGCTGATTCCGTAGCAACCCGCGGCAACAACGGCGAAAACTTCGGTGTTGCCCTCATTCCGGAAGGCATCGTAGAGTTTGTCCCTGAGTTCTCCAAACTGATCGCTGAGATCAACGAGCTCCTCGCGGGCGAGAAGACAGAGGCGTTCAATGCGCTTCCTACCTGGGCAGATAAGTATGCCTTCATCGAGAACGGCCTCACCAAGGAGTCCATGGCTGTATTCGCAATCCTTCCCGTCGGTATTCAGCAGCAGCTCTTCCTCGAGAGAGACCCTCACGGCAACGTACAGGTATCCCTGATCGAGTCCGAGAAACTGTTCGCAGAGCTGGTCAAGAACAAACTGGCAGAGCGCAAGGCAGCAGGAACATACAAGGGCAAATTCGCAACCCTGACACACTTCTTCGGATATGAAGGAAGATGCGCATTCCCGTCCAACTTCGACAGTGACTATTGCTATTCCCTCGGCTACAATGCATTCATGCTGATCCAGTATGGCTTCACAGGATACCTTTCCAAGGTTTCCAACCTCTCTGCACCGGCAGAAGAGTGGGTAGCAGGCGGCATGCCGATCACCAAGATGATGAACATCGAGCGCAGAAACGGCGAAGACAAGCCCGTTATCAGAAAAGCACTCGTTGAGCTTGACGGCGCACCTTTCAAATATTTCGCAGCAAACAGGGCTAAATGGGCAGTTGAGACCTGCTTCCTCTATCCCGGTGCTATTCAGTACTACGGACCTGCAGAAGTCTGCGATGCCACCACGAAGACTCTGGCTCTGGAGCATCAGAAGTAATTAAACTTCAAGGTGGAGCAAACGCTCGTACATCGAGCCGGTAAATGACAATTAAAAGATCGTCCCCTTCAGCAATTGCTGGAGGGGACGATCTTTGTGTTTGTGTCACAGTAAAAATAAACCACCTGCTCTGCAGGTGGAGGGAAGATCTTTAGATTAAAGCAAACTCCCGTGTTAGATTAATTG
>JBGUNJ010000042.1:0-12248 GCA_045117315.1 Lachnospiraceae bacterium | reverse complement strand
GAGAAGACAGCAGAGTTTAATGCGCTTCCCACATGGGCAGACAAGTATGCCTTCATCGAGAAAGGCCTCACTAAGGAGTCCATGGCTGTATTCGCAATCCTTCCTGTGGGCATTCAGCAGCAGCTCTTCCTCGAGAGAGATCCTCACGGCAACGTACAGGTTTCCCTGATCGAGTCCGAGAAACTGTTCGCGGAGCTGGTTAAGAACAAACTGGCAGAGCGCAAGGCAGCCGGAACTTACAAGGGCAAATTCTCAACCCTGACACACTTCTTCGGTTATGAAGGAAGATGCGCATTCCCTTCAAACTTCGACAGTGACTATTGCTACTCCCTTGGCTACAATGCATTCATGCTGATCCAGTACGGCTTCACAGGCTATCTGTCCAAGGTTTCCAACCTGTCTGCACCGGCAGAAGAGTGGGTAGCAGGCGGCATGCCCATCACCAAGATGATGAACATCGAGCGCAGAAACGGCGAGGATAAGCCCGTTATCAGAAAGGCACTCGTTGAGCTTGACGGTGCTCCTTTCAAATACTTTGCGGAGCACAGGGCTGAATGGGCAGAGAAGACCTGCTTCCTCTATCCCGGCGCTATTCAGTACTATGGCCCGACAGAGGTCTGCGATGCTACTACCAAGACCCTGGCTCTCGAGCAGGCCAAATAATCAGATCGAGAAGACCGGGAGATGGGGGAATGATCAGCCTCCGGGTTTAAAAATCAATCCGGGAGATTGATCGTCTTCTGATCCACACTCTTTTATGACAAGTACAGGATCGTCCCCTCACGGCGAGGCCGGGGGGGACGATTTTTTTACCTTATAGGGAATTGCGATTTCCTATAAGGTAAAAAAACTCCGGGGGGATGCGCACTCGCGCGTAATGAATCATGTCGCTGAAGCGACCGCGCCCGGCGTGAGAGTCTCGCAAGCGAGACTCTTTTTTATGACACTATAAGCCGGCTGGCGCAGGGGAGCTTATATTCCTGAATGTTAAGGGTCGGAGAATGGAAAATGGCAATCTACAGAGACATTTATGACATTGAGAAGATTTCGAAGGGTCCTTACGATATCTGGAAGATAAACGAGCGATTGGAAGCGACCATGTATCTGGTATGTGGCAGCGAAAAGGCCTGTCTGATCGATACAGCCTACGGGTTGACAGATCTGAAGGAACTGACTGCTGAACTGACCGGACTGCCGGTATCTGTGATCAATACACACGGGCATATCGATCATGTATTTGGCAATCGCTGGTTTGAACATGCAATGATCCATCCGGCGGATCAGGCGCTTTATCAGGAGGCCGTTGACGGATTTGAGAAGTTGGTTTCCCGGGATTGGGTAAGAGAAGCTTATGGCCAATATCTCAGGGACCTGGATCTGGCCACTGTCCGTTTCCCGGAAGCAGACAGTATCCGGGAAGGCCATTTGATTGACCTGGGAGAGAAAAGGCTGGAGGTCATTGAGGTACCCGGCCATACTGCAGGCAGCATCATGCTGGTCGACCGGGATGAAAAGCTTTGCTTCGCAGGGGACGCGATTATTGAACATCTGTGGCTTTTCCTGAAAGAATCACTGCCTCCGGAAATCTGCCGGGACTCAATGAGGCGGGCCGTACAAATACTGAAGGAAGCCGGTGTTGAACGGATTTACCATGGACACTGTGCATACAGCCCGCTCATGATCCCGGATACCGATGTCATGCTTTGGGGAATGGACCGGGTCTGCGCCGGAACAGCATGTGGACAACCGTTTGAGAACATGCTGGGAAAAGGCACGGAATATACATTTGGCCAGTGGAGTGTTCTTTGCCGTTCATAAACAGAAACTCCGGTGTATCACTCAGCATGTTTGTGCCGCAGGACAGACTGATTGAAAGTCACAAGATAGAACAAGGAGAGCCAAAACAATCAATACAATATAGAAGTAAGGAGAACCGAAGCGATATAAAAGAAATAAGATTGAATACAATATAGAAAAATAAAGAAGATAAGAAGCCCTGTGCTATGGAAGTCCCACGGTACAGGGCTTTTTATGACACGTCCCGCGCAATGTGTTTTTCCGCCTTGCGGCGGCCGCGGGCCGGTCGGGGCAGAGGCGGCAGGCTGCCTCTGCTATTTTATTACACGTCCCGCGCAATGTGTTTTTCCGCCTTGCGGCGGCCGCGGGCAGGCTTGGGTAGGGCAGAGGGAAGCGGGGCTGCCCCTGCCCGGTTCTCATATGTTCACATCTGGCAGGATGAACGAGGCTCCCTGTCCATGGAACCCTTGACATAACGTGTGCTGAATGCCATGTTGATGTCCCGCAATTCCATCTCGCCGCGGATATAGGCATCGTACATGTCAGCCACCCTCTGAGAACATCCATCACATGCGCCGCTCAGATTCCCAAGCGATTCTTCTACGATCCTGCGGCGTTCTTCTTCGGTAGTATCTTTGATCAAATAACTCATTGTATCCTCTTTCCGGTGTAAGCTGCCCGGTGACGCTGCATCGGTGCATGATTATTATGACAGCCACCCGCGTCTTATCTTTTTCAGCGCTGAGGCGGACACGGGCCGGCATGGGGCAAAGGGCGGCAGGGCCGTCTCTGCCTGGTGGAGTTTCTATTTGTACCATAAGGCAAAAGATACAAATGTGTCAAGGAACGCCGGAGCACCTGCTCGGGTTATGTCAAGGCTATGTCAAAGTTTGACTTTGGTCTGTTCAGATAATATACTGATAATTGGATTATCAGTCCAGGAGGAGCTTGCATTATGTCTGTACCGGACAGGAGTATTGATCCGCGCCTGCTGTCTGCGGCGAAGGATGAATTTCTGAAGAAGGGCTTTGATAAGGCATCGCTTGCGGAAATCTGTAAAGCGGCCGGTGTGACCACAGGAGCCCTTTACAAACGCTATAGCGGGAAGGAAGAACTGTTTTCCGCGCTCGTGGAGGGGACGGTACAGGATATGACGGAGTATGTCTCCGAAATCGAGAGTACTGACCTGACGGGCTTTACAGACCTGGAACTGTATGATTCTTTTTCCATGGCACCTGAGACCAACAGGAAATGGCAGCGGTTTTTATATGATCACAGGGAAGGCTTTACGCTTCTTGTCCGCTGTGCTTCGGGAACCCGGTATCAGAACTTTCATCAGGACTGGACTGAAAAAATGAATGCCCTGGATTATAAATACTATCAGGAGGCACGACGGAGGGGACTGGCAGGGAAGGAAATAACGGTGGAGGAGCTGCACGCTCTTACTTACAGTGTCTGGGCCCTTTTTTATGAGCCGTTTTTCCTTGGCTTCACCCGGGAACAGCTAGAGCGGCACGCTGATACCATATCCCGTTTTGCGGACTGGCACAGTGCGCTGGATATAAAAAAACCTCAATAGCTGTCTTTACAGGAACACTGCCCTTGCGGCTGTGTGATGGCGTTCACAAAGGCGAATCTGATATGTCAGATCTGCTGTTCATTCTACATTTTACGGAAAGGGGTACCAAACTATGTCAAATGAAGAAAACAAAAATATTCTTTATCTGGTTACCGGAGCTGCAGGCTTCCTTGGCGGCACCGTATGCCGCCAGCTGGTTGAGCAGGGAAACAAAGTGAGGGTATTTATTCTGCCCAATGACCCTGCCAAAGTTTTTGTCCCGGAGGAAGCGGAGATTGTAGAAGGCGACCTTTCGAATGCGGAGAGCCTGAAACCGTTTTTTGATATTCCCGAAGGATGGGAAGCTATTGTTCTTCACATCGCCAGTATCGTCACATCCAGCCCGGACTTCAACCAGAAGGTCATCGATGTGAATGTCGGAGGCACAAAGAATATCATAGACCTGTGCCTGAGTACTCCCGGCGTGAAAAAACTGGTCTATTGCTCCAGTACGGGAGCAGTCCCGGAACTTCCCAAAGGGACACCGATCAAGGAAATTGATTATTTTGATGAGACCAAGGTCCTGGGCTGCTATTCCATGAGTAAAGCGCTTGCCACACAGGAAGTCCTGGATGCCTGCCACCACAAGGGTCTGAACGCCTGCATTGTTCATCCCAGCGGAATAATGGGCCCCGGCGACTACGCTCTTGGTGAGATCATGCAGAATGTGATAAAAATTATCAGCGGCGAGCTGCCGGCAGGAATAGACGGCAGCTTTAATATCTGTGATGTGAGAGATTTGGCTGATGCCATTATCAAGGCGGCTGAGAAAGGAAGATGCGGGGAGTGTTATATCCTTGCAAATGAAGTCATCTCATTCAAAGATTTCTGCCGTATGATCACTGAGAACAGCGAAGGAACAAAAGTTAAGGTTTTCATTCCTCCGGTCGCGGCAAATATCATGAGCTTCCTGATGGAGTGGATCGCGGAAAAGAAAGGCGAAAAGCCTGTCCTCACATCATTTAATATCTATAACCTGACACGGAATAATCAGTTTGATTCCACAAAGGCCAAAGAAGAGCTCGGCTACTCGACAAGACCCTATGAGGAGACGATCCACGATATGATTGAATGGCTTTTGGCTGAAGGGATTATTAAAAAGGAAGAAGAATAAGGCAGAGACGCCAACTGCCGGATATATATGGACATAAATGAAAATACTTTGACATTCATATATCTTTATGGATTTTCATGTGCAGCTTCGACATGAAAATTGCCGACAGAAAAATGCTGTGAGAAAAGAAGGAGAAGAAAAATGGCGAATGTATGTGTGATTACCGGCGGCGGAAGCGGCATGGGGCTGGAGACCGCCAGAAATATTGACAAGGATGTGATCCTGGTATTAACCGGCAGAACAGTTTCCAAGCTCGAGAATGCCAAAGCACAGCTTGAGGCGGAGGGGCACCAGGTCCATTTGATTGCCTGCGATGTCTCCATCAGGAAAGACGTGCATGAACTGTGCCTGTTTGCCGACAGTCTGGGAACCATCAAGACCGTGATCCATGCGGCAGGACTGTCACCCACAATGGCGGACGCGGAAAAGATCATTATGGTCAACGCCGTGGGAACAAAGAATGTCAACATGGAGTTCTTTAAGTATATGAAGGACGGCGGCGTCATTGTGGACGTTGCGTCAAGCTCCGCCTATGAAGCGCCGGGTCTCCTTATCAAGCATCAGATTTTCGAAGAAGCAGAGTATAAGGAAGACGCTTTTGTCAGGCATATGATCGGCGAGTCAAACCTGGCAGGCGATGACTACAACAGGTCCGGTCTGGCATATTGTCTGAGCAAGAATTTTGTCGTGTGGTATGCCCAGAAATGCGCTCATGAATATGGCCCGAAGGGGATCCGTGTGGTCTCCGTCAGCCCCGGTCTGATTGAGACAGATATGGGAACGAAAGAAGTGGAGCAGTCTGATTTTGCCAAGCAGATGATCGAGAGATCCTGTGAGCACAGAATGGGCAAAGCTGAGGAACTGGGCTTTGCCATCGCCACGATCGCGGATCCCAGAAACGGATATCTGAGCGGCGTCGATGTATTGATAGACGGCGGCGCCTCCACTGGAAAAAAGTTTAAGAACTAATCCCCGGGAACTGATTCCGGGAATCAAATCCGGTAATAGTGGAATTCTCTCAGGAACCATTTAATCTCCGGACTAATTAATCTCTCAGAAACTAGTTAATATAGTGACAGTTCCTTATGCCCGTCCATGATGGATGGCTTAAGGAACTGTTTGCCTTGCACCGCCAGGGCTTGAGCGGTCTGTATGCAGCAGTGTGCAGCGAGTTAGAAAGGATTGAGTTATGGCCAAATACTATGAGCCGATGCTTTTTGCCAGCACTTCCAGACACCCAAGCAACATGGGGATTATGGCGGTTCTTCAGGAACCGGTGGACGGAGAGCTTCTCAGCCAGGTTGCTGAAAGCCTGAGGGAACGTTTCCCGTATTTTTATGTGCGCGCTGAAATTTCAGGCAATAAAATGATAGCTGTTCCCAATCCGCTGCCGATGACAGTCCGCAATACATGGGAACCGACATTTCTTCATTCGAAGGAAGTAAACTATCATATGACCGCCTTCAAATACGAAGGAAATGCGTTCGCGATTGAGATGTCACATGTTATTTCGGACGGATCCGGGGCGATTCCCTATTTTAAAAGTGTGCTGTACTTATATCTGTCAAAGAAGACGGGCCTGAGGTTTGATCCGGCCGGTTTTCATCTTCCCGGTGATCCTATATCTGAAAATGAAACCGGGGATCCTTTCCCCTCGCTGGATCTGGATGCCGTACCTGAGCCTTTTTATACGAAGAAAGTTACATCCGACTATTACGACATCCATGACAAACTGGCGGATAAGCTGAAGAAGGGGAAAAATATCTTCCTGAAGATTTCGGAAGCGAAGACGATGGAGATTTGTCAGGAGAGTGACGCAAGTCCCAATGTGCTCTTGTCCGTTCTGCTGGCAAAAGCAGTGAGACGGATGGATCCGGAATCTGATAAGACGGTTGTCATCGGTGTTACCGTCAATCATAAAGCTGTCCTGGGCAATTATGACAGTTACCACCTTCTTTCAGACGTAGTTTATCTGGATTTTCCCAAAAACAGAGAAAATGAGAGCCTGGAAAAAATGTGTACGATCGCCCGGGGGCAGCTCATGCTGCAGGTACAGCCCGAGAATTCTATGAATTATGTGAAAAACATGCAGAGCGGGGCTGACATGTTGGACATACTGCCTCTGCCTTTAAGGCCTGTGATGACTGATCTTGCCCTTGATTTTTTACCAAGAGGAACAGCCAATGTCTCTTATCCCAACCTGAGAACCTTTGGGCCGTTGGATCCTTATATCCGGGAAATTTTTTACCTGTCGGAACCGGATGCCTTCGACGTCCAGATTGAAATAGCATGTATTAACGGCAGCTTTTGCCTGGTGTTTGCGCAGAGCTTTTTGTCGGAAGTGTTTTTTGAAGCCTTTCTTCAGGAGCTGGAGGAGGCTGGGATTCCTGTGGAAATAATCAGAAAGGATTCGTGCCCGCTGTCAGGTGTCCGATTTGATGGGATCGAGGAAGAGAAACAGGAAAAGATAATGGCATTTTTTAATGGAGTATTCCATCGCTGACATATAGAATCTGTCTGTGCATGTAGAGGGGATTGCTGAGAAAACAAGGAGCAGAATCTTACCGGACCAAAATCAGGCCGGCAGGACTCTGCTCTTTTTATTCTTCAACGCGCAATACCCGTGACTTCAGTCGTGGGATACGCGTTCAAGTCTCGCGAGCGAGTCTTGAATATTGAAACACACGTAGGAAACAGATAAAATTGATTTAAAGGACACAAACAGACTATATATAATAAACTGTCCACAGACAGATATGAACAAGGAAATAAACAGTATGCATCCGACATTTATGATCGTCCCATCCCAATTATGCCAGGCGGGCTGCAAATACTGCTTCGGGCCTCATCAGGGACCGCAGATGGACGTGCGGACTGCAGAAGAAACGGTTGGCTTCATACACCGGATTGCAGACGAACTGGACATGCCCGGCATATCGGTGATCTTTCATGGAGGAGAGCCGCTGCTGGCGCCCTATGAAGTCTGGGAGACATTACTGGAGGGACTCAGTGATCCCTCCGGCGGCCTATCCGTGTCCTTTCATATCCAGTCCAATCTGTGGAGGCTTGATGACCGCTTTCTGGAATTGTTCAGGAAATACAGGGTGTCGATCGGCACCAGCATAGACGGTCCGGAGGAACTCTGCGATCTGAATCGGGGAGATGGCTATTTCAGACGCACCATGAGCTCCATAGAAAAAGCAAAAGCCGCCGGGCAGAAAACAGGGGCGATCGTTACGCTGACAAAGCAGACGCTGCCCTATGCGGAGGAAATTCTGCGCTTTTTCCGTGACCAGAGGATCAATCCGGTGCTTCACGCAGCTGTCAAAGAGCTTAAGAATGAAAAGGCGGCCGGAGCGGGAGAGGAAACAGAGGAGGAAACGAGAGAGAGGACAAGAGAGGAAACGGGAGAGACAGCAAGAGAGGAAACGAGAGAGAGGACAAGAGAGAAAACAAGAGAGGAAACGGGAGAGAGAACTGAAGATCCCTTCTCACTGACGGCGGAGGAGTACGCGGATACTGTGATCAGCCTGTTCCCCTGGTATGTCAGAAACCGCAAGTATTTCTCGGTACCCACGCTGGACCATTACTGCGGCGCGGTCGTAAAGGGGGCTGCGGGAGTCTGTACTATGCAGGACTGCCTCGGTATGTTTCTTGCGATCTCACCGACCGGGGATATCACGACCTGTCAGCGCATGACGGGCAGGGAAGAGTTCCGGATCGGCAATATTTTTGACAGACCGAAGATGGCCGATCTGATGGAAAGCCCCGCCTGGAAACGCCTGGAGAAACGCCAGCATCAAGTGGACGCGCGCTGCGGCAACTGCAGGTGGATCGATGTCTGCCGGGGAGGATGCTATTACAATGCCCTGGCGGCAGGCGACGGCGTGATCGACCCGCTCTGCGGCGCCACAAAACGCATTTATGATTTCCTTCAGGAGCGTGTGATCGGGGAGATAGGCTCGGAAGAGAACATTGCCGCCATGGAGCGCCGGCCTGCCAGGAAAGACGAGAATCCCCTCTTGAGAGACGGTCCTTATATATCGCTGGCCATGGATCCGCATCCTTCTGCCATCGCCGAAAACGCGCGGCGTATACTGGCCGCTTACTCGCTGGGCAGATTTTCGAATCTGGATGAAGCGGCCGGCTATCTGGTCGATTCGCGCTTCAGCGGGGATATCCTCTCAACAAAGGAAGCGCTTGCCTCAATGGACAGAAGCCTTCATCGGGAGACATCCGCCCTCAATAACTGCTATATCCATACGACCTTCCGCTGTAATCTCCGATGCTCGCACTGCTATGCATCGGCCGGAGAGAGGACGGAAGAGATGGCGGTTCCGGATATGGAAAAGCTTGCCCGGCAGGCTCTGGCAATGAAGTTCCGCCAGCTTATCATCACAGGCGGAGAACCTCTCTTCCACAGAGAACGCGCGGACCTTTTCGCTTTGTGCAGGCGGCTCAGAGGCAGGGGCAGCAATATCGTCCTGCGGACCAATCTTACGGGGGAATTCCGCGATGCGGAGCTTTCCCGGATCGCGGAAGCTTTCGACCAGGTGGTGGTCAGTATAGATGGAAATGAAGAGACGCATGATTTGAGGCGCGGCAAGGGGACCTATGCAAATGCCACGGCCAACTGCCGGCGCTACGCAGAGACGGCGGAAGGGATCAAAGGGGCGGGAGAACTGTCGCTGGCCTGTGTCATGAGCGCGGCTGACATCAAGGGGAATCCCGGACAGAGCGTCCGCAGGCTGGGCCAACAGCTGGGAGTCAGGAGAGTCCGCTTCCGACCGCTTCTGCCTCTGGGCAGAGCCGCCGAGTCTGATGAGCCGCCCTTTTGTGAATGCATCAACCAGCATGAGCCGATAGAAGAGATCCTGCGGATGCCCTTCAAACCCATGATGAACTGCGGAATCGGGCAGAATGTCTATATCTGTCCGGACGGAAAAGCCTATCCCTGTTACGCATGGCAGACTGAACTTTCCTGTCTGGGGAACGTGCTGGAGAAAGGACTCTTTCAGGTCCTGTCCGGGCAGAGGTTTACAAGACTGCGCAGCTGTACAGTTGAGACGATAGAAAGATGCCGGGACTGCCAACTCAGATTTCTCTGCGGCGGTGCTTGCCGCGCCTGGGGCAACCGGGAGGAGACCGATCCCAATACTGCCCCGCCGGAGTGCGGGCATCTGCAGAGACGCGCCCGGGAACTGATCGCGGCGGCAGAGAAATATCTAGGATGATATAGAAACATCGTGGATGATATCCGAAAAAACCAGGGCGGGTATAGAGGAAGCGCTGATTCAAACGGCTTAAAAAAAGATTGTTTTGAGAAGAACCTGATCAGTCGAATAAGAAAGGGGCAGAGACATGAACAGAAGAAAGAAAGAAAAAGGAGACGCGCGCAGGATCTGGGGAATCGTCCTCCTGGTAATTGGCCTGTCGATGCTTTTTTCCACCGTGATTATTCTAAAAAGAGTGGGGAGTCAGACCGATCATTCGGCCCCCCTGCGGCTGATCATAGCAGTCATTATCACACTCATCGGCATCTTCCTGGTAAGGAGCCGGGCAGATACCGATCCCTACAGAAAATGGGCAGAGAAGGATCCTTCCAAAGCGGACGGGCTTATACGGAAAATCCGCAGGATCAATAATGACGAAAAGCTTATGGGAATCGGAGAGAACGCTGGCCTGGAAAACGTGGCAAGAGAAGCTTTTGCGCGGATCTCAGATCAGTCTCTGCTCTGTGATTATGTTTCGCGGAATATAGGAAGCAGTAAAAGGCTGGAGACCGCCTTGTCCTGCATGACAGATAATATGATGTTGGCCAGTGTCGTGAACACTGACAGATATCTTTCCGCAGACTTAAGAAAAAAGGCGGTCGATCAGATGACAGATACAGGCTGCCTGCAGTCACTGGCGGGGAATCTGAAAAAAAGCATATCCACGGATGTCCGTCGGGAGATCTACAACCGCCTGCTCGTTTTGACAAAAGAACAGGGAGGGGATACCGCGGAGATCGACCTGATGATCACAAAAGATCCTGAGTTGCTGCCGGACTACAGAAAACAGGCCTACCAGCGCCTTCAGTCGGCAGGACGTGACGGATACAGACTTATGGCAGAGGATGAGAGCATGCCTCTGAGAATGCGCTCGGATGCCTGTGAACGCATCGAAGATCAGGATATTGCAGCGGATCTGCGCCTGAAGATCGACCAGGAAGTCCTGCTCAACGACGGCAGTCTTCCCAAAAACCGCAAAGCGGCCGGCAGACGGATCCTTGAGAACGGAGCCCCGGCCCTGGTGGAAAATATGGTCCGGACAGCCCTGCAGGGGGACAACAATACAGACGGGACACTCAGGTGGTTCTTCGTGACAGCAGCAGGACAGTATCCTGACATAATAAAGAAGCTGTGGCCGCAGGTCACCCGCTGGGCCCACAGCGACCAGACAAAGCATACGGACGGGCATCGGGACAGTGTCCATAACGATAGTATTGGAAATCCCAGACAGGGCTACCGGCCGGGACAGCATATCGATTACAAGGACTACAGCGACTGCTCCCACAGCGACCATCAGAATTCCAACATCCACACAGACGATGCGGGCAACGGCTTCCTCAAGGAATTCCCGCCTGCGATCCGCGAGTAAAGGCAATCATACGCATCCTGTGGCACACTGCCATGGATGTGAAGTATAATAAAATGAGTCCAGGCAACAATATATGGAGGTAGAGCAGGTATGGAATATAAACGTTTCGGAGATACGATCATCGCAAGAATGGACAAGGGGGAAGAGATCACCCAGCAGGTCCGAAAAATCGCGGAGGCGGAGAATATAAAGCTCGCTTCCATCGAGGCGCTGGGCGCGCTCAGTGATTTTCACGTCGGCCTGTTCGATGTGACGGAGAAGAAGTTCCATGGCAATCACTTCCACGGGGCTTACGAGATGTGCTCCCTCACCGGTACGATCAATACCAAAGACGGGGAGTTCTATACTCACCTTCACATGTGCGCGGCTGACGCCGATGCCAACGTCTACGGAGGTCATCTTGTGGACGCCACGATCAGCGCGACCTGTGAGATGGTGATCCGGATCCTGGACGGAACCGTGGACCGGCAGTTCAGCGAGGAAGTCGGACTGAATCTGTTCAAATTCTGACAGGAAGGCATCATTCTGCCGGATTTATCCCGTTGGGGAAGCCCCCTTCTTTTTTATAAACAGTGGGGTCAAAACTGCACCCGGCGCGCAGGACTCTGAGGCGGGTCCTGATTCTTCAGAAAGGAGAGAAAGCCTATGATGAAGCATTATATTATTGTGAAGTTTGTTGAGGGAACGGATGTGAAGGCACTGGTGGAGCCCGTGCGCGCGATCTTCGAGGAGACGCTGGCAATCCCCGGAATCCATACGCTGGAGCTCTGCGTTTCCAACTCTGATATTGCCAACCGCTATGACCTGATGATCATCATCGATATGGACAAGGAGGCGCTCCCGGCCTATGCCGCCTCGGAGCCTCACCTGAGGTGGAAGAGCGAATACGGTGACAGAATCTTGAAGAAAGCCATTTTTGATTGTGACATTTGAACATATTTTTCACAATATCCCTTCTAATAATTATGAAAATGTTGAAAACGGAGGGGTGTTATGGTAGAGTTAAATCACGTACTTTAGTCCAAACTTATGAAAAGGAGGATAGGTGTCATATGCAATACACGAAAGAAGTAGAAG
>JBGUNJ010000041.1:0-28428 GCA_045117315.1 Lachnospiraceae bacterium | reverse complement strand
TGATCCCGGAGAAAGAAAAAGCACCGGAATTTCCGGTGCTAATGTTAAAAGATTTTTGGGACATTTTCAAAAATGGTTGACACACCTTTTTTTATTATTTTTTGACCGTTTTTAGTCGTCCCGTTTTCAGTCGTTTTTCACCCTCTTTATCAACATTTCTATTCCCGCATGGCTTTTATCGTGCCCTGCTTACACAGTTCTTGTTTTCCAGTGAAGCTTCGCAGCCTTGTTACTCATAGTGTTTTTCATCAACAGTTGCCGTTGAAGGCGTTTCGCTGTATGTTTTTTTTAGATTGTCAAAGAGCAGTGTATTGTCCAGGCCGGACTTCATTCTGCCTTTTCTGGCTGAAATCACGGAGCCGCTCTGATTTATATGTTTATATGCCGCCGCGAAAAAAGGACTTCCTCTGAAAGCGCCATGCTGTCCTTAAGCATGGCATTCTCAGGGGAAGTCTTTGATCACGGGAAGATTATTATTTTTTCAGATCGTATATTGACGATTTTAAAATAGCGCATTCCCTTACTTATACGAGGGCTTTTGTCAGGCGACAGCCTGGCTGGGATGAGTTCTGCGGATCGCGTTTTCCACAGGAGGCGCGATGAAGCAGACAGCTGCCATCTTAATGAAGTTGCCCGGGATGAAGGGGATCACACACGCCGCAAGAGAGGCGCCCAGATCCATGCCTGTGATGACCATGAACCAGGCGGTTCCAATCACATAAAGCGCGATATTTCCAACGATCATACCGATGATCATAAAGGTGATCCGGACAGGCATCCTGGCAGTGCTGCCATATTCTTTATAAATCAGTCCGGTAAGCCACGCCAGCGGAATATAACCGATAATGTAGCCCCCCGTCATTCCGAGGACATTTCCCAGTCCTCCTGTCCATCCCGCAAAAACAGGAAGTCCGACAGCACCCAGAAGTACGTAGATCAGCTGGCTTGCCGCGCCCAGCCTTCCTCCGAGCAGGACACCCGACAGCATGACGGCAAATGTCGCCAGAGAAATCGGGACACCGCCTGCCAGGGGAATGGAAACAGGCGCAAGAATACATGTGATCGCGGCGCATACTGCGCACAATACCATATTCCCCGTATCGGACAGAGAGTTATTTTGTTTCATTTTCTTTGACCCTTCTTTCTTAAACATCTATCGGATTGTGAGGTGTCCGACAGCAGGGCAGAATCTATATCATCGTCTCAGCCTGTATCCGCACAGTCCGGACACAGAAAATCCGCAAAGGTCCCGGCGAGGGGAGTTCCAGCCCCGATATTTCTAAGCGGGGACTTTCTGACCCGGTATTTCTAATCCGGCATTTCCAGGCCGGAGTTCCTGACCCGATATTACCGAAACGGTGTATCGATATCTTTTAAGTTTTCCTTACATCAAAAAACAGCCGGTATCCCAAAAGGGGAATAATTGTGACTGACTTAAAGATGTAATAATCCCTGCTGGCACACTAGGAGAAAATCCCTCATCCGGTCTACCGGCTCTTATTGAAGAATACACAGTTGCCGTTGAATTGTCAACCCAAAGGTTAACTATCGGTTTACATTTCGTGAATCAATTAATTATTTGGATTCATTTTTAAAATATATTATCGCAACAGCACGTAAAACCCGTGCCCGCAATAGCTGCCGCCACTGTCACTGCTCAAAGACCGGCTCAAAAATCCTGTCTGTATTGATCACCACATTGGCGTCAATTTCCTTTCCGTTTTCATCCTTCCAGCCGATGATCTTGTTTTTCACAGTATCATCGCTCTCAAACTGGATTTCTCCATACTCAGGAAGAGGGAGAAAGCCGAGTGGCTCACCCTGTTTCACATAATGGGAGATGTCTCCCCAGGGGAACTTAAAAAGTACGCGCACGTAGTTGGAAGACGCGGGTTTTTTCCCTTTGGCGCCGGCGTAGTCATCGAGAAAGTCAAGCCTTCTGCCCAGCCATTTGACCAGGGCATCCGCCTCCTTCCGGTAAAAAAAGTAATTCGCGCGCCGGATGTCGTTCATGTAGACGGAAGACTCGATGGCCCTGATCTCTTCCTCTATTTTTTCATCCAGATATGAATGTATAACCGGTGATACTTCCTTTGACCATCGTTTGCGGAGGCTCTTGACAAAGCTGTCGTGCGAAAGGAGCTGATTGAACCAGCCGTGACGTGAGTCGCGCAGCATCAGCATGGACACAGTAGTCTCGGGATAGTAACCATAAATCATCTGGCCTGCGGAGTGGTCAAAGTCCCATACAGGCCCGCAGTAGAGCAGAGGGTTGTTGCGATCCTTTGTGATATAAAAGCTCCATCTCTCCGCGTCCCATTCGACAAAAAACTCCTCCAGAAGGAACATGGTCTCCCAGGAATTCATATCCAGGAACTGGTCATAGTGTTTTCCCGTCCCGGGGTCTTTCCCGTCCTCGCTGTAAATCGCCCGCTCAGCCGCCATCATATAATCGGCAATATAATTTACCTCTCCAACAGTCGGATATGAGGGAGACATGATCCGGAAACGTCTGTGAAGGGTGGAAAACCAGCCTGTCTCACCTTCGTATCTCTCATACTGCTGCAGAAGGTAGCCGCCCGTATTGTTTTTTGGTTCTTTTTCCCAGTTGAATGCCCATCTGTACTGCTTGCTGCCGTCCTCGTGAAGGGCGATTCTCTCCGGAATCTGAGTGCCGGAACCGCTGTCGGTACTGTTTCCGCTGCTTTCTCCGCTTCCGGAGCCTCCCTGGCCGTCAGTCTCTCCTGAGTCCGCGGTTTTTCCGGAATCCTGACCGGTTCCGGAGCCGGTCCCTGGGTCTTCCCCGTCATCCGCATCTGCCCGGGTCCCGTCTCCGGGATCATCAAAATCGTCAGGGTCTTCATCTGTCATATTGCTGTCCCAGGATTCCGGAGACAGTCCGTTTGCCTCCAGGATCTCATCGTCAAGCTTGCTTATATTCACGCTGCCGCCCGTCCTGGGCCGCTGGGACAGATAATAGAGGCCGTTGTACTGTCCGTTCAGGAACAGGTTGACAAATTCCCCCTGAGGCACATCCCGCAGTCCCAGTTCCATTGCCAGTTTTGTGGAAATGCGGTTGAGCAGGTTGGTCGAATCAAAAGAGTTGGAGAGAAGGGAGAACTTTTTGCACTCTGTCATCCCCAATACGCTCTGTTTTTTCTCCATTTTCAGGTTGTATGGCCGCTTCATCCTTGCCCATGTGCTGTTCCCGTGTCCCCACACAGTACAGCTGCCGGCGGAATCCAGAGTTCCGTTTTCCCTGAAAATATAAAATCTGGCCTCCTCGGTAGTCTCTTTCGTCAGATCCGCGTCAACAGTCTCCATGGAGCCGCTCTCCGTGTCAAGGTACATGGAGGCGGTGTCATTGCAGGAAAAAACATAGAGGTCCGTTGACTGTACGGTGCCGTCGGCGGAAGTCATGGTCACCCGGAAAGCGCTGTCATCTACAAGGCCGGCAACCTCGTCTTCCGATGAATATTCCCGGGTTTCAGTCACTGCGACGCTGCCGTCCCTGTTCTCCGGTCCGTCGATCGCCGGATGAAGATGCTCCGAAAGGGGTTCCAAGGAAACTTTTTCATATTTTGAAAACAGGATGCGGGGATGGTCAGCCATCTCCGCGGGCAGAAAGAGAGCCCAGCGCTGTGTCCCCGCTTCTCCTCCCAGGATCACGGCGTCGATCTGCACCGGTATAGACCGCTGAAGTTCATTTTTATCTTCCGAGGCGGCAGTGAAAGAGATCTCCTGAATGGGATCAACCGGGTTGACAACGTTCGAACCGGACTTCTTGTTTTCAGATCCTGTCCCGCCAGAGGATTCCGACTGCCCGGTACCGCCGTCTTTTGCCGCGGCGGCTTCGGCATCCCCGCCGCCGTCCTTCTCTCCATCTCTTTCAATCCCGGAATCCCGTGCGCCTGAAGTGGCCGGCCTGCTGTCCGTAATCGCAAACAGGATCACCGCGATCAGAAACGGCACCAGGACCATGATCAGTATTTTCTTTTTGAATTCCCGTTGTTTCATTCGGTTCATATAGTTTTTCCCTTCCTGCCGCCGCGTGTCAATACCTTCCGGAGGTATGCAGCGTGTCAATATCCCCTGGCGAAGTGCAGCGTATCAATTTCCCCGGCGGTATGCCGTGTATCAATATCCCCCGGCGGAGTGCAGCGTGTCAATATCCCCTGGCGGAGTGCAGCCACCATGAGTAGATGCACGGCACAAGACTGATAATAAGGAGAATCGCGATCATGACTTCCGGCTTCATGAGACCGGCCAGGGTCAGTATGATCATCAGGATTCCGCCTGCCATCCACAAATATCCGGACAAATCTCCGGACAAATCAGGGATTCTCCTCTTTCGCCTCATCCCTGAGTGAAGTGATCCACATCAGGATCTCCTCCAGCACCGACGCGTTGAGCTGATAATAGATAAAATTTTTCTCCCGGCTCTCAAATACCAGGTCTGCTTTCCTGAGGATTTTCAGATGATATGACATAGTCGCGCCGGTCATTTCGAAATGTGCCCCTATTTCTCCGGCAGACATAGGTCCCTCTTTCAAAAGCTCCAGAATCTGCCTTCTGGCAGGATCGGATAAAGCTTTGAACGTCTCCGCGAATGCCATATTTCCCCCTCAGCCAAAACATGTGTTATGTAAGCCAAAACTCCGTCATGTAAAACAGTATTACTGCCGGCATTTAACAGCGCTTTTCCAGTCTGAACACCGCCCTGCTGCGTTGCCGCGTTTTCAGGCCGGGCCGCGCCCGACATAGTATTTAGATATTTTTCTAAATGCCATTATAGCATTTATCTTTCTGAAGTCAACGCTATGCCACAAGCCCCTCGATCTTTACTGTTCATTCCCTCTCGATGGCTTGAATTTGCGAAAAACGCATTGCCCCTTACCTGCGTATTTGGATATAATAGAACAGTGGCTCAGAAAATGCCCGGAAGGACTCGGGAGGAAGGCGCCGCTACCGTCGTCTTCCAGTCATGACAAAAACGCAGTATACTGAATTCATGCCCCGGCAGGGGCTTGTAGATAAGAGGAACTGATTTATGGGAACAGCTCCGGTCTTTCGGGCACACGATTCTATGGAGGAGGGCAGGCATCCTGTCGTGCGCCTGCGGCCGCATCACCTGCTCTGCCTGCAAAACTTCCGCGGAAACGGCTACAGCCCGGCCTTTATTGAAAAAATGACGGAAGTATCCGGGCTCCTGGGGTTCAGCTCCGTTTCTGCAGAGCCGTCGGAGGAAAAACCGGATTCCGCAGCAAAAAAGCCACTGTCGGGACATTGCTGCATACTATTGACAGAGGGCTCCGACGACCTCTGCGAAAGCTGCCCCAACTGCCTAGAAGATCAGTGTTCTTCCGGCAAGCCCGCCCTGTTCGACCAGCTTGTCCTGCAGGCTTCGGGTTATAAATACGGCCAGCTGCTGGCCGGTTGGCAGAAAAACTCAGATTTTCCCCCGATGAGCCCGGAGCTTCTCAAGGCCTGCTGCCCCGGCTGCCAGTGGTTTTCGCTCTGCATGGAAATCTGTCACAATCCTGATCACGACAGGAACGGTTCCGGCACTGACCAGCCATAAACCAGATTGGAAAAGAATGGCTCCGGCACTGACCGGTCACATAGCCGATTGTAAAAAAAATGGTTCCGGCCCCGCCCGGCCTTAAAAGAGATCAGATTAAATAATTCCGGTGTAATCAATTTATGAAAAAGAAAACATATAACCACTTTATTCCACTCGTGATTCTGGCTGCCATGACAGCTGTGTTTGTGCTGTGCGCGCGGGTCGAGAGCGAGTATGTCAAAAATCCCAACTGGCTGCTGGATCCCCAGGCCCGTCCCGAGGACTATCCCTCCGGTTTTGATGGTCTGTCTTTCTGCGGAAAAGCCGAGACCCGCATTCTGGATAATCCCGTGCCCGACCCCGGACACGAGGCAGAGGAGGTCTCTTTCCGGCTCACCCGGGACGAGGATACGGATATCTGCTATGCCTATGTGCCCGCTGAAATGAATAAGGCCCTCTATCTGAAAATGAACAGCGGGGAGACTCTGGTCATCAAAGAAAGCGGCGAAGGGAGCAGGGAAAGCGGCAAAAAAAAGATCTCCGGATCTTTTCATTCAGGAGAGAAACTCCCCGTTTTTCCGGAGAATGTGCATTATTCTTTCAGTATTGTGGACAGTGACGAAAACTCCCTGGGCAGCGAAGAGGTCGTCTTTATATATACCAAAGGCGTCCCCTCCATGTACATCGAGACCGAGAGCGGTTCGATGGAAGCCATCGACGGCGACAAGCATCACGAGACAGAGGAGACCGCGGTCTACCGGATCTTTAAGACCGACGGCAGCCCTGAGAGCAGCGGGACCTGTGTCATCAAAGGCAGGGGCAACAGCACCTGGTCCCTGGACAAACGGCCCTATAACCTCAATATGGATGAAGAAAACGTCCTTCTGGGAATGGACAGCTGCAGAAAATACGCCCTGATTGCGAATTTCTGGGATTCCACCCAGACCCGCCAGTACTATGCCTTCCTGGCCGCACAAAGACTGGGCCTTGAGTACACACCCCAGACCCGCTTCGTAAATCTCTACCTCAACGGCCGCTATCAGAGTCTGTATCTTCTGACACAGCGGCTCAATGTCAACGGCGGATCGGTAAAGATCACAAATCTGGACAAAGAAAATGAGAAGGTCAACTCCGAACAGGCTGAGCAGGGAAATGTTGAGGCAATCGTTCAGGAGACCGATAAAAGCGGCCATAAATCCGTCGCCTATTCCTGGGAAAATGATCCCGCCGACATTACCGGAGGCTATCTTCTGGAACTGGACGACCGCTACTCCAAGGAGGATGTATGGTTCTCGACAGATACCCACCACGTGGACATCGCGTCGCCGCAGCAGCCTTCTGTCGGGGAATACAATTATATAGCCGACTATGTACGCGCGGCTGAAAAAGCTCTTTTTTCAAAGGACTGGATCAATGAGGATACCGGCCTGTCCTGCTTCGACTATTTTGATATGGAATCCTGGGCCCGCATGTATCTGATCCAGGACTTTTTCGTCCAGTCCGACGACGAGTTCTATAGTTTTTATTTTTATAAAAAGCCGGGAGATCCCCTGCTCTACTGCGGCCCCGTGTGGGATTTCGACCTCTGCCTGGGCAACATGAACTGCGGCGAGTACTACAAGACCTCCGCGCAGACCCTCTGGCTCAAAGACGGCCGGAAAAGGTGGCTTCACCGGATGGGGAAAGACCCCGATTTCGCGGCCATGGTGTCCAGAATCTATCTCGAAGAGCTTGAGCCCGTCATCCGTGACCTGCTCAAAAATGAATATGACAAGACTGCGGACCGGCTCGAAGCGGTCACAAATGTCAACTATTTTCGCTGGCACAAGGATCTCAATTATGAGGAGAGGGTCGATATGGTCCGCACCCTGATGGAGACACGCGTACAGTTCCTGCATGATTATTACTCCGACCCGGACAGTTTCCACAAGCTGGTCTTCCACTTCGCCTGGGACGACTTTTCCTATTATGTCCGCGACGGCGAAACCATGGGATTTCTGCCGACCTACGACTACGGAGAAAAGCAGTCCACGCCCCAGCGGGAAGCCAACGGTTTTATCACCGGCTGGTCCGATGCCGACGGAAACCTGCTGTCGCCCGACACTCCAATCTACCAGGATATGGAATTCGACCCCGTCTACATTCCCTGACAGAGCCGGAGTGAAAGCTGTTTCGTCTCTCTTAGTTTAGTCTGTCAGTTTATAAAGTCCTTCGTTTGTCCTTCGTTTAGTCCTCCAATGGAACATACCGGAACTGTACTTTTCCGCTTTCCCCATGCTCCAGAAACAGCGTATGGGTGAATCTGCATTCGACCGCGGTTCTGGCCGCGATGTCAAATCCTCCGTTCAGGAGTTCTTTCTGGTGGGCGTCCGAGTTGATCAGGATCTCGCCGCCCATCTGACGAAGGTTTTTCAATAAGAAGCGGTTTGGATACAGTTCCGCCTTCCGGCCCCGGTTTACTGCTCCGCAATTGATCTCAAAGGGAAGGCCCTTCGAGACGAGATACTCCATGGTCTCCAGTGCCGGCGATGTATAGCGGCGGTCATTCTCATCAATGACCTGCATCTGATCATTAAAACGTGTCACCAGGTCAAAGTGCCCGACAAACGTGCAGCGGGTCCGTTCATAGATTTCCGCCTCCAGCTCATAATAAGCCTTTGCCAGACGGTAGTAGTCTCCGCCGAACTCCTCCCGGCAGAACTTTTCCAGCCTCCCGGGAGTATCATCTACACATCCAGGGTCTCCGCCCGACGGAGATTCGATAAAGTGGGTCGAGCCGATCAGATATTCCATATCATCCAGGAGCGCCTTCTCATTCTCGTCCCGCGGCACAAAGAGCCCGTCAAGTTCCACTCCGCGCAGAATGTCGACACGCCCCCTGTACTCCTCCTGAAGGAAACGGATCTTTTTGTCATAGGCGGCGAGATCCATGGTGATATCCGGATCCATGTGGCCTGAAAAACCCAGATGGGTAAACCCCAGCAGCAGCGCCTGTCCGGCCATTTCCTCCGCGGTGTTCTTTCCGTCGCAGAAAACGGTATGCGTGTGAAAATTACCTCTGATCATTTTTTACTCTCCCGATTTTATATGCTGTCCCAAGCCCGTATCCACAGCCGCATTGCTTTGACTGCACTTATGGTTATGAGTATAGCGTACAGAATCATTTGATTAAAGACGCTTTTTGATTAAAGAAGTTTTTGATTAAAGAAGTTTCTTGATTAAAGAAGTTTTTGATTAAAGAAACTTTTGAAAAGAAGCTTTTCTCTTCTTTACAGAGCGTTTTGACTAATTGTTATAAAGAAAACCCGGATAAATGCTGTATTTTTGTAACCGGAGATTATTTATTGCGTTTACATTTTTATGAACAAGTGAAATAATAAGGGTTGCAGCAGGATTAACCGATCCGGTTTTTTCTCTGCAGATTCCATGATCTTCCCTAATGACCATAGATTTGGATTTACACATAAGCAGCACTCTTTCAGAAAGTACTCATTCAGAAAGGATTCAGATCGTGAATATTATTTTCCGCAAAGTCACAAAGATCACCTGTGCTCTGGCACTGGCAGCAGCTGTCACTGCTGCCGCAGGGTGCGGACACAAAGAGATTAAAGAGGCGCCTTCTTTTCAGACGTCCCCCAATGCCAGCTCCACGCCGATCGGAAAGCCCGGGACGGAAGAGCCCTCAACCACTACAACAACAAAAGCTGTCGGTTCAGGCACAAACAACGGCAGTAATACAAGCATCACTCCCTTAAATGATCCTGCGTCGACATCCGGATCTCCTTCATCCGGCAGTGCGAATCAGACCGGCAACAGTAATACGACGACTTCCCCTGCGAGCGGAAACAGTCAGGCCGTAATTCCCGATGGTCAGAACGGGCAGGACTCCTCTGTGCCTGAGAGATTCAGGAGCGGGCAGAATTCCGGCTCGACCGATCCCGCAGGAACCACCTCCGGCACTACAGCCGGACAGAATTCCAACTCCGGCGTCCCTGCCGGTAATACCACCTCCGGCACTACGGCCGGACAGAATTCCAATTCCGGCGTCCCCGCAGGAACCACCTCCGGTACTACATCCGGACAGAATTCCAATTCCGGCGTTCCCGCAGGTACTACCACTTCCGGTACTACAGCCGGGCAGAATTCCAATTCCGGCGTTCCCGCAGGGTCTCAGACCGGACAGAACTCCACCGGCACAGTTAACGGAACAAACGGCACTGCAGGCGCAAGCACCGGCAACAGGACAAACGCCACAACAGGTACAAACAGCGGCAGCAACACGAACGGCAGCACCGGTACAAACACCGGCAACAGGACTAACAGCACCGGCACTAACAGTACCGGAACAAACAACACCGGCAACAGAACTAACAGCACCGGCACAAACAATGGCAACACCACTAACAACAGGACCGGCAGCACCGGCACAACTCCCGCCAACAGGACCAGCAGCACCAGCACAACCCCCACCAACAGGACTAACAGCAGCACTGGTTCAAACACCAATTCACCCGATTTGTTCGTGACTCCCGCGGGAAGCACTGCTTCCGATCCTTTTGGCGGCCATCTGTACACAGAACCTTATGACCAGCCTTCAAATGCTGCCAAGAATACCGGATCACAGTCAACGAATTCGACATCAAATTCCTCCAATGCGACTTCAGATGACGACCTGGACGATGACAGCAGTGACGACAGCACTTCTGATACAGCCGATGAATTTGACGATTCGGATACCTGATTTCGCCGCTTATATGACCCGGATTTCTGATTCCGGCAGAAGACACTCTGCAGAAAGTCATCTGCGGATTCTGTTTTCCAGCTGGTGCGGTTTCTGTTTCAATCATGAACCAGCATGTCTGAGATGCCGGTCACAGGATAAGCGAAAGCAATTAAAGAGAGGACAATAACGTGAAAAAAACAGGCCTGATTATCACAAGAACTGCTTTTTCCATTGTGCTCGCAGCTACAGTCGCAGCAGCCGCATCCGGATGCGGCAAGAGCAGTGTGACAACACCCTCAGCAGTTGAAGAGACATCCTCTTCCGGAATCTCTTCTGCAGACAACTCCGCCCCGGATGCCTCGACCTCTTCGGATGCTGAAGAAGCTCTGCTGTTTGGCACTGACGACCAGCTCCCCGTTGTTTTTGGAAGCACTTCCGAATTGTCGGATCCGCTCCCGGAAAACGCGCAGGAGGACGCCACCGTTTCTGATACTGCTTCGGATCTGTCTGATTCAGGAGCCACCGGCACCACGAGCACTGCTTCGGATCTGTCCGATTCAGGGACCACCGGCACCACGGGCGCAGCCCCGGATTTGTCCGATTCAGGAGCCACCGGCGCCACAAGCGCTGCTCCGGCTCTCCCCGGGCTTCCCTCTGTTCCCTCTGTTCCCCCGGTTTCAGCCCCCTCGGAATCTGAGGGTGAGAAAACTGCCGCCGCCGCCCTGCAGGATGGTGTCCCCGAGCGCACAGGCGAAGACACCAGCCTGAAGGAATCCCTGCTCTCCGAGGCTCTTGTCCAGTGCACAGGCTGGGGGCAGTCCACCGGCAGTTCCCTGCATGCGGCTGCAGCAGCCACACAGATTCTGGACTGGTCCAACCAGGCAGGCGCGGGAAAAGCTGACCAGGCAGTTCTCTTAAAAGCCGTTGAGGCAGAATACAAGAGACTGTCCGATGAGCAGCAGAAAAACCTGCAGAGCAACTGGTCTTTCATCTCCTACGATGTGGAAACTATGCTCGACAGCTTTACTGATATCGAGGGCGTACTCAGTGATGCCGGCTGTCTGGAAACTGCCAAAGCCGCTGTCTCGGACAAGAATGTCCTGGAAAACTGGAAGGCCGCTCATGACGCTCTGGAAGCAGCGATAAATGAGAAGTGAGTGGCTGGATGAGTTTCCAGAGTGAAAATTCCCAGCGGCGCTTGAAATACCCGAAAGACAAAAGACTCCATAGCTCATAAAAAATGTCATCCCCCGGTTTTGAGAACCGGCGGGATGACATTTTTTCATTTATTTTACAGCTTACTGCTGTTTGTTAATTCCTGATGCCAGCGTCAGGAACCTTACCTGGTGGTGCCTGCCGCATTTGAAACTCTGCCGCGCTCCCGGTCAATATTTGTTGATATGGACCTTTTCAAAGGGGAGACTCTCGGGTGACCTCATCGGAAACTCCTCATCGGGCATTCCCAGGGACAGGATTGCCTCAAGGCGGCACTCTGAGGGAAACTGGAGCAGGCAGCGCAGATAATCCTCGGTCGATTCTCCGTCGATCGCTTCCCTCAGCCTTCCCTGAATCCAGCAGCTTCCTACACCGATTGCGGAAGCCATCAGATGCATATTGGCCATCACAATGGCGCTGTCTTCCACCCAGACATCCGAGCGGCTTTCATCAGCGACGACGATGATAGCGGCATCAGCTCCCGCGAGCATGCGGGAAGTCCCCCGGAGACGGCATCCGGACATGTCGATCAGCTTCTGTTTGTCACGCACGACGATCAGTTCCCAGGGTCTGATTGCGCTCCCTGACGCGGATGAAAGTCCTGCCATGATGATCATGTTCAGCTTTTCCATAGGGATTTTCTCCCCGGTGTAGCTGCAGACGCTGTGCCTGTTCAAAAAAACGTTCAGCATATCTTCATTCATTTACGTGCCCTCCATTGTTTTTTTATCGCTTGTGTACTCGGAATGCCGCCCTCTGTCGGCTTTCCGCGAATATGCTTTCTCAGGGGTTACAGTTCTGGCAGGGTTTGTATCCCTTATCGATCAGTTGGTCCCTCTGCCCGGTAAAATTCTGCTTGTTCTTGTCCTTCATTTTTTTCACCGAGTCGCAGTAGGGATGATGAAAGATCCTGCTTCTCACATTGACCACATATTCCTGCTGCTCCTGGGAGTTCCCGCTTCCTCCTGCCGGTCCCCTGCTTCCGCTGTCGGAATTGCTTTCGGAACTTCCTGTGCTGCCGCCGGGAGCCTCTCCGTTTTCTGCCGCCCCGCCTGTGGGGACAGATCTGGCAGGTGCTTCCCCGCTTTCCTCCATCAATCTGCTCTCCCCGGTCGCATAGTCGATCTCAATCCCGGGCTGGACATTATAGCAGAAGGCACAGAACTGGACCAGCGGATCCTCGATGGAGCGCGCCTCCATCAGGACTCCTGACGCCAGCAGGTTATCTCCCTCAAACAAGGGAGACACGCGATAGAGAACGTGGTTCCCTGTTCCTCTCACATAGGCCAGCACAGAGTCCTCATAAGGCAGCATGCCCTCGACGTTCATGTATCTGGTCCCCGTGATCAGATTCTGCTCATTTATATTCTGGCCGGTCAGCGCAAAACCGATCAGATGACAGCGGTTATAGAGACGTCCCCCGTCGATATGATCGTACTCGGTCGTGTGCCATCCGGTCGGCTTCACACTGCTGATATTTCCTCTCTCCTCCTGAGGCAGTGTCTCTGTCCCCACAAGAGCACACGCACCGGTACAGCGTCCCAGCCTGTCGAGGGGACCGTAAATCTGGTAGCCATGTGGCTCGCCGACCCCTGCTGAAGCCGCCGCTGCCATACTGCGGGCATCTTCCATCTCCTTCTCTGTAAAAAAAGGAACGTCATCATTGATGTCTGCCCAGGCATCACGTCCGGCTGCCGGCACTGATGCCGGGTCGAAATCCGCAGGAAGACCGAAGCAGAGCATTTCCGGGGAAGGCTTCTCACTGCCGGCAGCAGCCTGCCCGGTCCCGGTTTCCACCGCCGGTCCGGCTTCTTCCGTCTCTTGCGGCCCTTCCAGCTTTTCTGCTTCTTCCGTTTCTCCTGTCTCTTCTGCAGGCGGATTTTCTCCCGGTCCTCCATGGAGTTCTGCTCCGGCAGAGGGTACTTCCGTACTCTTCCCTGCCGCTGCCTCCACCGCCGGTCCGGATTCTTCCGTGTCTGCGGTTTCTTCCGCTATTGCCGCTTCTTCCTCCGGCCGGGTCTGCGGGGCTGCCGCGGGCGAGCATGCCGCAAAAAGAAGAACTGCAAGGATCAGTGCGGCCAATCCGCTGACCCCTCTTATGGCCATCCTTTTTTTCATCCGTTCCGCCTCCGGGATTAATCGGCCTTTTTCATATGTTTCCCTATTGTGAAGCCGTTTTTTGTGCCGGAATACACGCAAAAAACATGTTCCAGGGCTTCAGGAACGTCTGTCCTGCAGCCCTCTTGTTCCCTGAGATGATCTGCCGGCTTTTCTCTATTATACCATCAGTCGGACTGGTCTGTGGGAACTGTTACAATGACATTTCACCAACATTTCACGAATATTTCACGGAATCCCGTAAACTGATAATAGGATCCGCTCCGCCCCGGATTGGATATGGAATCTCATGCTCTTGCCCCAAATCAGGCATGAATTGTCAAAAAGGCTGAAAGTCAGCCCTGAAATCCGCGTGTGAATATACAATAGTTTCATTGCCAATTTGAATCAGTTCCGTTATAATAAGATTTTGGATACGCCCCTTTTTCACTGGACATATGTATTTCCACTGTCCAACTCATCTGTTGACGACATTTTCTTTCCCGTGTTCTCATGATCCGGGAGATTGTCCAGGCAGTTTTTAAGGTAGATCCTTTCGGGGGGTCCGCAAAAGCAGCATCTGCTGTGCATTTCATTCGTGCATTTGTACTCATTCGTACTCATTCGTACTCATTTGTACATCAGAGATTACATCAACCCTTTCCATTTACCATTTTCACTAATAGAAAAAGAGGACTAATCAACATGAAGAAACGATTATCTATGCTCATTCCTGTTGCGGCGGCCTTCTGTCTTGCCATAGCCGGAACAGGCAGCAGCGCACTCGCAGCCAGTGCTCCCGCAGCAGTCAGGGCTGAACAGGAAGCGGCAGTTTCGGCTGCCGAAGGCGGTTCTACTAAGACAACTCCCAAAAAGAAGAAAAAGACCAACACTGAAACCAAGGCAGAGGACACTGTCACCAGAAGCGTTCTGACCAATAAGGTGATTGATCCCGAGATCGCGAAACAGCGTCCGATCGCTGTCATGTATCCCATCAACCCTGAGGCACAGCCTCAGTACGGCCTGAGCAACGTCGACATTTTCTACGAGATGATCGAGGAAGGCAATATGAGCCGCCAGATGGGCATCATCCAGGACTGGCAGAATATCGGCCAGATCGGCAACATCCGCAGCACACGCTCCTACTTCGTTCTTGAAGCAATGCGCTATGACCCTATTATGATCCACTTCGGCGGCCCCATTGACTGGCTGAAGCCCGTGACCGACCGCGAAGATCTGGACAACCTCAATGGTGTCGGAGGCATCCTCGGCGGCGATTACGGCGCCTTCTACCGCGTCGACAACGGCAAGGCAATGGAGCACACTGCCTACACCAGTTCCGATTACATCAAAAATGCATGTGCGGCTGCAGGCTATACGCTTTCCATCCGTCCGCAGTATTATGACAGCCGCCAGTTCTATTTCAACGATGAGGATGACCGCAATACTCTGAAGCAGTATGAGGATTCCATTCCCGTTACCAACATCGATATGAGCGGCGCGTTCCCTGTGACCCAGTCCTCACTCGTCTACAACGAGGAGGATCACAAGTATTATAAATACCTCTATGGCGAGCCTCAGGTAGATGCTGTGACCGGCGAGCAGATGGCCTTTGACAATGTCATCATCCAGGAAGCCAGGTTCAGGACTGTTGGTAACCATGGATATGTCGATCTGGACACCATCTCCCGCGGCCGCAATGCCTATGTTCTGACTGAGGGACGCTGTGTGCCCGCACACTGGTGGCGCAAAGATGTGCATAAGCACACCACTTACTATTACAAGGATGATACACGTATCCACCTCAATACCGGCAAGACCATGATCTTCATCATCCGCGACCATATGGACACCTTCGCGCTCGATGGTGTCTCCTACAGCACTCAGGGCGATCCGCTCACTCCCGTGCAGTAATGCGATGATCCTTTGATCCGGTAATCCGGACCGGGACTCCCGGGCGATTCCGATTACTTTCGTATTCCCTATGAACTTGGTGATCCCGATGAACTTTGTGAACCCGATGAACTTGGTGATCCCGATGATTTTCGTAATCCCGGAGGTCCTGAACAGCCTCTTCCGGGCTGTGTCATAGAAGAAGAAAAAATCCCCATGGATTCGTGAAACAAAAATTCCACGGTCCATGGGGTTTTTATCTGTATTTTTTCTCTATTTTTATTTTTTTGTGCAGGGCTGCTCTCTTCCCTCAGGGAAGATCAGCATTCCAGTCCCATCTTGAAACGTGTCATCATTTCATTGGTCAGGCTGTGATTGGTGGGCTGAAGCACGATCTCATCGCGCGTGCACCACGTTGCCACCTTGAGTTCGGTACGATCCATATGGATAGTCGGATCCCCATCCAGGTCGCAGTAAAATCCCGCCAGAAGATCATCCACGATCCCCCACGGCTGGGATTTGTAATAGCGGATGTTTTTGACCCTGACACCAGCCTCTTCCATGACTTCCCTCTTCACGGTCTCCTCGAAGGTCTCGCCGATCTCGGTAAAGCCGGCAATCAGGGCATAGAAGGGAACGTCCCTGCCCGCGTATTTGGTGACCAGGATCTTGTCGCCGTTCAGGACTCCGACAATGACCGCCGGAATGATGCGGGGATAGATCGTCCTGCCGCATTTGGGGCAGCACACCGCGCGCTCTGTCTCGGAGTGAACTGTAGGGGTTCCGCAGGTTCCGCAGAAGCGGTTGTCCCGATACCAGTTTGCCAGCTGATAGGCGGTGATCGCCGCGAACAGGCGGTGCTGGGGACCATAAGCCTCCGCGCGCATAGTGCGGATATTTTTATATTCAAATCCATCCGGAATCTGCTCGTCTGTCAGGTCTTCGCAAAGCAGGAAAAAGGCTCCGCCGTCCATGGAAAAGAGGAAAATATATTCCCGGTCTTCGCCGAGCTGCTTCACTGTGGGCAGCTTGAGATAGCGGCCTCTTGCCCGGTAAAAGTCCTTTTCCTCCGAACCCGCCGCACCGGCTTCCGGCATGCTGATCTTGCCGTGTTCCCCGGACTGGTCAATTTCCTCCTCCACTGCGTCATCACTTCTCTTCGCGATCAGAAGATCCGCCTTTTTGAAGCAGAACACCGGGCTGTCCGGAGTCGGATCTGTTTTTTCAGTATACTGGTTGTGCAGCCTGTGAGGCCGAATATCCTGCAGCATCATAGTTCAGTATTCCTCCGTAGTCATCGCATGAATAACCAGCGCGTAGTTTATTCATACATGTTTGTGAGCATAAGCTCATAGGCACTAGTATAAAAATCAGGCACTTTTCCATATGGAAATCAGACAAAAATCTGCTGTCTCCGTAAAAATACCATCAATCCGGCCCCTTTTCAACCAGTGTTTCCGCATATCCGAAGCGAGGTTATTGTGTTATTAGAGTTTCTCCGGTTCCTCCGCGCATATGTCTGTGAGTTTCCGCAAATCTGCGGCGGGTGTGTACTTGTGTATTTTACGTTTCCCCGGATCTGCTCGGCATATAACTTTGAATTTCCACGAATCTGCATTGCATGTACTTGAGTGTTTCTGTGTCTGCGCTTTTCCCGTGGTATGCAGCAGGACGCACGGAAAGCTGTCGGATCATTGTGCGATCAAAGCCCGGATGGCATTCAGCACGCAGAGCACCATGACTCCTACATCTGCAAAGATCGCGAGCCACATATTGGCGATTCCCAGGGCACCCAGGATGAGGCAGACGGCTTTAACTCCCAGCGCGAACCAGATATTTTCGTTGACGATGCGGATGCACTTTCGCGCGATCCGGATCGCCCTGGCAATCTTGGCGGGATCATCATCCATCAGAACGATATCCGCCGCCTCAATCGCGGCATCGGATCCCAGCGCTCCCATGGCGATTCCGATATCCGCCCGGGACAGTACCGGCGCGTCATTGATGCCGTCTCCGACAAAGGCCAGAGTTCCTTTTCCGTCGTCTCCCTTTCCTTTCAGGAGGGTCTCCACCTGCCTGACCTTATCCTCCGGCAGCAGCTGGGCATGATATTCATCGATTCCCAGCCGGGACGCAACATTGGCGGCAATGCCCTCCGCGTCTCCTGTGAGCATGACGGTCCGGGTGACGCCTGCTTTTTTCAGTTCGCTCACAGCCTGCGCCGCGCCCGGTTTGATTTCATCCGCGATCACTATGTGTCCCAGATATTCCTGTCCTGCGGCGACATGCACGACCGTTCCGGTCTTTGTGGCAGAGTGGTCGTCCCCGGGCGCGATTGCGATTCCCAGCGTCTTCATGAGTTTGAGATTGCCTGCGGCGACACGCCTGCCGTCAACCTCCGTGATGACACCCTCACCGCTGATTTCCTCCGAGCTGCCCAGACGGGGAGCCAGTATAGTGTCGCCGGCGTTCACTGTCTGCTGATCCGACCCGATATTTTTGAGGTAGGCATCCCTGAGACTTCTGCTGATCGGGTGATTGGAAAAATGTTCTGCCAGCGCCGCATATTCCAGCAGCCTGTCCGCAGTTTCCTTGTCAGTTCTCTGAACTTTTTCTCCGCCTGCCCTTTCGCTCTGTGTTCCGGATCGTTGGGCGCCTGACTCACCTGCTCCGGCCTGTTGTGTTCCAGCCTGTTGGACACCGGACTCACCTGTTCCGGCCTGTTGTGTGCCAGCCTGTTGGGCGCCTGACTCACCTGCTCCGGCCTGTTGTGTGCCGGCCTGTTGTGTTCCGGTCTGTTCCGCGAATCCGCCGGAAGACCGGGCAGGGCAGATCCTGGTGACGACAAAATTTCCCTTTGTGAGCGTTCCGGTCTTGTCAAAGACCACCGTCCGCACATTGGCCAGAGTCTCCATGAAATTGGAACCCTTGATCAGGATGCCCTTGCTTCCGGCCCCTCCGATGCCTCCGAAAAAGGTCAGAGGAATGCTGACAACGATCGCGCAGGGGCAGCTGATGACAAGAAATGTCAGGGCCCGGTAGATCCAGTCTGACCACAGTTCCCATCCGCCCGGCTTGTGTAAAAAGAGCATGTTTACGACCGGACCCAGAATCGCCAGAGCCAGTGCCCCATAGCAGACCGCCGGTGTATACCACCTTGCAAATTTGGTGATGAACTGCTCCGAGCGGGCCTTGTTGGAACCCGCATTTTCTACCAGATCCAGGATCCGGGAAGCAGTGGACTCCTCAAATTCCTTCGTTGTCCTCACCCTGAGGACTCCTGACATGTTGATCGAGCCGCTCAGGATCTCCTCACCCTCGGCGACATCTCGGGGGAGAGATTCACCGGTGAGTGCGGAGGTATCCAGAGACGATTTTCCCTCGACGACAACGCCGTCTATGGGCACTCGTTCTCCCGGCTGGACCAAAATGACGGATCCCACTTCCACATCATCCGGGTCTGTTTTTTCTATGCCGTCCTCTGTCTCCAGGTTTGCGTAGTCCGGTCTTATATCCATCAGGTCACTGATATTGCGGCGGCTTTTCCCGACCGCCCAGCTTTGGAAGAGCTCGCCGATCTGGTAAAAAAGCATGACCGCGACGCCCTCTGTATACTCACCCAGAGCCATCGCGCCGATCGTCGCCGCCGCCATCAGGAAGTTTTCATCAAACACCTGGCGGTTTTTGATCCCCTTGAGCGCTTTCCGCAGGATATCGTGTCCCACCGTAAAATAAGGGATCAGAAAGAGCACAAATCGCAGAACCGGGTACTGTTTCAGCGGCAGCAGGGACAGCACAACCATCAGAACCGCGGCCACGATGATTCTCATTAAGGCATTTTTTTGTTTCTCATTCATCACTTAAAACCTCCGGAACACTTTACTGCTCCCATCCCCTGAAAAAACAGGGCTGAAAACACTTTACTGCTCCCATCCCCTGAAAAACAGGGCCGGAAACACTTTACAGCTCCCATCCTCTGAAAAAAACAGGGCTGGAAGCTGTATTTTACTCACAGTGCTCCTAAATTATTCATCAAAGGAAGATCTTGCAGTCGTCCTCGACAATTTTGCAGTTTTCAATTACCTTCTGCATGACTGCGTCGACATCTGCTCCGTCTTCAAACTCGACTTTCATCTTGAGAGCCATAAAGTTGACGACAGCATCTTTGACGCCGGCTGTCGATTTGGCAGCCTCTTCCATCTTGTTGGCACAATTGGCGCAGTCTACATCGATCTTGTAAGTTTTTTTCATGATCTCCTCCATTCCGTTTCGGAGCGTCTCCTTCTCCCCGGAACTGTTTGCGGCGCTCCGGCGCAGACATCCGTTTTCAGTACCCACATCTGATTCCAGCTCTTTGTGAAACGTTGGGCGGGATTTATTACTCCATGATGTGCTCCATACCCATCTGTATGATCGTCCGCACATGATCATCCGCGAGAAAATAGACGATCTGCTTTCCCTCTCGTCTTCCACTGACAAGCCGGGCCTGCTTGAGAAGCCGCAGCTGATGAGAGATTGCCGACTGTGTCATTCCCAAAGATGCCGCCAGATCGCACACACAGACGTCCGCCTCAAACAGAGCGAACAGGATCCGGATTCTTGTAGTGTCGCCGAATGCCTTGAAAAGCTCCGCCAGGTCATAAAGCCTGTCTTCGGGGGGCATCTGATCGTTCACGATCCGGACCTTGTCCTCGTGTACTTCCTCCACTTCACAGCATTCAATCCCGTGCATCATTCTTTTTGAATCATTTCCCATAATCATCCTCATTGTTTTTGTTTTTCAAACATATGAGCATTTATTCATATGTTTGTTTATATGATACATCTTTCCTGCCATGCTGTCAATATAGTTTTGCTTAAAAAAAAGAGATCCGCCTTCTTCCGCGAGTCATTCCGCGGATTCCGGTGGATCCCCTGTTCTTAATTTTTAGAGTCAGTTTCAGCTTTTTCTCCCGACTCAGGAGCATTCTTTTCAGCAATTCCCTGCGGAGGATTCTCTGCGTTAATAAATGAGATCAGCCTGGGCGGCATCTTGGGCAGATATTTCTCAACAATTTTGTCGACAGCTATTGCCAGCAGGATGCCCATGACCGCGCCCGCGAGTACATCCGTGGGAAAATGAACGTACAGGTAAAGCCTGGAAAAGGCAATCACGACAGCCAGAATACATGCCGGAATCCCGACTCGTCTGTCGTCTAAGAGAATGATAAAGGCGGATGAAATACCGGACATGGAGTGCCCGGAGGGAAAAGAATAGTCCTTCGGCACCTTTACCAGCATTTCCACTGCTGTATTGATCCAGCACGGTCTCGGCCGCGCGAAAATGTTTTTCAGAATAAACTGTCCCAACAGCAGGCAGATCACCAAAGACACCGCCATTTTCAATCCACATTTCCGGCGTGTCTTCATCCATAGGAACAGAAGCAAAATGACGATCCAGATCAATCCGGCCTCTCCCAGAAAGGTGATTTTCGGCATGAGCCAGTCCATCCACCCGCAGCGCAGATGCCCCTGAATCCAGTCCAGAATCATAAAATCTGTCGAATAAATTTTTTCAAGCATTTATGTCTCCCACCTCTTCTATTCCTTCTCTATTCCTTCCCGAAGTCTTAATTCCGTAAACTGAATATACCATGTCTCTGTAAACTATTCCACACCGGCGGTGATGATCGACAGATTGATGCATCAGCGGTGATGGCTGACAGTTTTACGAGATTTATAGGTCCGTGGTGATGATCGAAAGATTGATACACCGGCGGTGACGATCGGCAGATCCGGCAGATCACAGACACGTGTGATGTAGCCGGGGCGACTATGGTCGGCAGGGGTTTTACGCGCCGTTTCGATGATCAAAGCTGTGGATCAGGCTGTTTTTTCATAGATGCGCTGTGAATCGCCGCTTTTCCCATGATAAATGAAACAAGTCCGAAAGTCATCAACACAGTACCGACCACCGGATAAACAATCACCAGCTTATTGGTCGTGCCATAAATATCCAATACACCCCGGAAAATACTTCCTGCGGTCATGGCGGCAATTCCGGATCCCCATGCATTCAGTTCCAGGCTTCCCGGAAAGTGAAACATTCTTTTCGGGGCGGCGGAATATACTTCTTCATCCTCTTGTCGGCTAACAGGTATCCTCCTTCGACTTTCCGCCCCTTCATTTCCAGGATCCCTGACAATCTCCATAAACAAGGTCTCCGACCCGTCGGATTCCGCCTCATTGAGGTACGGCTCATCGATACTCATCCAGTCACGGTCCCGGAAATCTTCCTCTCCTATATACTTTCTGGTCCGCAGGGCGATCCACAGCAGGGGGAAAGCTCCCGCCGCCAGCGGGATCGCGAATGCGTAAATCATGAAAAAAGAAAACACTCCGTGGCTGAAAAATTCATAAACGGCGCCGAAGAGGGCGCAGAATATTGCTGCTGCCAGGTATATAAAAGAATAGCGGGTAAGTCTGTCCGCGTATTCCGCTGCTGTCTTTTTGTCTGATGTAACCACTGTCTCTCACCTCCTTATGCGCCCCGGCATCTTATCAGCCGGAACTGCATCACCCGATATAAATGATGTCACTCACTTTTCTCTCATCGTCCCTGAATCCGGATGACGGATTGTTTACGACGTCTCCGTTGAAATACATTGTGGATGATCCGCCTCCGTCCAAATTGTAGGCGGTCTTGACGCCGAGTTCCTGCATAAAGGTCGCAAGCTCATAGAGTGAAAGTCCTTCGCTCTCATCCGACCGGCCGTCTGAGACCACGAAGACATAATGCAGGTCATCGATTATTCCGATCGCAGTGCGGGGATTGCTCGCTTTTGCCCTGCCGACCTCCGTATCCAGAGAAATGGGAATCTGACCGTCTGCCACGAGGCCCGGTCCAAAGGAAAATGCCTGCCAGACACCCTGGTCCAGGAGTTCCTGAGCAGTCACGGCAGAGGGATCGGCGATTTTCATGCTTCCGTCGCCGTAAATGCAAAGCACATCATTTTCGCCCGCCTGATCCCTGTACAGCACTCCGTTGCGGATCACATAGCCTTTCTCCTGAACCCCGTAATAGTCCCCGTTGACCGCAAGGATGGCGTTGTTGGCGGCGGCTATATCAGAGGTAGTCTGTGTCACGTTTTTCCCATAGGTGTCATTTGCGAACGCCGTCTTCAGATATTCCGCAGAACTCAGCTGAACATCGGCGACATGAATCGTCGTGTCATTTGTCGTGTACTGTGTGTAGGTGATCTTGATATTATCGTCCTGATAATCCCGCGAACTGCCGGCATTTTCTGTCGTCACCTCTGCCGCGGAAGCCTCTGCCTCCTCCTCGTCGAAGTTTCTGATCGTCGTTGTGGAAGCTGATGAACTGCCCATGCCTTTTCCGCCGCCAGGACCTCCGTGTCCGCCGGTTCCGCTTCCGGGCTTCTTTCTGTGGTGACCTGATTCGGACTCGGACGCGGCTCTGTCTGTCCCGTTTTCCTGCCCGGAGGAACTGTTCTTATCCGGAGAATGACCTCCGTTTACGGAGGAGGATCCGGCGGTATCTCCTTTTCCTGAGGTGGATCCGGAAGGACCTCCTTTTCCTGAGCGGGAGGCAGTGCTTACCGCAGATGCGGACTCTTCTTTTTCACTGTTGTTATCCGCCTCCCCGCCAGCTTTTGCTTTCGGGTCCGTTTCTGATACTTCCGTACCGGATTTTGCCTCCTGATCGGCCTTTTCTGCACCTGCGCCGGTTCCGGACTCCGGATTGGCCTTGTCTGTATCCCCGGCAGCTTTTGCTATCGGATCCGTGTCCGCTTCTGCTCCCGTCTTGATTGAAGACAGGTTTATCTCAGTGGCGTTGGTCTGATAAGCACTGGAAAGAACAAATGTGTCCAGTGAAATATAAGTTGTAAATGCCAGAAGACAGGCTGTAAAAGCGACTGCCCACCTGTGTTTTTTCATAATGTCCTGTCACCTCCTTGTTGATTTTTATACAGCTTAGCATCGCTAACTGAAAATAACCTTAGAAAAAAAGCTCCGTAGAAAACGTCACAAATAATACACAAAAAAATGACAGCCACGACCGGAATAGAAATAATCTTCCGATCATGGCTGTCAGTCAGCCTGTTATTTATTTACTTTTCACTTTCCCGCAGCATGCCGGAACACTTTTGTATAAAGGAATCGGCATGTTGCCCGCCGGGGCGGCAGCACCTGTTTCACAAGTGTGCGGTGACAAATTCGCAGCGGAATTTGCTCCTGTTTTTTGCTTCTTCTGCAATTATCAGTGTTTTGCTGTAAATGATGGTCTCTTCCGGAAAATACAGGCAGATGTGGAATAACCTGTTTTTTCGCAAAAGTCAGAACTGGAACTGCTCCGGATACGCGAACAGCCTGTAACCTGTGACCGTATCAACATTGACAGCATCGTTGGTTCCGAAAGTCGACGTGGAAAATCCCATGGTGTCTCCAGCTTTCAGATCACCATCCAGTATCGTAAATGTCTGTCCTACCAGATTCTCCTCAGCGTCAAACAGGAACAATACTACATGAACCAGGGATCCATCCTCAGCTGTAGTATTAGTGATCCTGCCGGTTGCCTTAAGGCCGCCGAATTGCTCATCCGTGAAAGCGATATCCGATGCCTCATATCGAATGCATTCCACTTTCGCTTCTTTGATATCAACGTGAGGAACCACGGATAACTCTGAAGCCGGAGCCGAGTCGAGAGTTGTCTCCTCGTAATACCATCCGGTTTCACCGGGAGCCAGAACCTCAGGGTAGAACGAAACCAGGCTCTCGCTGTCAACCAGATGCCCGCTCTCATCCTCCAGATCCATTGTTCCGGAACCCATATAGAGATTCCTGTCACCAGTGTTCGTCACGGGAACCATAATCTGCACCCATGTTGAGTTAATGCTGTCCGTATATGTCAAGACGCGGCCCTGACCGACTTCCCATTGTGCTCCCGTATTCTGCCCGGCCGGAGTCTGCTGCTGTCCTGCCTCCTGGCCGGTCTGCTGTTCCGCGTCCCCGGTCTGTGCCGCTGATTCAGCATTCGCAGACTGCACCTTATTTGCCTCTGCCTGTGCCGCTGCGTTTCCTCCGTTCTCAGCAGTTACCTGCGAACTCTCCGCAGGGGCCTCTCCGGCGCCGTTGTTCCCGGAACCCGAAGAACCTGAAGCAGCTCTTCCCATTGCCATGACCAGGGCAAAAAACACTGCCGAAATGATGCCGGCAATGATAAACTGCTTCTTTTCCCGAAGCGCCGAAAACAGATATACAAGGCCGAATGCAAAGGAGAGAATGGCCCAGATCTGCAGGTCGCTGTAGGAGCCAGCCATCACCATTCCGTAAAAAAGGTTGAGGAACATCAGCACCGCCGCTACGATCATCGGGGCTTTTTTCACAGTTTTCCTGGCTACCAGAACAATCAGTCCCGCCACCAGGAGGTTCACTGCGCATAAGAAGCCGGCAGAGCCTCCTACTTCACCATTGTCGCTCAAGGCATTTCCCAGTCCTGCAGCGCAGGACTGCATAGCCACGAGAATGAAGAGAATGATCGACAGAATCCCCAGGACTGTCCTCCCGATCACCCATTTGGGCTTATCCTCTTTTTTCTCCGCAGGCGCTCCTGCCTCCCCGGAAGGTCCCGGACCATACATTCCCGGCTGTCCGTTTTCCATCTCTCCCGGGTTCTGCCCCTCAAAGGGCACATTATTCTGATTATCACGTCTTTCTTCCATTCCTTTAATTCCTCCCACCAATGTTTTTTCTCCGATGCATCCCTGCACCCTGACAAAAGCAAGTGCCTTATTATATCAATCCGGGAGATGAACCGTTCCCACCGAACCGGTGGAATTCTCTTTACTTTTTTCCTTTTTTCAATCTCTCGTATCCTGCCCCTTTTCAGGGTGCCGGGACCTTTCGCTTCCTCCTTTCTTTGACCGGTCCTGCAAATCTCCGGAAGCCCTGCCTTCTAAGCCTGCATATCTGTGCAAAAAAGACCGCCGTCCAAGCCTGCATATCTGTGCAAAAAAAACAGCCGTCTCCGCCTGTAAATCTATGCAAAAAGGACCGGTTCCTCAGACTGCAAGTCTGCGCACCAAAAAAGACTGCCGCCTCCCGGTCCGCTGCCCCCCGGCAGCAGATCTTCTGCGACAGTCCTGAAGTCATTCTTTATCTGTTTTCTTTACCCTTATATTTCCCCTGTTTTTTTCTGTTTTCTCTCACATCTCTTCCGACCCTCTCAGAAGAGGCTGTCCGTTCTGCTCCAGCAGTCTGTTCACTTCCGTGATCTCTCTTCTGCCGGAACTGATCGCCGAAATCAGAACCGCATCTCTGGGGAATCTGGCATACAAGGGGGACATCCCATAAAGCTTCAGCGATCTCTGAATCTCCTCAAGCGTAAACCCTGCCGTGAGGCACAGCTTCAGGATTACATCCCTCTGCCTGGTGTGTTTTTCGCCCGAGATCAGTTTGTATCCGTACCCCTCTGAAATGTCCGCCAGCAGGAATACATCCTGCAGCCTGACTCCCTTTTCGCGGATGAGACTGCGCATATAAACAGAGAAGGGCCTGGCATCGAAGAACATCTCTTCCGCGTTTTCTTCGATATAGCGGTCCACCTTCTCAGGCTTTGTCTTTTTCAGAATATCGGTGAGTGTACCTGTTGTTTTCTTCATAATTCAGCTCCATGCCTCAGTAAACACTGTTGCGGCCGCCTCAAACCTCGAGGAGACAGGGGACGGTTCTTCAGTTTTGTGTAAGATTCCATACCGTTCGCATGCAATGCATGTTAAAATGAAGCTGTTCCTTCTCCTAACATCCAGTCCGGACCGAGAGCTGCAAAGGAACTATTATTCCTGAAACTCATGTGATCGGAGGAAATCAATGGCAACGAATAACGCCGGTGTCTTATCGAGCTACCGCGAGCTCACGATGATCAATACCGAACATGGGATCTCCCTCGTGCAGCATATGGCGACAGACCGGGTCTACGCCCTGAAGACACTGGATGTCTACAACGCTGATATCTATCGTTATCTCCAGGCACATCCCGTCAGGGGGATTCCGGAAATCGAGGAAGTGATCGAGCACAACGGGCATCTGACCATTATCGAGGAATACATCAGCGGTCAGACTCTGCGCTCCATTCTGGAGAACGGAAATCTCTTTTCGGAGAAAGATGCAGTGCGCATCATAGAAGAACTCTGCGGGATCCTGAAAAATCTGCACGGGGCAAATCCACCCATCATACACAGGGACATCAAGCCCGAAAATATTATGGTCACCCCGGACGGGAGCATCCGCCTTCTGGACATGGATGCCGCAAGGATGGTGCGCGAAAAAAAATCGGCGGATACGGACCTGCTCGGCACCGTGGGCTATGCTGCCCCGGAGCAGTACGGTTTCGGCACTTCGGATGAGCGGACCGACATCTATTCCCTGGGTGTCGTCCTCTGCGAACTCGTGACCGGCTCACTCCCCAAAGACAGGATCCCGGAAGGACGGCTTGGAAAAATAATCCGAAAATGTACGCAGATCGATCCGGTAAACCGCTATAAAAATGTACAGGAACTGCAGATTGCCCTCTCCGTTTTCGACACCGGTTACCGGGACGACACTGTGCAGAGCGCCTGGAAAAAGTACGCTCCTCCCGGATTCCGCAGCGGAAAGCCTGCCAATATCCTGATTTCCGTGTTCGTCTATGCCGCCCTGGCATCTCTAGCCCTGGGCTACACCGCCGAAGGACTGCCGCCCGGCCCCGTGACCAATGTCTGCAGAGGCATTTATCTGGTTATGGGTCTGGTCATTCTCTTCTTTACGGCCAATTATCTCGATGTCTGGAAGGTCTTCAGGATTGACCGGATCCGGAACATGTGGCTGAGGACCGTCGCAGTCCTTGCCGTCGACGGTATTTTATGTGTCCTGATGATCCTGCTCATGATCTTCGCGGCTGTTTCCATGGGAGCTTACAGTTAAGCGGCCACAGCCTGCTTCCCGGTCTGTCTGCCGTGAAAGACCTGTCTCTGCCGGCGCTCAGGCTCCTGTCCCCACGACCGGCATCGGTTCATGACTCCTGTCAGGTCCCTGCACCCAGGCCCGGCAGGGATTCACTCCTGCGGCGCGGTGCTTTGTTCGACACACATTTTTTTGTAATGCTTGATTACATCTGTGATGATGTAGGATATGTCGTTTTTGGAAGTGTCATAAAAGAGATCATAGTTCTCCGGCACCCCCCAGGTCCTTCCGGTGTGTTTCTCGTAATATGCCTTTCTTGCACTGTCCTTCCTGGCGGTGAGCGCCTCGCACTCCTCTCTGGAAATTCCCTGCAGACGGCATGTTCTCGCGATGCGCTGTTTCAGCGGCGCGCTGATAAAAATACTGAGCACTTTATAGCCGGCCTTGCGAAGAGCCTCATCTGCGCAGCGCCCGACAAAAACGGCATACTCCTCTTTCGCGATCTGCAGGATCACCTCCTGCTGGAGCTGGAAAACCGTCTCCTCAAGCGAGTCTTCGACTACGGTCTGCTGCTTCTCATACAGAATCGGATTTTGGATCATTTCCTCCAGAGCTTCAATATGTTCGACCTTCAGATTCCCCCGCTGTGCCGCCAGCAGGATCAGTTCATTATCATAATAGGATAGTCCCAGCCGATTCGAAAGATATTCTCCGATCTTGTGTCCTCCGCTTCCGAATTGCCTTCCGATTGCAATCATGACTTTTTTCATCGGGCCCTCCCTTCTATAGATCAGAAAATGATACAAATATGGCTGGTTTTATTGTACCACAATACAGACACAGCCGCACGTTCTCACAGCAGCTGCTCCAGATTTCTAAAGTCGATCGTTACTATTCACGCCCTATCGAGGGCGTGAATAGTAACTTACGTTCGCCCATGCTGAATTCGCTTCGCGAATGGGGCGAACGCCGTTCCACTCGGGTTTTTGCGCTGAAA
>JBGUNJ010000040.1:0-15695 GCA_045117315.1 Lachnospiraceae bacterium | reverse complement strand
CGAATGGGGCGAACGCCGTTCCACTCGGGTTTTTGCGCTGAAAATCGCGCAAAAACGCCTCGAATTCGAGGGGGGCTGTACTGTAACTCGTACGTTACTGCCGGCTGTACACGCCCCCCGGAGGGAGTGTACATGTAACGCTGCGCGAGGCGTAAAAACATTTCACAGGCCATGTCATAAAGAAGAGAGCTGAAAGCCCTGACCGGCTTCCAGCTCTCTTCCGTCTTTTAATTCTCCTGGTCTTTCTATTTGTTATACGTTGTTATACAGGGAACAGCTGCCGCGGCGTCAATCACTTCCGCCGGCAGAATTCTCCATTTTCCCGCAGAGCCGTGGACAGAAACCTGCTGAGATTGTCAGGCAGGCCGTTGAGCAAAATACGTCTCTCCAGTCAACGGTTTTATATAACATCGTTTACATTATTTGCTGATCTTCACAGTCCTCGACGCGCTCCAGTTCGAATAGTACTTAGTGCTTCCGACCGTTTTGTATGCCCGGATCCGGGTATAGTATGTCTTTCCTTTTGTGAGGGATGACACCGTGGTCGTCAGAGTAGCGTTCTTTGTGATCGTGACTGTCTTTGCGCCGCTGAAATTACTTGTCAGACTGTACTGGACCTGGTAGCCGGTGGCACTCGCGTTCCTGGTCCAGGTCAGCACTGCCTTTCTCGTCGCAGTATTCACTGCGGACTTGTTCGTGGGAGCCGTCACCTTGTAGGTCGTCAGGGATTTGGAGAGCGTGCTGGCGCCGGTGGAAGCTTTTGCGACCACTTTATACACATATTTCGTGTTATTGGTATTGGCTGCCGTATCTGTCCATGTCACTGTCGTACCGCTGGTGATGGTCTTGACTTTACTGCTGTTGCGATAAATGTCATAGCCGTTCGCGCCTGTCACCTTAGCCCAGGTCACCTTGATGCCCTTGGCCAGATTCTCAGCCTTCAGCGATGTGGTCGCCGCGGGAACGACCTTGATGGTAACTGTCTTGGAGGCAGCATTGTAGTTGGATGTCGCTGCTGCCGTCGCGGTGATCTTGACTGTGCCGACCTTCTTAGCGGTCACTACGCCGGTGGAGGCGTTCACTGTGGCTATGCCTGTGTCGGACGTCTTGTAGGTCACTGTTCCCTTAGCACCGGTAGTGGTCACTGCCACTGTCTTGCCCACTGCCACGGAAGAAGCTTTCGCCTTCGTGGTAATGCTCTGGGCTGCCTTGGCAACCGTCACTGTGATCTGTTTCGACGCAGCGTTATAGTTGGATGTCGCTGCCGCCTTGATCGTGATCGTCGCGGATCCGGCACCCTTTGCCGTGACATTGCCGGAGGCATCCACCGTGGCGACACTTGTCTTGGAGCTTGTGTAGCTGAGGGTTCCCTTGTTGCCTGAAACAGTGATCTTTCCTTTGTTGGGGAAGGTCAGGGACAGGTTGGAGGCCGTGATGGTCTGGTTTGCCTTGGCGATGGTAACTGTAATCGTTTCTACTGTCTCGCGATAATCGGGTGTTGCAGCCGCGGTGATAGTGATCGTGGCTGTGCCCGCGCCCTTGGCTGTGACTTTGCCGGATTCATCCACCTCAGCAATATTTGTGTCTGAACTTGAGAAGGACAGGCTGCCCTCATTTCCGGAGACATCGATTGTCCCACTCTCAGGGTAGGTCAGGGACAGATCGGAGGCTGTGATCTGCTGGGCGGGCATTGCAACCGTCACTGTAATATCTTTTGTCGCCTCTTCATAATTGTCCGTTGCGGCCGCTGTGATCGTGATCACCGTCCTGCCCGGGCCTTTTGCTGTCACTTTGCCGGAAGCATCTACCTCAGCGATATTTGTGTCAGAACTCGTGAAGGACAGTCCGCCCTCATTTCCGGAGACCTCGATCATCCCGCTCTCAGGGTAGGTCAGTGTCAGGTCGGAAGCTTTGATGGTCTGTATTCCCTTATTGACCTTAACAGTGACCTGTGTCGATTCCCCGTTGTAGTTGGCTGTCTCGGCAGCTGTAATCGTAATCGTCGCCGTGCCCGCTCCTATAAGCGTCACATTGCCGGAATTATCCACCTCGACGACGCTTGTGTCAGAGCTTGTAAAGGACAGTTCGCCCTTATTTCCTTCGACCTGGATCCTCGTGCTCCCCGGGTAGGGCAGAGAAATTTCATAAGGAGCCGAGATGTACTGGTCGGCTTTTGCGACCGTCACTGTGATATCTTTTGTTGTCTCGTTATAATTGTCCGTTGCAGCCGCCGTGATCGTAATCGTTGCAGTGCCCGCTCCCCTGGCAGTAACTTTGCCGGAGGTATCCACCTCGGCGATATTTGTGTCAGAGCTTGTGAAGGACAGTCCGCCCTCATTTCCGGAGACCGTGATGGTCCTGCTCTGAGAGTAGGTCAGGGACAGGTCGGAGGCCGCGAGGGTCTGAGTACCCTTTGCGACCGTCACAGTGATTTCTTTCGTTGCCGCACCGTAGCTTTCCGTCGCTGCAGCCGTGATTGTGATCGTGGCTGTACCCACGCCTCTGGCGGTGACTTTACCGGATTCATCTACCTCAGCGATACTTGTATCAGAACTTGAGAAGGACAGCGCGCCCTCATTTCCCGAGACCTCAATCGTTCCGCTCTCCGGGTAGGTCAGGGACAGGTCGGAGGCTGTGATGGTCTGCGCGCCCTTTCCGACCGTCACGGTAATCTGTGTTTCTGCTTCATTATAGTTGTCTGTCGCCGCTGCCGTGATCGTGATCGTCGCGGTGCCCGTGCCTTTTGCCGTCACATTGCCGGAATCATCCACCTCCGCGACACCTGTGTCAGAACTTGCGAAGGACAGCTCTCCCTGGTTTCCGGAGACTGTAATCGTCCCACTTCCAGGTAAAGTCAGGGACAGATCGGAGGCCGTGATGGTCTGTGTGCCCTTTGCGACTGTCACTGCGATCTCTTTCGAGGCCGCGTTGTAATTGACCGTTGCCGCGGCCGTGATCGTGATCGTCGCCGTGCCTGCGCCTTTTGCTGTCACATTACCGGATTCATCCACCTCTGCGACTTCCTGATTATCGCTTGTGTAAGTGAGTTCTCCCTCGTTTCCGGAAACCGTGATCTTCCCGCTCTCCGGGTAGGTAAGGGACAGGTCAGCGGCTGTGATGGTCTGTGCGCCCTTTGCGACTGTCACTGCGATCTCTATCGAGGCCGCGTTGTAATTGTCCGTTTCGGCCGCCGTAATCGCGATCGTCGCATTGCCCGCACCTATTGCTGTCACATTGCCGGATCCATCCACCTCTGCGACATTCGAATTGGAACTTGAGTAACTGAGTTCGCCCTCATTTCCGGAGACCTCGATTGTCCCGCTCTCCGGGTAGGTAAGAGACAGATCGGAGGCTGTGATGGTCTGGTCCGCCTTGTGGATCGTAAATGTTGTCTCAGCAACACCTGCGTAATCCCCTATACCGTGTACAATGACTGTCGCCTGCCCGGCATTGGTATTATCAAAGTATTCCACCTCATAATCCGTATCCCTCATCAGCTGTGTGCCATTGTATATAACGAAAACTGCCGGTTCCTGGGGAGTCCCGTCATAGACATAATCCGTTGCCCCGAGATGGATCTCAGCGTCATCGATCCGGGGGCGTACAGTGTAGTCTTCGCTCGCGAGGCTGAGAATGCTCTCGGTGTAGAGATCGATTGTTTCCTGCTTATATGTGTATGAAACATAGTTGTCGTCATCAATTACAAAAATATATCCCTGATCCACACTGCCTTCTGTGCCGGTAAGAAACAGCCTGCCTCCCTGGCCGACCGAACCGTCATCACAGTTTGTCACGTCCACCAGATAATTGAGGCCGTCATCCATTGTCACAATATTCCACATGTGGGGGCCTGCTCCGGTTCCTCCGCCCATCGTGCCGGAAACAGAGTAGCAACTTATATTGTCAATGAAAAACGTCTTGTCGCACAGGTACTGAAATGCTTTGGAATATCCTTCACAGACGACTCCGGTATTGGGATCTCCGTCAAAAACCCAGATCATCTGCCAGGGATTTCCATAGGGAGTGTTCGGATCGTCTGCCGCGTCATGATTGTAAGATACCAGATCGCAGATAGTCTCCATGTAGCCCCGGAGTTTATCATAATCGGACTCTCCACTAAATTCGTCCACGATGCCAGACGCGTTCTGGGCCGCTGTCACCACACTCTCTCCGATGGAAGTATCCACTGTGTATACTTCGTCCCCCGCATACTCCTGCGATACGGAGAAGGAATAAGTAATCGGTCCGACAAACAGGAGCTCTTCTGTGTATCCATCGGATCTGCCACTGAGGGAGGGGAGGTCCACACTCAACCCCTCCGTTTTATCAAACCAGTAGAGAAGATATGGATTATCCGCAAGCAGCGCTCTCATCACGGCACCCTTATCATTCGAAACCTTGGCATAAGCCGCATCGACAGCTTCCTGTGAGAACTCTCCCCCGACAAAAATAGCGTCCACCCCGAGGTCCTCGGCCGTCCATGCAGTCTTTACCTCGATTTCTTCCAACGGAATTTCAAAAACTGTGGAAGATCTCGTTCCTTCAGCGATCTGCGGGAGTCTTTCGCTTATATAATCGTAGATCGTTTTCTCTATTCCTGTCAGCCTGCTCCCCATCGAGCTTTTACGGAGTTTTCTGTTTCCTGAAGAAATTCCGAATTCGGTGTTTACAAATCCCGCGAAAAGCTCATCCTGAGAAGGCAGGCTCTCATCAGGCGCCGGTGTATATTTCTCTTCATCAAAGTCAAACTGGATTTCCACCTGCTGCGGTTCTTCGGAAACCTCTTCTTCCTGAGCTTCCGGCTCTTCCACGATTTCATCGGGCAGTGCGGAATCTGCCGGTTCTTCGGGCAGTACGGAATCTTCAAGCTCTTCATCCTGCGCGGAATCTTCGAGTTCTTCGCCCTGTTCGGAGTCTTCCGCAAATGCGGGTGCTTCCGCGGCAGTATCAGTCTCTTGCGGCTCTTCGCTCAGCACAGGGGCTTCCTCATCAGATTCAGCTTCTGCCGGCTCCTCACCCAGCACAGGGGCTTCCTCAAAAGACTCAGCTTCTGCCGACTCTTCGCTAAGCACAGCTTCCTCCTGCACAGAATCCCCGCCTTCTTCGAAAGCACTGTCTTCTTCCAGAACCACGTCGCCGAAGGAGGCCTCCTGCACAATTTCGTCTGCAGACGCGTCTTCTTCCGGAGCAAAACCTTCCGGATTTTCTACCTCCGCCGCCTCTGAAGTCTGGTTCGCAATGTCCGTTTCAGATGCAAAAACAGGCCCTGTGACAGAGCCTGTAATAAGCAGCGCGGACAACAGCAGCGCCAGCCATCGTTTCCTGTTCTTCATCATGTCTTCCTCCGTTCTGATTAATTGTGTCCTATCCCCCGGTTCAGGGTACGTTTTGATGTTTTGCCATGTCTCTTCGGGCAACATCGTCAGCAGCTTTTTCGTTCTGTTTCAAGAAATATCTGTTTCGAAAAATTATACGCTGTCATGCCTGAAAAGGCAATCAATGGAAAACCAGGTTGGTTTTTCACATAAGAAAATCCATGCCGGCTGCCACAGAGTGTCGTCACTCCCGGGGGGTGTGAAAAACAGCCGTGTAAACAGGATGGTTCTTTCCATATCTGTCCCTGATCAGCGCTTCCGCTATCAGGTATTCTGTCTCCGCCTTCTCGGAATTGCCGCGTTCCGATTGAATCTTCCCCATTATGAGATGTGCAGCCCCGATCGGGCATTCATATCCCTCTTTCATCCCGCCATACATCTCAATAGACTCTGAAGCACATTTCTCCGCCTCTTCTATTTCTCCCTGGTCAAGCAGGATTTCGGCTTTTACTCTGTTTAAAAGCGCGTATAAACACTTCGCAGCCGCTGATTCCTCAGTCGGTAATTCTTCCAGTTCTTCCCGGGCCCGGTCACAGGACCTGAGGGCCTCCTCATATTGACCAAGCCCGCGCAGAGCATCTGCCATTTCAATGTAAGCCTTTCCTATTTCATAGCGATGCACATATGCGGCCGGATGTCTCTCTAAGCAGTCGATCATTGCTCTGCAGTCATCCAGTTTCTTCCCATAGTCTTTCAGGAGACCGGAAATCTTACTGCTGACGTCATACAATGTTGCCTTCATGTAAAGAGTGACATCTATATCTCCTCCTTCCTGCCTGACCATTATTTCGTAAAGTCCGAATGCTTCCCGGATACGCTCTTTTGCTTTATCAAAATTTCCTATTCTATACTGTGCCTGTGAAATCATTACAAGAATTGCCGCCCTGCTGTGAATGGCTCTCTTACGGGTATCATTTTGAAGTCTTTCCAGCAAGGTCAATGCTTCCATATCACTCTGCATCGTTTCTTTCTCAAGACATGATTCCACCGTATCTATAGTATTAACACGCTGCTCGCTTTTTCGGTCAGAACCATCAAGAAGTCTCCGGATTCCTGCTCCAAGAAAGATAACGAACAAATACGGAGCAGCCATCAGAATAGAGGTAATTATTATATTTATGGCATCCCTGCCAATATCTGGCAGACTGCGTCCCCAGTTATTCCGAATAGTCCAAATGGTTAACCAAAGACCAAATACTATAGCAACTGCTGAAAACAGATAAAAAAATGCTTTAGCCGCAATTTCCCGAATCCTCTCCAGCTTTCTGATTTCTCTTTGTGGCAAGGCAGCACGCTTTTCCTCTACCCATTCCATAGCAGTTGGAACGCATATAATAACATCAAACAAGTAAAGAAAACTAAAAACGATTAGTAAGGCGGGATGCGGATTAAAATCTACAAGTGAATGGCCCGTCATCAGTGTGACTGCGCCTGCGATCATGCCTGCCAGCGCTGGCATTCCCACCATTGATACCACAAATGCACCTGCCCCGGCCAGAAACTTACTTAAAGGCAATCCGGGATTTTTAAGACCCCAAGGGAGCAGTAAGCAAAGAAGTAAAAATACTACATTAATCACGACAAAACTCGGCGTCACTGATCTTATTCCGGTTTTGACCAAAGAAAGCAGGTTCATACCCGTTATGGACAACAACGCTGCTGCTTCATTGAAAACTAGTAAAAATCGTCTGAATGGTAGCATTTTACTTCCTTTTCCGGCTCTGTAATCGACGGATATATGAGCCCGTGGACACCTTCGCAGGCTGGGGGTTTGAGCGCTGTTTCGATAATGCTCTATATTATACCACAAGCTCGGAAGAGCCCTCCACCCGCAGGGCAGAGGCAGCATCATCCACCATAAGCCTTCTCCCGGCAGCTGTCCCGCTTTTCTTGTGTTTACAGATTTAAAATATTACAATGTCTGTATCATTCTTAGTGTTATACCTGCTTCAGGCACATACGCATGCTGGAGGAGCACTACTCGCGCAGGGCGGAGAACGAGCTTTTCCTTTAATAACAAATACTTTCGAATAAGCCTGAATAAACAGCGGGCAAGCGGCCGCAAAGACGGATATACCCGCATATCCGGTCTTGCGGACAATTGCAGGCGGAGGGTGAGGAAAGGAGACGCTTTATGGGATTGTTCAATATATTCAGAAAGAAACAGCCGGACAACAGGAAGTATCCTGCTCAAAGCGAACAGAAAAGTGCTGTTGTTGAAGATAAGACCAAACCGGAATACTGGCTGAACGAATTGCGGACCCGCTATTTATCGGAAAACAGCACGGGGCGTGAGCAGATTAACGAGGCTTTGCTGACATTCGGAGATAGTGTATATCCGCAAGTGCGGAATTATCTGTTTTCATTAGCATTTCAATACGGTGCACTGACGGGGAGTATCAGTGAGATAAACCATAGAACTGAGCAGGGCAGGATGATAAGCGGAATGGTAGATAACTATTCGAGCGCTCTTTCGAATGGAGTATGGCTCCTTTCCAAATTTCACGACCCGAACAGAGCAGCTGATATTTGTGAGTTTTACAAGTTTATAAATTCGAAAATCTACTCTGATCCGGAAGGCGGATTCAGTGATATGTTCAATGCTATCGACATACGAGAAGCTGCAGTTCAGGCTATGAAGAATGCCTCCGGTAATCATAAGGAGACAGCGGAGTTTTATGAAATCGTGCTCAAGGATAAGTGTCGATTTGTAAGGTATGAAGCTATAAAGAACCTGAGAGAGCAATGGACCCCGCAAGAGGCCCAGGAGAACAATATCATTTGTGGGGTTCTTAATCAGGAATACAATGCGCCGAGATCAGAAGACATCGCAGCGAATTATGCAATAAATGCCTGCAGGAAGAATTGCGCATATTTGCTTGGAAAAGATGTTTAAGCCAGGATGCAGCACCAGGACACAATCGTCTGTCCCTTTGGGCAGGACTGGCATTGTTAATAACTGCCTTCCAATTCGACAGACGTACTTCGCGGGTGATTATATCCATTTTTAACCTCCTTAAAAGCTAATAGTATTTCAAGTTTTTTAGAGTATGTCATATATGAAAAATCAAAGGAAGGCGTGTGGTTTTACGCTTACAGGTAAACACAGGACGAGCCAGCAAGCATCCGTGCAAAAAAAAGGACAAGTCGCCGGACTTGTCCTCATTTTTTTCTGCAGATGTAGATATTGCATCTGGTCAGGGTGTGACTTGTAACTTCAGGGTGCAGTGCCCATTCTTGCAATGGGAAGTTTTAGTAATTTATATATCTTTATTTGTATATCTTTATTTACAGGGTGTCCATTCGGCTTCCCCGGCAAAGAACATGACCGGGCTAACATTTTCGGCGGAAAGCCTGTCCAGGACCGCTTTGATCACAGTGTTGTTATCCGAAATAGTGAATCCCTTCTGCTTGTAAACATTATAAGCAGGATCCTCCGGATCAAACATAGCTTCCGGCTCGATGACGAAGGTACTGTCCCCTCCGGTAAAGCCGTGGAGGGTATAGATATTGGGAGTATCATAGACCGGTGTCACGGCTGCCGAGTTTTCTTTCTCTGTTTTGGGTAAGCCGCTGCCCTGATATCCGGGAATCGTGTACATAACCAGGTATGTCTCCTGATCCCAGGTGTTGAGATTGGCCAGCACAGTCTCCCTGTTGTCGTAAGAGGCAGAATACAGCTGGCTGACTTTTCCGCCTTCTGCGACCTGATAATAAGAGAAATAATACTCGAAAGCGCTAGACGCACCATACTGGGTGACTATTCCGGCTTTATTGACCCGCAAATATCCCCTGGACCAGACATCTCTTCCGAAGACCACACTGATTTCATCCGATTTCTCATCATATTCCAGAATGTAATACAGATCCACTCCGTCAAAGGGATGCGTGGCGGCGTTTCCGAAATGCAGTCCCATCAGAGGAGCCGGTCCCTGCTCCAGGAATGCGTATTCGACAGTGATGGAATCCCCTGCCTTTATTTCGCCCGTAGCCGCCTCATGCCTTGTGCTCTCGACAGACTGGATGGCTGCCTTGTACTCTTCGAAGGTATACTTTTTCCCGTCTTCAAAAATGTCAGCCAGAGTCGAGTCACTGATCGAGACATTTTTCGAGGTATAAGTCACAGTTTTCGAACCCGCCAGGAACTGTCCAAAAACCTCTTCCGCCTTTTTAATCCGGGGACTCACAGCACTGTCAGCCGCTTCCGCGGAAGCAGTCTGATCTGCTTCGGCATTGACCGAAGTGCTTCCTTCTGCTGTGTTCTGAGAATCCGCCGCCTCCACAGCAGGCGATGCAGGCGTTGCTGTCGACGCAGTCGATGCTGTCGATGAAGCTGTGTCCGCCTCTTCAGTTTTCGCGGTGTCCGCTTTCTCTCCGGCGGCCTTTTCAGATTCTCCGGTCTTCGCGGCGTCCGCTTTCTCTCCGGTCTCTGCAGTGTCAGCCTTCTCTACAGGGTCCTTATCCGCTTCTCCGGTCTTTGCAGCGTCAGCCTTGTCTGCCTCTCCGGTCTTTGAGCTGTCTGCCTTCTGCTCTGTATGATCCGCTTCTTCGTCCTGACTGTCCCCTGTGGGCCGTGGAGCCATCGATTCAATATCCGTGATGCCCGTCCTGGACATACCGGCGCTTTCTTCCGTCACTGCAGTATCTGTTGTGGCCTGACCCCTGTCGGCATCCTGGTCAACCTGCGATGCGGAAACCATAAACGTGGAACCCGCTGCCAGCAAAAACACAAGCCCTGCTGTAATCATTCTATTAGCTTTTCCTGAAACTCTCATGTCCACCTCCGGAATCAAAACATTCTGCGCCAAGATACTGCAGCGAATCTATGCAGAGAATACTTGCAGATACTATTTTCTCAGACTCTGTGGAGAGACTTTTACCGAGACCCTGTGCAGAGATTATATACAGATCTTTCTGAACGCTTTTTTTATAATAGCACATTTCGCGGGATGCGTCACCAGAATCGAGATTCTCCCAATTTATTCCGATTTATACGTATACGTTGGCAGGCCAAGTCACTCCCCCTCCTGAAGGGCGCGGACAGTATCTGATTTGACACCTCCGTTCAACACCCGATCACAAGTTTTTCGCCCCGTCAGTTTTCTTTTTCTTTTTTCTTCTTTATACTAAGATATTAGAGGGTTCAAAGATATTATTAGAGGATCCAAAGATATTATGATATCGGGGGCAAAAGGTGGTATATGCATATCCATCCCGTCAGCCCGCTGTAAAGCAAAATGCAGAAGAAACAGGAGGTCTCAGCTATCATCATGTTCAGCCAAAATAAAAAGCACCTGTTTGCAGCCTTTATCTGTATGCTCCTGATTCTGGCAGTGACGGCTTATATTGTCCAATACAACGCTCTGCAGAAAAAGGCAGACAACGGAGTGGAAGTGGCCGTTCAGGAAGTATCTCCCTCTAAGGAGCCCTACGGAAAGGAAGAAGTGACCTACCCCTGCTGGAAAGGCTATGTGGACGATACCCTCGCCATGAATCATATGTACAGCTTTTTCGGCTATCACGGACAGGGGTCACTGCGCCTTGCCCCCTCGAAAAAAGTCACGGGATTCCGTCTATATGTCAACGAAATCCTTGTCGACACTGCCGAATTGACCGGCGGAAAAACATACGACCTGGATATCTCCTCTCTGACCAGAGACGGAGAGAACACGGTCCAGATCTCAGAGATCACCCCCAATGTCAAAGACGGGTCCGTGACCCTCTGCGTCCCCTATCCGGAAATCCTCCCGGGCACAGCTGAAGAAGGGGGTCTCTCCCCGCAGGCCCTGGAGATGATCTCGGACCTGATCGAGACAGATATCCGCCACGGCTTCACCAGCGCCCAGCTGGCGGTCATCCGCAACGGAAGGCTGGTCTATGAAAATGCCTGGGGAAAGACCAACAGCTATCTGCCGGACGGGAGCCCGGACACGGAAAGTCCGGAAGTGACAACAGAGACCCTCTATGACCTTGCCTCCCTGACGAAAATGTTTTCCGTCAACTATGCTCTGCAGAAGCTCGTGACGGACGGCAAGATCAGTCTGGACGCAAAGATCACGGATTTTCTGGGGAAGGAGTTTGTAAAGGAGACTCTCCGTGTGCCCAATGAGAAGGGACAATATCCGGAAGCTGACCTGAAACAGATCAAAAAATGGAAAAAGGAGCTGACGATCAGAGATCTGCTCCGCCATCAGGGCGGCTTCCCTCCGGATCCCAAATACTGTGCACCTTTTCTTTACGATGATGACATACCGGAGGGAGAGAGCTACCCGGAGAACCCTCTCTTTACCGGCAATAAGCCCGGGAAAGCAACCACGAAGGCAACGGTCGACATGATCTGCAGGACTCCTCTGTGGTATGAACCAGGCACAAAGACAGTGTACTCCGATCTGGATTACATGATCCTAGGGCTGGTTGTCGAAAAGACCACGGGCGAAAAACTGGACGCCTGGCTCAAAAAGACTTTCTGGGATCCCATGGGTCTGACACATATCACCTACAACCCTCTGAGGAACGGCTTTACCAAAGATGACTGCGCAGCCACCGAACTGAACGGAAACACCCGGGACCACCTTCTGGATTATCCCGGCTATCGGACCTATACCCTCCAGGGGGAAGTGCATGACGAAAAAGCATTTTACAGCATGGATGGTGTTTCCGGTCATGCCGGCCTGTTCGCAAATGCCTCGGATGTGGCAAAGCTCGCCTCTGTCATGCTCAGCGGCGGATATGGCGGAAACCGCTATTTCTCACAGAACGTGATCGATCTCTTCACGGCACCCAAGATGGAAAACGCGGCGAACTGGGGACTTGGCTGGTGGCGTCAGGGCGACGGACAGAGAATCTGGTATTTCGGCTCACAGGCCGGCTCAAACACCATAGGCCACCAGGGGTGGACCGGCACTCTTGTCATGATCGACCCTCAGCGCAATCTGGTGATGGCCTATCTGACCAACAAAATCAATACCCGGGTGACGGATGTCAAAAAAAATGCAAACGACTTTGACGGCGGCTGGTATACTGCTTCCACCCTGGGGTTCGTCCCACAGATTTTTTCAATCGGGATGGATTCGGGCAAGGACATCAGCGGGCAGCTCCTGGATCTCTGCGCAGACATGGCCCTGGACAGCCTGAAGCTGATCCCGGAGGATCTGGACGAAAAAGTCCGCCGGGCAGGGGATCATCCGTCTGTCAGGAACGCACAGAGCAAATTGGAGCTGTTTACGCACATGACTGAAAAGAGCAGGGACAAGGAAAGGGCTGACGCACTCGGGGAAAGGGTACACACCGCCTTCGAAGCAGCCCACATACGTTAGGAGTTATGCAGTTTGAGGCACACAGCCATGGAGGTGAAATATGTATGCACTTGTCACCGGCGCAAGCGCCGGCATCGGAAGGGAAATCGCGAAATATCTCGCCATAAAAGGATATGACCTGATTCTGACAGCCCGCAGCGAGGATAAGCTGCAGGAACTGCGCAATGAAATCCTGAAAAAATTCCCGGAAAAGAAAGTCCTGGTGATTCCCGCTGACCTCTCCGTGAGGGAGGAATGCCGCCGCCTCTATCATGAGGTCAGGGAAAAAGCGGGGAGGGAGAATATTGATTTCGTCGTCAACAATGCCGGTATGGGCGTGTACGGATATTTTCTGGAAACTGACCTGGAAAAGGAACTTCAGCTGATCGATCTGAATGTCACCTCGGTTCATCTTCTGTCCAAGCTCTTCCTCAGAGACATGGTCCGGAACGGACACGGCGTCCTGCTCAATGTCGGTTCCTGCGCCGGCTTTATGGCAGGTCCGACTTTCTCCAGCTACTACGCCTCCAAAAACTATGTGGTCCGTCTGACAGAAGCCATCCATGAGGAGCTGCGCCGCCTGCACAGTTCCGTCCGGGTCTCCTGTCTGTGCCCCGGACCGACCGCGACAGACTTCAATCCCAATTCCGGCGTAAAAGTTTCCGGAAAACAGATTTCTGCCAGACAGGTCGCCAGGGAAGGTGTGGAAGGCGCGCTCAAGGGTAAGATGATCGTCATCCCCGGCCGTAAAATGAATGCGGTCGTCGCAGTCTCCAGGCTTCTGGGCGAACATCTTTCCACGAGGGTCAACTACACCCTGCAGGTCAAAAAAATGGGGAAGTGATCCATACCGGCAGCTTCCCGGCCGAATCACAGCAAAGAGCAATCAAGAACACAGTTTTAAAAAGGCGCAGTTTTTAAAGGAACAGTTTTTCAGGAGAACAGCTTTTCAAATGCACAGTTTTTTTAAAGGAGCAGTTTTTCAAAAGCGCAGTTTTTAAAAGAGCGGCTATTCAAAAGCACAGCCTTGCAGAGGAACAGTCTGTCAGCAGAACAGCCTGTCCGGAAAGGAGTCCGAGAAATGAAAAAATATATTCTGCCTATTGTTCTGGTGATAATGCTGACCCTGGTCACGGCATGCGGACAGAGCAATTCCACCGCTGCCCCGGCACAGAATGGCCAAACAGAAAAGAGCGAAGAAACTGTTCAGAGCGGTGATACCGCGAAGGCCGCTGACAACATGCAGGGCTCCGAAACGGCGGTTGCAGGTGATACCGCAAATACTGCGGAAACAGCACAGACTGCGGAAGCGGCGCAGACTGGTGAAACTGCGCAGGCTGATGAAACAGCGCAGGCTGCGGAAGCGGCACCGGACGGTGATACCGCGCAAGCCGCCGGCTCCACATCGATTGCCAATCCATGGCGTGATATCACGGAAGCTGAAGCCAGAGCGCTCTATCCCGACATCTTTGTTGTTCCGGCCGGCGCGGAGAACGCTGTCTGGAGCGCTCTTGATGCGCCCACAGAACCCGACGAAGCAGCAGGGCCCCTGGTCCAGCTCGACTTCGATCTGGACGGGAATAGTTTTACCGCAAGAGAACAGCGGACCGGCAGCAAAGATACTGATATCTCCGGCATGTACTACACATGGACGGCTCAGGAGGATACGGAACTGCAGACCGGTACCGGCAGTAAAATCCCCTGCACTATGTACCGGTATATAGGAGAAGACGAGACTGCGGATCTCTGTGCCTGGTATGACGAAGAGTCCGGCATATCCCGTTCTGTCAGCGTGAGCGCAAAGGATCTGGACGGCTTCGACATCCGCGCTGTGGCGGAAGCTCTGATCGCCCCGGGTTTACCTTCCGCAGAAGAACAGCGGCGGATTCTGGAGGACAACCGCAGCCTCTGGACTTTTGTTGAAGATGATTACTCACCAGACTGGTATTATGCCTTTACCGACCTGGATCACAACGGGCTTCTGGAAGTTCTCGCCGCCTCCACCCAGGGCAGCGGTATGTTCACTTATGCCCATTTCTATGAAGTCCTGCCGGATGGTTCCGGTATCAAAAACCTCTATCACGCCGATGAAGAGGTCGAAGGAATTGACGATTGGCCTGAGGTTGTTCTGGAATCGATTCCCTGCTATTACGACCCCGCCTCGGACTGTTATTATTACGTCTGCACCAATACCACCCGGGACGGCGCGGCGCACAGCATCTCCCAAATCGCGGCGCTCTCACTCAAGGACGGCGTGGCGGAGTGGGAGTACCTCGCCTGCAAGGACATTCAGATGACAGATGCCGGTGAGGAGAAAACCACTTATGAGGACGCCGAAGGAAACTCTATCACGGAAGAGGACTATAACAGTGTTGTTGAAAAGCGCTTTGCAGGCATGGAGCAATCCGAATTCAGACCTGAATGGACTGCCGTCACCCAATCGTCCGCCGCTGAGAGCGACTGAGACGGATCAATAACATGTTCCGAAGGCAGGAAGGACTTCCCGCAGGTCTTTTTGTCTGTTCCACTTAATAAAGAAATCCCTGCGCTCTGCCCACCGGAGCGAAGCGGGTTTCTGACAGCGTCGACACCGGCAATATCCTCAAATAATCCCGGTTTACGGGCAAATGGTTCTGAATTTCTTTAATGAATCTGCTTTGCGGAGTGAAGCAAAAAATCCGGCCGAAGCCGGATTTTTTGTTTTTTCAAACGCAAGATCAGACACAAAAAAGAGGCATCTGCACTGCTATACATCTACGTACGCTAATGCAAAAGCCTCTGTTAAGTGGAGACGGTGGGATTCGAACCCATGACCTCTACACTGCCAGTGTAGCGCTCTCCCAACTGAGCTACGCCCCCATGCGTTTTTCAAATGACTTAACTATCATACAAGAAAACTCTCAGAACTTCAACACCTTTTTTTATTATTTTTTGACCGTTATAAATCATTTTTGATAATGTCCCACTATACCACAAATGAAAATGTCCCAACATATGATACAATCACCTCCCTGAAGGGAGGTGA
>JBGUNJ010000039.1:0-12688 GCA_045117315.1 Lachnospiraceae bacterium | reverse complement strand
GAATATATTCAGGGTTGCATTTCTGTCTGGTTCTCATATATGGTTGGGAATGTGTTCCAAAGCCTGCAGGGCAGGTCTTCGGTTTGTGCTGCTCGCTTTCTCAGGCGAGCGACCCCATTATCATACTCTATCAGGTCTGTTCTGTCAACAACTTTTTTCTTTAAATTTCAAATTTGTTTATCTTTGAATTTTAAGATTTTTTCGTTGTCGTACCGCTCTTTTTCAGCGGCGAATGTAATACTATCACTTTGAAATGAGCTTTGCAAGCCTTTTTTTCGAATTTTTTATTTCCACACTCTTATGTGCATATTTCATGTTTTGTCTGACTTTTCTGCCTTCTGTCTTCCTCAATGCTCCCTCAATGCTTACGACTTACGTCTGCCGATCTTCTCCTGCAGTTCCCCGGAAATAAAACTGGCACCAAACTTCAAAAGGCTGCTCATTGTCTCATGAAGTTTTTGCTTCTCCTCCAGGTTCAGATTCCTGTAGGCATGAATCAGTTCCGGAATACTGCGGAATTGTTCGGCCGCTATTTCCGAAAGGCTCTCCAGGCCGCTATCCTCGAGCAGATTGAACACGCTGTCCACGAAATCTTTTCTTTCATCCAGATTCATTCCGTAAACCCACGCCTCAATTATGCGCTTCATAAGCAGGCTGCCCTCAGAGACCTCCCCAGTCTCTTCAAAATGGTTGCGCATGATCTGCCAGCTGAGGGCATCGTGCTGCCAAATGCCTTTTGCGCTGCTCTTTACCATTTTATAATAGTACTTACTGTTCAGCAGAAGGCCGAACACGGATTCCGTGGGAATCACACTGATCACCTTGGGCACGATTTCCAGATATTCTTTTGTCTCTGTAATCTCCTCCAGAAAGCCGGGTCCGTCATTGTTATAAACACGGACGATCCTTTCTTTAACATCCTGATCACAGAAAGCTGAGGCAAACACTGCAAAGTTTCCGCCTTTGGAATGTCCTCCGACATGTATAGAAAAGGGTACTGCCTTTCCTGTATCTCCTTCTTGTCCTGCATCACCTTCCTGTCCTGCATCTTCCGCTGGCCGGCCATCAGCTCTGCCGGGTTGCCCGTACAATCTGTTCAGATACTCCACCGCGCTTTTTTGCCCCTCAGTCTCTTTCATAAAGCTGAAGGTAAAATCCTCCTTCCATCCGACCAGGGTATCATCAGTCCCCCTGAAAGCCGTAAAGGCTGATTCATCCGACAGGAAAAATGTGATCGCGGACATCTGTTCATTTTTTTCCGGAGAGATCTTGTTGACATATCCTCCAAGCAGCATGTCTCCGAAACGGGCACCGCTGCACAGCTTGTTCAGAACATATGGCGCAAGTTTATAAAGGGTACCGCTGGACTCTATTTCCGCATCCGTATGAAGATCCCAGAAGCATCTCACAGCGTCAGCAAGACGCACCACAGGAATGCCCGCCATTCTCAGATGATCCTCCTGCACCTCATCATCAGGTCCGGGAACAATTCCTCCAAAATCAACATACGACACTTCCGAGAGGACCAGGCTGTCCACTTCATTAAAAGGATCAACCGAGAAAGGAACATCCCCCCGCCAGTCCAGATAATCCATTATATTCGCCATTTAACAACCTCTCTTTCTGTCAGGGTGATCCGATTTCTCTTATCCCAATAAGTGATCCGCAGCGTCTGGTTGTCTGATGCAGCAATTGTGTCCGCATGTCCGCCTCAGGGCAAAATGAACCATTGCGCCGCCGTGTCATTAGGGAAAGAAAGGAGTGAGGTTTCCCTCACTCCTCCTCGTAAACACATTGAAATATCGCCCGAATTCCGGCGGTTGAAGCCGGAGAAATCTATCCCTCAGACCGGACGCTTTCCTGCTGCTTTTTTCAAAAAAGCAGGCAGCTGTTTTATCATTTGAAATATCTGTCCAGAAGGCCTTTGAAGCCCTGGCCGTGGCGCGCTTCGTCACGTGCCATTTCGTGAATGCTGTCATGAAGGGCATCGAGACCCATCTCTTTGCACTTCTTCGCGAAAGCGGTCTTGCCGGCACATGCGCCGTTCTCAGCAGCTACACGAGCCTCAAGGTTATCCTTGGTCTCAGCGGAAACGACTTCGCCGAGCATCTCTGCGTAACGTGCAGCGTGGTCAGCTTCTTCAAAAGCAGCCTGGCGATAGAAATAACCGACTTCAGGATAGCCCTGACGGATAGCAGCCCTGGACATAGCCAGATACATACCTACTTCTGAACATTCACCGGCGAATTCGGCACGCAGGAAATCCTTCATCTCATCGCTCAGATCAGAAGCGATGCCAATCTTGTGCTCGGAAGCCCAGGCCAGTTCAGCTGTCTCATCAACGGGCTCAAATTTAGATTTAGGCTGTTTGCAAATGGGGCACTTCCAATCCGCAGGAAGATCCGCGAACTTTACGCCTTCTTTTTCTTCGTCATAAATATGTCCGCAAATAGAGCATTTGTACTTCATAAGAATCTCCTTTCAATCTATCAGAAAACAGTATCAACATGCAGTAATATGAGACTTACCTGAAGTCTATTATGAGTGCAGACAGGCAGATTAGTCAATTCTAACAAACATATTTTCTATTACTCTTTTTTATCCGTTTCCTGTAGAAAACCTGTCGAAAAAAGGAGCCCTTTGAATTCAATTATCCGGTTTCTGAAGGACATAAATGCCTGCGGTTTCGAATCAGAAATCCAGTGAGACGATCGCTTCCGCGTAGCCGATAAGTCTGCTCCTTCGCTCCCTGCTCATATTGTTATAGGCATTGATCAGATGTCCCAGTTCTGTATCTTTCCCCACTACATACCAGTCCGATCTGTTCTTCCTTGAGCCGTTCTTCTCAATCCCTGACAGGAGCCACTCGGGAGTTACTCCCAGCACCTGGCAGATCACCATGATCTTCTCCGATGTCGGATTTGTTTTTTTCTTTTTCCATTCGCTGATCGTACTCTGAAGAATTCCTGTCGACTCCGAAAACTGCTTTTGTGACATTCCGAGCTGGGCAAGTCTCTCAAATATTCTCTCGCTGATCGTCATCTGAACTATATCCCCCGTTAAACTGTTCCGCCTTAAGGCAATCATTTGCGTTTCCGGGAAAATAACTACACATGCCCGGGCAGTCCCGGTATTTACTGCTGTTCTACCCATCCGCATCAGTTATTCTCCATATATTACATCTGTATCCACTTACATGAAGTATACGCTTCGAATAGATAAAGTCAAGCGAATTCACCCGATAATTCGCTCAATAATTCGCTATGTAAATAAATAGAATAATACACTAATCTGATGTATAATATTTATAAATGGTTCTACACATGTTTTCTGAAAATTCAGACACAGACGGTCCGCATCATAATATATGTCAGCGGATCAGCCTTCCGTACATGGAACCTGCGCTAGTACAACACACGTTTTGCAAAATCTTAGAGGAGGTATTTTAAATGGGATGCTTTTATTGCGATGAACATCATGAAGGCCGCGAAGGAATCATGTTCAAAGTCGGCGAAATGAAGGCCGGAGTCCTTTATCTTTTCAAAGATCAGGCTCATAAGGGACGCTGCGCGCTGGCTCTGAAAGCTCACAAAAAAGAGCTCTGCGAGTGCACAGACCAGGAGAGGACTGATTTTGCAGCTGATCTGGCAGCCGCTTCCGGCGCCGTCAAGAAGCTGTGGGGCTGCACCAAGATCAATCTCGGCTCCTATGGTGACTCCAACCCTCATCTTCACTTCCATATTGTCCCCAAATATGAAGGCGGATTCGAATTCGGCGGCAGCTTTGCCATTACCAATCCCGATCCTGTATTCCTGAAAGATGAGGAATATAAGGAAATGATCGCCGCTCTTCAGAAGGAGCTGGGAATCTGATATTCCAAAATTCCGTTAAAATATGCTATGCTGGCTGAGCCATAAACTGCTCTGCTCATTGCAAAGCCGCAAGCGCCTCCTGCACAGCAAAAAAAGAGCGGGGCATATGCGGTCCTGCCGCCACTGCTCCCCTCTTCCGGCCTGTGTCCGCCGCAAGGCGGAAAATACATTTTACGGGTCATGTCATTAAAAAATGTCATTATAAAGAGAAAGAACCGGCCATGCTCCTTATTTTCGGTGCATGGCCGGTCTTTTGGTCTTTTTAAATTATCCAGGACCCGCTCCGGGGTCTCGCCTTCCGGATACGTGGTTTGCAAGGTCTTTGCTTTGTAAAGCTGTCGTATGGGCAACATCTTCCGCACCGCATCCATGTGCATTCTCACGAAACAGATTGTTCATCACGCCAGAACGACTTCACGCCTCAGCAGACCATGCAGGATGGTCCTCAGATTTTCCGCGTGTTCTGTCACAGCCGGGCTGTCTGCTTCGATCCTGCGGACTGTTCCGTCAGTATATCGGACAGTCATTTCCTTCAGGACCATCTCTTCCCCGTCATGTTCTTTCCGCAGGACACCCAGTTCATCCCGGACGGGCAGGCCATCCTCCGTCATCAGTGCCTTCTCCTCCCGGATGTCGAAAACTTCCTCCGCAATCCGCCGGATCTGCTCATCTTCTTTTTCAGTCAGAAAAAGCTCGTACTCGCCGTCTTCTCCGAAAAACTCATTTCCGACGATCTTGTTGCGGTAGCAAAGTACCGCCGGCCGGTCCGGATTCTCTCTTTCAAATAAATATACGTGATCGCGGATTCCCGCCGGATATGAGGAAGGATATACAGCAAAGGAAACGGACCCGATCCTGGCAGGAGTACCGTTTTCAGGGCGGTCCGCAGCCGCTCCGCCTTCCTCTTCCTTCAAGCGGACAGAGAGAACTTTTCTGCCGGGAAGAAGCAGGTTCTCAACGCGATGTTCAATGGCGTCCTTCCAGCCCGGAAGCCTCTCCATCTCTTCAACCCAGTTATCGCATGGGAGCTTCTCAAAGACCTCCAGTTCCAGCGGCGTCGCGGTAAATCCACGGTTCATCGCGTTTCGCAGATAGCGGTGGATGAAATAGTGGCTCACCTTCTTGCTGGACATATCATAATAATAGGATAATCCTCCGGTAGTAGCGTTGTCGACGCAGTAATATACGAACCCTGTAAAAAGATCCATCTCAAGGCTGCGGACAAACTCTCCCTCTCTCTTGTCGAGGATGGCCAGGCATTTTCTGCCGCGCCTTCCGACCGGAATTCTGTAAGAGCCGCGCTCATCATGATATTCCAAATGCCCTCTACTGACTTCTGCTGTCATCTGATCCCCCCTTCGCCGGCTCTCTTTTTCTCAGTGATCCAACTTCAGTGTTTGAAATACCGACCGAAATACTGTCTGAAATGCCGTCAGATTCCCGCCAGCTGTACTGAACTGCCCATAGCGCGGGCCGGCCGCCTCAATCATCTTCTCTTTTATTTGTCATCCTGGTGAGTATAACAGAACTGCAGATCTTCCGGGATATGATGCCTGTCCCCGATAAAGCGCACAGTCGGCCTTCCTTCAGGGCTGATCTCTACGCAGCTCACACTGACATTATACAGAAAGAACCGTGTCATCTGCTCTGCAGGAATCCCCTTCGCGAAATTCAAAAATGTCTGAATCGCTGTCCCGTGAGATCCCACGACGACAGTCTCCCCCGGATGCTCCCTGGCGATTCTGAGAATGGTGTCCCGCATTCTACAATAGACCTGAACCAAGGACTCCCCGCCGGGTGCCTGCGCGTGTCCCCTGTCTTCATTCAGGATATACATCCTGTAAAAATCAGGGTAGCGCTCAAAGATCTCTTCTTTCGTCAGTCCGTCCGCCTCCCCGAAGTCAATCTCTATGACACCCGGTTCCACGATCACCGGCACAGGGCTCTGCTGGGAAGAAAGGGCATACTCCAGGGTTCTGGAAGCGCGGCAAAGAGGGCTGGTGACCCCAAGGTCTACGCGGATGTCTTTAAAATAATCCCGCAGCAGACTTCCCTGCTTCTCCCCGATCTCATCAAGAGGGTTATCAGCCCTGCCCTGATAGCGCAGCTGCTGATTCCATTCAGTCGTTCCATGGCGCAGCAGATAAAAAACAGTATTGGCAGTCTTGTCGTTCATAGATGGTTTTCTTCCACAAGTGTACCTGCGGCAGTTCTCTGCCGTCACATGAACATGTAACCTGTAAGGGAGTGTTCATGTAAAGAGGAGCTGTACTGTAACACTTTGTCTGTCCCGCGTCTGTCCGACTACTGAATGACGGCGGCTTTGTATTCCTTTTCCAGTCCTAAGAGGAGCCTGATATTGTACTGTTCGGTTTCGTTCAGTTCCTCTTCCTTTACTTCCTTCCCGGAGACCGGTTTATACCACTTTTTGGCTTTAAAATATTGCCGGATTTCTTCATTCTTGAAATCCTGTCCTTTTCTTGCGTAGATCTCATTGATCGCAAGACGGATCTCATCAGCGGTCTTCTGCGCCCCCGCCAGCCGGTATTCTTTCAGAAATCTCGCTCCGACAGCTTCCCGGTTCAGCTTTTCCGAACTGCTCTTTTCAAACAGATATCCCGTTTTCAGGTACTGAGCCGCCTCTTCTTCAAGTCCCGAGAGGTCCTTTTTGCCGGCTGTCTCAAATGACGGATATTTTGCGGTCATAGAGTAAAGGCGGCAGCAGTTCTCGGCAGCTTCATAGTTATTGACATACCAGTCAAAATCGATGGTTTTCCTGTCCTTATCAATTCCCTTTACCCTGGCATAACAGCAGCAGCCTTCCATGGAAGGAAGAGACATGAGCTTTTTGACAGGGCCGGCATCAAGCTCTTTATAGCTTTTGCCTTGATTTGTTGAAATAACAGGCACAGATACCATTTCCATTCCGATCCCGTCAATATACATGATATTGCCGTCGATGATATACATATCGCCCATCTCCATGGATCTGTGGAACTGATTCAGCACCCAGGTATCTCCCTCATCTTTCGATACCAGCTCATATCCGTAAAGCTGACTCATTCCCGGAGAAGTATCTGCCACAATATAGATGAAGCTTCCCTCTGTATAAGCCGTAATCATGTCTCCGATGGAAACCGGGTCAAGATCACTGAATCTGTCTATGTCCAGTCCTTCCTCGTTTCCCGACAGGACGTCTCCGATTATTTCCCTGCATCTGCGAATGTCATTTTCGTCAAAAGGTCCGTTTTTAGTGATCTTAATGTTTGTAAGCGCAGGATCCTCTGTACCTTCTTTCTCTTCTCCCGATTCAAACGAGATCGCATCCGCCTCTTTACCCCCTTCTTCATCTTTGGCAAAGACAGACATGGACACAGCCAGGAGAGTCACCATCAACACAAATGCATATTTTAGTATCTTAACCATTTTTCCTCATCTCCGGAGTTCAAATACAATTGTTTTCCCGTCACAGCCATGCTGCAGTCACCCGCAGCATGGCCCGCGTTCATAAATCACACTCACCGGAAAGCAGCATGGCAGGCGATGATCCGCATATTGGGGTTCTGTCATTGCTTTCTCAGACGTTCCCGGAACAGATTCGTAAAATGCGGAACCGGATCTTCCGGGCATTCAGAATATTCTGCCTCTGACATTGCTTTCTCAGAACAGATTCGTAAGATTCGGAACCAGTTCTTCCACGCTTCCCGCTTCCTCTGCTTCCAGGGCTTCCGCGGGAATCTCGATCTCGCCGATTTCATCGTATCTGTCTATCGTTATATCTACGTCGAAGGTTTTGAATTCAAAATCAACTCCTTCCAGCATTGTATTCTCGGTTTTGTCAGCAATCACATTTCCGAGAATCTCTCCTCCCAGCTGGGCACAATCCATCTTGATCCGTGCCGGAAGGCTGGATTCTTTATAAATATAGAGTTCTGTAGGAATTGATATCGAATCCCAGTCTATAGACTCAAGATCTATTGAGTTCTTTCCCGAACCCGCATTTGACTGTGAGATCAGTTCTTTCACAAGGTTTCCACCCACTGACGCATTGATCTGGTAGGCCTGCTTGCCGTTTATCTCGACAAGTTCCTGTTTCAGTTCGGCATCCTTCAATGTATCTCCGGCTTTTTGTAAAAGACCGATCATTTCGAATGCAGAAGGTTTTTTTCCGGATCCGGTATCCGCGGATCCGGTATCCGCAGAGCCGTCACCGGATGCGTCTTCACTGCTCTGTTTCTGCTCAGTGCTCTTTCTCCAAGGTGTGCCCTCTGTACGCACATAAGTGATTTTTGAACCGTCCTCCGCCTTTTCCGTATACTGCTCATAATTGATATTCACATTCTGTCCGAATCCGGAAACAGACAGGGTATTATTGTCTTTTGTGCGCTCAGGATCCTTTGTCATCTCGGCTTTGTTGTCAATTCCAAGGTTCATCTCCATACCGACGTCGATCGATTTGACCTTCACCCCGATGAGCGAATCAATCTTTGTATTTACTTCCGCGGAATTTACCTTCTGAAGCTCTTTCAGCATTTTGGCAGTCAGAGAAGCTGCAGTCGGTTTGAAAAGACCGCATCCCTGAAGGAGCAAAGCTGAAATAAGCATTACTATAATTATTGCTGAAAATTTCTTTCTTCCTGCAATTATTTTCATATCGGAAATCATTCTCCTTCCTGTCTCCTGAGTCAGCTTTTCTGACCGGAAAGAGAATCCCTGCTCTTCCCTGTGTCAGCTTCTCTGACCGGACAATTACTCCTTCTCTTCTGACTTATCTTCTGCTTTATCTTCTGCCTTGTCTTCTGACTTATCTTCCGCCTTATCTTCGGAACTTTCTTCCGCCTTGTCTTCTGACTTATCTTCCGCCCTCTCTTCGGAATTTTCTTCGGTCTTCTCTTCGGTCTGGTCTTCCGCCTTCAGTTTCTCCCCTGATTTCTCTTCTTTCTCTTCCGCCTTTGCTTTATCCTCTGACTTTTCTTCCTGTTTTTTCTCTTCCCGGGCTTTGGCAGCCGAAAAACCTCTGGGGTAAAGTATGTCTTTTGAGAATTTATATTCTTCGTTTAGTGCGGGGATGTTGACCGGAAGAGTACCGCCGGGGGTAAACTCGCCGAATACAGCGCAGATCGCTCCCGGGAGATTGGGAGAAACAGACTTTCCGCTCTCAGCAGTCTCCATCATTCTGGCGGATCCGTAAGTGACGATCAAGGCATCCGCTTTTTGATATCTGGCGGCGTCATATGGCAGCTCGGCGCTGATCACCGTGATCTTTTTGTTCTCTTTATGCACTTCCTCGATGATCTGATCCAGAATCTCTCCGGATTCTCCGTCCGCTGTATCGGGATCCATCTCGGTCACTTCGAACATAGTGGTCACAGCGATTATATGATCCGCCTCCCCGACAGCCCGCAGGCATTCCTGCACGTTGTCAGGTTCATAAACTATTGTCTGCCAGTCTGTGCCTTCCGGGATGATTTTTTCCGCCGCGAGCTTCTCCCTGGCATATTCCGCAGTATTGACCCTGCTCTGTCCGGGATAAAACACAAGTACCCTGTCTTCTTCTTTCAGCCTGCAGGGAATAGCGTCTCCTTCATTTTTGAGGAGAGTCACTCCCTTCTTCATCATTTCCCACTCTTCGGCGCGGTTTTCTTCAGACCAGAGCTTCGATGCCGCCTCCTCGATCTGCTCGTCCGTGACCGGCTCTATCTTTGTGTCAAGGAGTCCATGCTTTGCTTTCAGAGTCAGGATCCTGCGGACAGACTCATCGATCCTCTCTTCGGAGATCCTTCCGTCTTCCGCCATTTCGACGATACTGTCGATGCATTCTTCGAGCTGGTCGAGCGTGTCAGAATTGTAGACTGTGCGGGGTGCGAGGAGCAGATCCACCCCTGCGTTGATGGCCATCCTGTAAACATCCTCCTCTCTGAAATGCTCAGTGAGGGAAACCATTTCAAGGGCATCCGCTACGATCACGCCGTCGAAATCCATCTTTCCGCGCAGGATATCGGTGAGGATCGTTTTGGAGAGGGTTGCCGGAATCTCCACCTCCTCACCGGTCGATTTGGAAGTATAGGTCTCTTTTTCTATTTCAGGATATTGGATATGGGCAGTCATGATCATTTCCGCGCCGGCTTCAATTCCCGCCCGGAAAGGAACCAGTTCCATGCTGTTGAGTTCTTCGAGTGTTTTTTCCACTCTGGGAAGTCCTGTGTGGCTGTCCACGCTCGTGTTGCCATGACCCGGGAAATGCTTGAGCGCGGCAATAGTGCCGTTTTCACTCATTCCCTCGTAAAAGGCCGTCCCGTAATCCGCCACTGTTTTGGTATCATCCGAAAATGCCCGCACCCCGATGATGGGATTATCAGGATTATCGTTTACATCCAGCACTACACCGAAGTCCGTATTGATGGAGAGCAGGGAGAGCTCCTCCGCTATTTTTTTACCGGTCTCTCTGGCATTTTCTATGTCCCCGGACGCCGTGACAGCCATATTGCCGGTCCACTGTGTCCCCTGTCCCAGACGGTTTACAATTCCGCCTTCCTGATCAATGGCCACAAGGAGAGGGATCACATTCTTTGAATCGGTATCCTGATTGGCTGTCTGCATGTCATTGACAAGCCTCATTGTATCCCGGCTGTTCTCGCAGTTTTCCGCGTACAGCAGCACGCCGCCAAAACGATCCCTGGAAATTGCCTCACGGATCCTGCTGTTCATCCTGGTAAAGCTGTACGAGGCAGGACCATGATCTTCGGGCCACCCGCGAAAAGTGGCGATGATCATCTGGCCAACCTTCTCCCTGAGAGTCATATCAGCAAGAATCTTGTCTACGCTTCCCTCCGATCTCAGCATTCCCAGCTCTTCGAGGGAATCCGTTCCCGAATGCATTTCCTTCGGATCCTCAGCGGTCTCACCAGTCTCTGATGATTCAAGCACCTCATATTCGTCCGAAGTCTCTTCCGCTCCACAGGGCAGAACGCAGAGCCGGACCGCCAGCATGCATACGGTCAGGAAGCAGATCAATTTCCGGAATCCTGTTTTAGTCATTTTTGCTTTCCTCAGTCGTGTAATGCCTTTAAATAGGGCAGAAGCGGCACTGCCGCCCTCTGCCCCCGACCGGCCCGCGTCATCCGCCAGGCGGAAAAAATACATTGCGCGGGCAGTGTCATAAACAACAGACCTGCATCAGGGACTATCCTGATGCAGGTCCTGATCACTCATCAAATGTCCTGTTCACTCACAGATCCTTTTTTTGGCGAATGGACACACACCTGCCTGCCGTCCGCCTGATCTGCGTGTCATCAGGGAAACAGCTGTGTGATTACTTGTAGTTGACGATCTTTCCGAAGTCTTCCTTCAGGGAAGCGCCGCCGATGAGGCCGCCGTCGATGTCGGGCTGTGCGAACAGCTCGGGAGCGGAAGCGCCGTTGACAGAGCCGCCGTACTGGATGCGGATCTTCTCAGCTGTGTCAGCATCATAGATCTCAGCGATGAGCTCGCGGATCGCATGGCAGACTTCCTGAGCCTGCTCAGTGGTAGCGACCTTGCCTGTGCCGATAGCCCAGATAGGCTCATAAGCGATGACCATGGAAGCAGCCTGCTCAGCTGTGACGCCGATCAGATCGCTCTTGAGCTGCAGACGGATCCAGTCGATGGTCACGTTTGCTTCGCGCTGCTCAAGGGACTCGCCGCAGCAAAGGATCGGAATAAGGCCATACTCGAATGCCTTCAGAACCTTTCTGTTCAGGAAAGCATCATCCTCTTTGTAGTAATCTCTTCTCTCGGAGTGGCCGATGATGACGTACTTGACGCCTGCATCTTTGAGCATTGCGCCGGAAATCTCGCCGGTGAATGCGCCGCTGTCCTTATCGGAGATGTTCTCTGCGCCGACAGCAACGTTGGAGCCCTTGACAGCCTCAACTACGGGAACGATATCAACTGCGGGAACGCAGTAGACGACATCGACATCATCATTCTTTACCAGGGGAGCAAGCAGCTCGACAAGAGCCTTCGCCTCTGTGGGAGTCTTGTTCATTTTCCAGTTGCCTGCAACGATTTTCCTTCTTGCCATTTTAATTCTCCATTCCAGAGCGCCGTCACTGAATTACTTGCTCAAAGATTACTGTTCCGCAAAACACGGTTTTTTCAGGGCTCACCTGCAGGTATCGCGGGAGGAAGAATAAAACCGATATTCACCACACTCAGCCGGCTGCGCGCGGCGCTCCCTGTGCGCACCGGAAGTGTCTTCCAAAGAGGGAACTTTTGAAGCCCGGAGAGGCACAAAAGCCCCCGGCCATTACTATTATATATCATCCTCAAAACTGTTGCACCCCTGTTTTTTCGAGATCACGGATTATTGGCGTTACTGTCTACGCCTCTCGAGGGCGTAAACAGTATCTTATTCGCCTCTGCCGTGTCACTGTCCGCAGGCAGTCTGCGATGCGGACAGCAGCACGTGGGAATCGGGTTTAGATGCGCCTGCGCGCCCGTTTATGGTCCCGGAGAGCCAGGGGATGTCTTAAGGCTGGATCTGTTCTCAGCGATCGTTTGCAGCTGCGACGCCGGGAAGCTCCTTGCCCTCGAGGAATTCAAGGGATGCACCGCCTCCGGTGGAGATGTGGCTCATCTTGTCGTGGAAGCCCATCTGGTTTGCTGCCGCAGCGCTGTCGCCGCCGCCGATGATGGTGGTAGCATCTGTGTCGGCCATAGCCTGTGCGACTGCCTTGGTGCCCTTGGCCAGGATCGGGTTCTCGAATACGCCCATAGGTCCGTTCCAGACAACAGTCTTGGCGGTCTTGACAGCGTTGGAGAACAGCTCGATGGTC
>JBGUNJ010000038.1:0-6618 GCA_045117315.1 Lachnospiraceae bacterium | reverse complement strand
GGCCGCCGCGGGGCGGGGTACGAATGTGTGGAGCATTGCGGGAGCGCCAGAGCGCGGAGCAATGCGTAGTTTATTCATACATGTTTGCGGGCACTCGCCCATGGCCACAAGTGTGAGCAAAGCAGCACGCAAAGCCGCATGGCAGGAAACGGATGGAGCTAAAAAATGAAAAAAAAATCTGATTTCATAGGGATTATAGAAACCGCTATGGGCATCGCGATCTATGTTATTCCGATCGTGTGCGGGTTTTTTATCATTACCTGGGCCGGCAAAGCCTACCACGAAGGACATAAGCTTTTTGTGGAGGAGAGCCTTGACGCCCCCGGGTTTGCCCACAGCGAGATGGTGACCATCTCCGCGCAGGATGCAGGTTCCGCGCTTGCAGTCGGCAGAATCCTGGAGAAGCAGGATCTGATCAGCAGCGGACTGACTTTCGCGATCAAGGCCAGGCTTTCGGGGTATGACGACAAAATCCTGCCCGGTACATTTATTCTCTCTTCGGATATGACCATGCAGCAGATGCTTGAAAAGCTTTCGAAGACGCCGGGCACTGAGTCGACAGACCAGGCGGACGGCGCTGAGAACGGGACCGGTGACACGGATACCGGCGGCGCCGGCAAAGAGAAGGAGAACAAAGATGTCTGGGGACAGTACTGAGCAGCCTGCTTCCGCTTCGGAAGGGCAGCTTCAGGAGACGGCAGTCGATCCCCGGCGGATGGAGGTCTTTATAGAAGCGATGATGCCCCCCGGACCGGATCATCTGGGCCGCCTCGAGGAGGAGGCGATCGCGGACAGGGTTCCCATCATCAGACCCAGGACCCGGGACCTGATCCGGTTTTTTATAAAAATGAAAAAGCCGATGCGCATCCTCGAAGTGGGGACGGCGGTGGGCTTTTCCGCTTTGTTTATGCAGTATTACGCACCTCCGGGGTGCAGGATCGTGACCATTGAAAAAGATCCTGCCCGGGCAGCTCTGGCAAGACAGAATATTCTTAAATACGGAAGCGGAGGAAGCTCGGAAAACGGCGGAAAGCCCGCCGGAATTGCCGCGGAAAAAGCCGGTGAAAGCGGCGGAAAGCCTGCCTCGGTCAGGTGTGAAGAACCCGTGGAAAGCGGCGGAAAGCCCTCCGGAATTCAGGGGGAAGAACCCGTGGAAAGCGGCGGAAAGCCCGCAGGAATTCAGGGGGAAGAACCCGCGGAAAAAGGCCGTCCCCCGATCGAGGTTCTTGAAGGAGATGCCGCCGGGATCCTGAAGGAGATCAGGGAGGATGCTTCTTTTGACCTGATTTTTATGGACGCGGCCAAGGGTCAGTATATACGCTTTCTTCCGGATGTCCTGCGGCTTTTGAGAGACGGAGGCATCCTGATCACAGATAATATTCTGCAGGAAGGGGACGTCCTGTCCTCCCGCTTTGCGGTTACCCGGAGAAACCGGACGATTCACAGCCGTATGCGGGAATATGTCCGCGCGCTGGCGGAGGAACCTTCCCTGGAAACACTGCTGCTGCCAGCCGGAGACGGGACAGCGGTCTGTGTGAAGACCGGCGCATAGTTTTTCATTATTTTCCGGCTGCGTCAGGCAGCCATGGCAATGAGTTATGAAAAAAAGATGGAATGCGAACCGTGAAAAACCGGAGCTCCTGATTCCGGCAAAGGATCTGGAAGTGCTCCGGACAGCCGTCAATTTCGGAGCGGACGCGGTATATATAGGGGGCGAGGCCTTCAGCCTGCGCGCCAAGGCCAGAAATTTCAGCCCCGAAGATATGAGAGAGGGGATCGCCTACGCCCATGCCAGGGGTGTTCAGGTTCATGTGGCGGCTAATATCTATGCCCACAACTACGACCTGGAGCAGGCGGCTTCTTATTTCCGGTTTCTTGAGGAAATCGGGCCGGATGCGGTCCTGGTGGCCGACCCGGGTATGTTTGCCCTGGCAAGAGAGCACTGCCCACGGATCCCTATCCATATTTCCACACAGGCAAATAATACCAACTATGAGACCTTCCGGTTCTGGCACCGCATGGGGGCTTCCCGCGTGGTCTGCGCGAGGGAACTTTCCCTGAAGGAAATCGCCCAGATCCGCGACCGCACACCGGCCAATCTGGAGATCGAGGCATTTATACACGGAGCTATGTGCATCTCCTATTCGGGAAGATGTCTTTTATCTGCCTGGTTTACCGGCAGGGACGCCAACCGCGGCGCCTGTACACACCCATGCAGATGGAAATATGCCGTGGCGGAAGAGACCAGGCCGGGAGAGTATTTCCCGATCGAAGAAAACGAGAGAGGCACCTATATTTTTAATTCCAGGGATCTCTGCATGATCGGGCACCTGCCGGAGCTCGCACGGGCCGGGGTGGACAGCCTCAAGATAGAGGGACGCATGAAGACCGCCCTCTATGTGGCGTCGATCACAAGGGCCTACAGGCGCGCCATAGACGATTATCTTGAGAGTGACGAAAAATACGAAGCCGGAATGGACTGGTATATGCGTGAGATCAAGAAGTGCACATACCGGGATTTTACAACAGGTTTTTATTTCGGAAAACCGGACAAATACTCCATGGTCTACACGGACAATACTTATGCCAGTGACGCTGTATTTCTGGGGATCATAGAAGACGTTCTGCCGGCCGGCCCCGATGCGCCCGGACGGCACGGATCTGCAGGTGCAGCAGGTGATTCTTCAGGTAATCCTGCAATTAATCCTGCAATTAATCCTGGCGGAAGTGACAGCGGACACAGCATTGCCGTGATCCATCAGAAAAATAAGTTTGCCGTCGGGGATATGGTCGAGATCATGCGGCCGGACGGCACGGATCTGCAGGCAAAAGTGGTCGGAATGTGGAATGCGGACAATATTCCCGTGCCTGACGCGCCCCATCCGGGCGAGCTGATCAGGCTGGAACTGGATGCGCAGGCGGAACCGGGAGATATCATCAGAACCGGTAAATGAGAAGGATCATTCACCTTGTACTCGTCAGGCAGGGACTGTTTTCGAAGAAGAGCGCTCCTGCCTGATAGCAATAAGAGTCGGAAAACAGGAAGAAGGGATGACCGTATCCGCGTCCGTTTATCGGAATGATTGTATGCGGTTTCAGGACCGGAGGGTGCATTTGAGCGCTGCACCCGCCCTGCGCACGGCAAAAACCTGACAAAACAGGCGGCAGACTGCGTACAGGAGCCTCAAAGGGCGGAGAGCCTGCCATAAAATGCCATAATGCCGCACGGTACTCCCGGCGGCAGGAGAAACAAGAGGGAAACGTTTTTGTCTGACAGCGCTCGGATTGAGAGGAAGCATGAAGATTATAGTGGTTGGCTGCGGCAAGGTGGGATCTGCCCTTTGCAGACAGCTCTGTGAAGAAGGACATGATGTCAGTGTTGTCGATGTAAACCAGCAGGTGGTCAATGAAGTTTCCAGCAGCTGCGATGTGATCGGCATTGTGGGAAACGGCGGAAGCCACTCAGTGCAGAAAGATGTCGGCGTCGAGGAGGCGGATCTGATGATCGCCGCATCGGATTCGGATGAACTGAATCTGCTCTCCTGTCTGATCGCCAAGAAGGCAGGTGACTGCAGCACGATTGCCCGTGTCCGGAATCCGATCTATAACAGTGAGATCGGCTTTATCAGAGAGGAACTCGGGCTTTCCCTGACAGTCAACCCCGAATACGCGGCGGCTATGGAGGCATCCAGACTGCTGAAATTCCCCTCGGCCATCAAAATAGAACCTTTCGCCCGCGGCCACATTGAGCTGCTGAAATTCCCGGTCCTGGAGAATTCATCTCTGGCAGGAAGATCACTGGCGGAGATCTCAAAGAGTACAAAAGGGGACGTCCTTGTCTGCGCGGTGGAACGCGGTCCCAACCACGATGTCACGATTCCCGACGGCGCCTTCAGGCTGAAAGCGGGCGACACGATCAGTGTCGTGGCCAGTGCCAAGAGTGCCCGCTCTTTCGTCGAGAAGGTCGGCCTCAAGAGCAGGAGCGTTGCCAACTGCATGATCGTCGGCGGCAGTACCATCGGATTCTATCTGGCAAAGATTCTTCTGGAGAGCAATATCCGCGTGACGATCATCGAGAAGGATCCGGAAAAATGCAAGAGGCTCAGCGAGGAGCTTCCGGCGGCAACGATCATCTGCGGAGATGCCGCAAACCAGAATATCCTTCTGGAAGAAGGCATTGAGACCTGCGAGTCCTTTGTGAGCCTGACAGGCATGGACGAGGAAAATATCTTCCTCTCCCTGTACGCGCGCAGGGTGTCCATCAACGACATCAAGCTGATCACAAAGGTAAACAGGATTAACTACGACAATATTATCAGCGAAATGAATCTCGGCAGCATACTGAATCCCCAGCAGATCGTGGCGGAATATATCGTCCGCTATGTCCGGGCTATGGAAAATTCCATGGGGAGCAACGTCGAGACTCTGTACAATATTATCGAGGGGAAGGCCGAGGCGCTTGAATTCCTGATCCAGGCGGGATCGCCCGTGATTGGAATACCTCTCGCGAATCTTCCTCTCAGAAAAGGAGTTCTTATTGCCTGCATCTACAGGAAACACCAGGTCATTGTCCCCAACGGTCAGACTACGATCGAGGTCGATGACAGAGTGATCGTGGTGACAACACAGATCGGATTCCAGAATGTCCGCGATATTCTCAAGGAGACCGGACTAAAGCGTGACTAAGATATGGCGGGCAGGAAACGGCGTGAAAACATGTGTAAACATGTGGCGACATGCCTGTGAGAGAACCGGGGCACTCATCACATGACACAGAAGACGCAGGCCTGCGGATGACCGTCTTTTCCTGATAAGAGGTGCAAGATTTATGAATTATTCCATTATACGGCGAACGACCGGACTGGTGATGAAGTTTGAGGCCATATTCCTCCTGCTCCCCGCTCTGACCGGATTGATTTACCGGGAAAAAGAGGGGCTGATCTATCTTGGACTGGCAGCCGCCTATTACCTGATCGGCTATCTGATCAATTTCAAAGTGGAAACGAGAGCGTCATTTTATACAAAGGAAGGCTTTATCAGTGTCGGGCTGGTCTGGATCGTGATCAGTCTCTGCGGTGCCCTTCCCTTCGTGCTCTGCGGGGATATCCCCAGCTACCCGGACGCGCTCTTTGAGACCATATCCGGCTTTACGACCACCGGATCCAGTATCCTTTCGGACGTGGAAGCCCTCAGCCATGCGGGCCTGTTCTGGAGAAGCTTTACTCACTGGGTCGGAGGCATGGGCGTCATTGTCTTCGTGCTGGCCATAATGCCCATGCGCAAAGGCGGGACAGGAAACCAGATTCACATGATGAGGGCGGAGAGCCCGGGTCCCGTCGTGGGCAAGCTGGTGCCCAAAATCAGGGACACTGCCAAGATCCTCTACATCATCTATTTCGGAATGACTGTGGCCGAGATCATCCTGCTGCTTGTGGCGGGCATGCCGCTTTTTGACACGCTCTGCCTCAGTTTCGGCACGGCCGGTACCGGAGGATTCGGCATCCTCGGGGACAGCATTGCCAGCTACCCCCTCTTGCAGCAGGGAATCATCACCGTGTTCATGATCCTCTTCGGAGTCAACTTTAACGCCTACTTTTTCCTTTTCCTGGGAAAGGACAAAAAGGACGCCTTCAGACTCACAGAGGTACGCTGGTACTTCCTGATCATCGCCTTCAGCATCGTCACCATCACCATCAACATCCACAAGATGTTTGACAACCTGTTTCTGGCTTTCCACCACGCGGCCTTCCAGGTCGGCTCGATCATCACGACGACCGGCTATGCCACTGCGGACTTTAACCTCTGGCCACAGTATTCCCGCTGCCTGCTCGTACTGATCATGTTTATCGGTGCCTGCGCGGGTTCCACCGGCGGCGGAATCAAGGTCTCCCGTATTATCATCCTGGTCAAGGCGGGAATTCAGGAGATCCACCACTATATCCATCCCAGAGCAGTCACCTCCGTTCATATGGACGGCAAACCGGTTGAGAATGAGACGGTCCGCTCCGTCATTATGTATCTGGGAATCTATATCGTCATCTTCTGCTCATCGGTCCTCCTGGTCACCGCGTTTGACGGAGGCGAGAGTCTGGAGACGATCTTTACCGCAGTGGCGGCGACCATCAACAATATCGGTCCCGGCCTCTCCGCGGTAGGCGCCACCGCCAACTTCGGACATCTGTCCCTGCCGTCAAAGTTTGTCCTCATGTTCGACATGCTTGCCGGAAGACTGGAGCTCTATCCCATGCTCCTGCTCATCTACCACCTGTTCGGCAGACGCAAATAAAAACAACTGTACCGTGAGCCGCGCAGGTTCCTGCAGGGGGCGTGAAAACCAGCGCCCCGGGCAGATCCCCGCCGGCTCACGTTTTTTAAAAACGCACACGAAAAAATCTGCCGGGGAAAACCGCCGGAAAAACACCGGAGTAATCTGCCGGGGAAAACCGCCGGAAAAACACTGGAGTAATCTTCCGGGAAAAAACCTGCCGGGAAAACACCGGAGTAATCTGCCAAAAGAAAAAGGAAATTTGCGTTACAGTATAGACCCCCTCGAATTCGAGGCGTTTTTGCGCGATTTTCAGCGCAAAAACCCGAGTGGAACGGCGTTCGCCCCATTCG
>JBGUNJ010000037.1:0-16620 GCA_045117315.1 Lachnospiraceae bacterium | reverse complement strand
GACATAATGTCCACCGCCTTGGAGATCTTGACGTCCTCCGTAATTGTGACCGGTTCTTTTGTCATATGATCTTTAACGTACATAATGCCCTCCTATTGCTTTTTTTAAACAGTTAAAACAGGTTTTCCGTAAAAATATCTGTAAAGAAATATATTTGCGTTGAGTCCGAATTCAAATATGGCCGCGGGCGGAAGCGGCGGGATCAGCCGCCCAGGTAGGCCTTGCGCACGCGCTCGTCGCGGGCGAGTTCATCGCCGGTGCCGGTCAGTGTGATACGGCCGGTCTCGAGAACGTAGGCGCGGTCCGCGATAGAGAGGGCTCTCTTGGCGTTCTGCTCCACGAGCAGGATGGTGGTGCCTTTCTTATTGATCTCCTCGATGATCTGGAAGATTTCGGAGACCAGCAGGGGGGAGAGTCCCATGGAGGGCTCGTCGAGCAGCAGGATGGAGGGCTTGGCCATCAGGGCGCGGCCCATTGCCAGCATCTGCTGTTCACCGCCCGAAAGAGTTCCCGCAGGCTGAGTGTGTCTCTCACCGAGACGGGGGAATATCTGATAGACATCCTGAATGTCCTTGGCAATCTCGCCCTGGTCTTTGCGCAGGTAGGCTCCCAGGATGAGGTTCTCCTCCACAGTCTGCTGGGCGAACACACGGCGTCCCTCCGGAACCTGCGCGAGGCCCAGACTGACGATCTTGTGTGCGGGGATCTTTGTGAGTTCTTTTCCGTCAAGAGTAATACTGCCTTCCGCTGCCTTGATGAGGCCGGAAATCGCATGCATGGTCGTGGTCTTACCCGCTCCGTTCGCGCCAATCAGAGTCACGATCTCTCCGTCCCGGACTTCAAAGGAGATTCCCTTGATCGCCTCGATCATGCCGTATCTGACTTTTAAATTCTCTACTGTGAGCATAATAACCTTTCTCGCTGCCCGCAGGGCAGCCGCAAGAGTTTTTGCGATTCTTTTCTATCTTGTGACAGGGCTGTCTGGTCAAACCCGGGAAAAGCGCGGGATCAGTCACCCAGGTAGGCTTTGATGACCTCGGGGTTGGCCTGAATCTCAGCGGGCAGTCCCTCTGCCAGCAGCATGCCGTAATTGAGCACGTAAATGCGCTCGCAGATACCCATGACCAGCTGCATGTCGTGCTCGATGAGGAGGACAGCGATCTTGAAGTGGTCACGCACGAAGCGGATCATCCGCATGAGGTCGTCTGTCTCCTGGGGGTTCATGCCGGCGGCGGGCTCGTCCAGAAGGAGGAGCTTGGGCTCTGTCGCCATGGCGCGGGCGATCTCAAGACGCCTCTGGGCGCCGTAGGGCAGATTTCCTGCGGTGACTTCCGCGTATTCCTCCAGTTCCATGATCTCCAGGAGCTCCCTGGACTTGCCTTCGATCTCGCGCTCCTTCGCGTAATATGCGGGAAGGCGGAAGACTGCGGAAACCGGTGAATATTTAATGTTGTTGTGATAGGCTGTGCGGACGTTGTCGAGCACAGTCATGTTGTCGAAAAGACGGATATTCTGGAAGGTGCGGGCGATGCCTGCCTTATTGATCTCGACGACGGTTTTGCCCGCAGTGTCTTTTCCGTCAAAAATGATCTGTCCCCTGGTGGGGGTATATACTTTGGTGAGCAGGTTGAAGACCGTTGTCTTGCCTGCTCCGTTGGGACCGATCAGCCCCACGATTTCTTCATTATAGATTGAGAGATCCAGATCGTTGACCGCGGTCAGACCTCCGAAATCAATTCCCAGTTCTTTTGTCTCCAAAACGGGAGTCTTATTCTCGTTCATAACCACCTCTCATCATTCGGGTTTTTTTACTTCGCTCTTTTTTCTTCGGAAGGATTCCAGCCTGGTCTTCATAGCTTCATTGTTTGTGATGAGCATGATCAGGATGAGGATGACCGCGTAGATCAGCATGCGGTAGTCCTGCAGTCCTCGCAGAAGCTGCGGCAGAAGGAAGAGCACGACTGTCGAGATCAGGGTGCCGTTGATATTGCCGAGTCCGCCCAGCACGACGTAGACCAGAATCAGGATCGAGGTGTTGTAGTCGAATTTACTGGCGACCATGGTGGAATAATTGAGGCCGTAGAGAGCACCCGCGCCTCCTGCCAGGGCAGCGGAGATGACAAAGGCCATCATCTTGGTATTGGCTATATTGATGCCGATCGATTCCGCCGCGATTCTGTTGTCGCGGGCGGCCATGATCGCGCGTCCGTTTCTGGAGTAAATCAGGTTGTAGACGACGACCAGGGCGAACAGAACCAGCAGAGTGCCCGCCGTGAAGTTTGCGATACGCTCGGTTCCGGTGGCGCCCATGGGACCGTTGATCAGGAATTTGCCGCCCTCGCCCAGTTCAAATTTAGCGTCCACGAAACTCACCTTGACGCCTGTGCTGTCAAAGGCGACGTACAGGTTCATGATCAGGTTCATGACGATCTGGCCAAAGGCCAGTGTGACGATCGCCAGATAATCTCCCTGGAGTTTCAGGACTGGGATTCCGATCAGGAAACCCACTAAGGCGGTGAGCAGCATTCCGATGATGATAGCCAGTATCAGCCTCAGGACGGGCGGGACGCTCGATGCCAGAAGCCCCGAGACACAGACACCCGAGAAGGCGCCGACGGCCATAAAGCCCGCCTGGCCCAAATTGAGCTCACCGGAGAAGCCGACATTCAGATTCAGGCCTATCGCGGCCACAAGATAACAGGTGGCGGGTACCAGAAGACCCGTGAAAAGACTGGACAGATTGCCGCTCATGAGCATGGCTTCAAGCACAATATAAGCGACGATCACCATTGTATAGGAAATAGTCCTTGACCGGTGCCGCTTGTCCAGAAGGACACTGAAAATACCTTTTTTCTCTTTCATGATTGAACTCCCTTCCGCTTACACTTTTTCGCGTACATTCTTTCCGAGAAGTCCCGCGGGCTTCACCAGAAGGATGACGATCAGCACGCCGAAAACAATGACATCCGACAGCTGTGTGGAAATATAGGCCTTGGAAAGAATTTCGATCATACCCAGAAGGAGTCCGCCCAGCAGAGCGCCGGGGATGGAACCGATTCCGCCGAAAACCGCGGCTGTGAAGGCTTTGATACCTGGCATGGAACCCAGCGTGGGCGTGATGGTCGGATAGTTGGCGCACAGCAGCACCGCCGCGACCGCTGCCAGACCCGAGCCGATCGCGAACGTGAGGGAGATGATCTGGTTGACGTTGATACCCATGAGCCTTGCGGCGTCCTTATCCTCGGAGCAGGCCCTCATGGCGCTTCCGGTCTTGGTCTTGTTGATGAACATAGTCAGACATACCATGACGATCAGGCAGGTCGCGATGGTGATCAGGGTGATATAGCTGATGGAAAGATCGCCGAACTGGAGAGCGCCGCCGGACATGACAGCGGGGAACATCTTGGGCGATGCGGTCCAGAGCAGCTGCGCCCCGTTCTGCAGAAAATAACTGACACCGATCGCCGTGATCAGAACGGAAAGGCTTGATGCCTGCCGGAGAGGCTTATATGCAAGACGTTCGACGACGACGCCCAGGACCGTGCAGCATACGACTGCCACGAGAATACCGGGTATCAGAGGCAGGTTAAATTTAGTCACCGCGAAAAAAGCCGCGTAGGCGCCGACCATGATGACGTCGCCGTGCGCGAAGTTCAGCATCTTTGCGATGCCGTAGACCATGGTGTAACCGAGGGCGATGATCGCGTATACGCTCCCCAGTCCCAGGCCGTTTACGAGGTTGGATAGAAATCTCATTGTTTCAAAGTTCCCCCTTCCGGATTTTGTGAACAAGTTCCCTTTATATATTCTTTTTACAATGTGAAGTGTAAAAAAATATATAAATGTCAAAAGAAATGACCTGCGCGGAAATGGGCGTATCCGAATGAGAACAGCTGCGGCAGACCGCCGTGTGTCCTGCGGGGGGCGCAGGATGCACGGGATATACGGGAAATGCCGGGCAGCAGGGCCCTCATAATGTGTTTAAAAAACAGACAGCTGACACAAATCTGCACAGATTCAATTAGGCAATATTATACCACGTATTATCCGCATGGAAAAACACAAACATAAAAAAATAACCTCCCGGTCTCATCAGAGAAACCGGGAGGTCCTGATTTACAGATTTGTATCTGCTGAATTGTATCAGCAAATTTGCATCAGCAGATTAGTTTTCGATGGATAATGATGGTGTCACCCAATATTATTCCGCTGCGGGAACATACTCGCCGTTCTGGATGATCATAGCCTTGGGAGCCTTGGTGACTTCGCCGTTCTCGTTCCATGTCATGTCGGAGCCGGTCAGGCCGTTGAATGTCATGGAAGTGAACTGCTCGACCATCTTGGCGCAGATATCCGCATTGCTCATGTCGGAAGTGATTCCGGCTGCCTCGCAGGCCTGGGCCAGAGCGTAGATGCAGTCATAAGCGTCTGCCGCGAACTGGTTGGGAACTTCGCCGTTGTATTTTGCCTTATAGTTCTCGACGAAAGTCTTGGTCTGCTCGTCATCCGCGTTTGCAACGAAAGGAGTCAGCAGATAGACGCCCTCAGCGAGTTTAGTGTCGAAACCTTCCAGGTCAAGGATGCCGTCCATGCCGTCGACACCGAAGAATGTGGGAGCATATCCCACCTTGTTGGCCTGTGTCAGGATCTGGGAAGCGGGAGTGTAGTAGATGGGAAGGAAGAGCAGATCAGCGCCTGCTGACTGAGCGTCGCCCACCTGCACGCTGAAGTCGCTCTCGTCGCCCTTGAAGGTGCCTTCATAGACGATCTCGAGGCCGTCAGCCGCTGCCTGAGCCTTGAATGTATCGAAGATACCCTTTGAATAGGGATCATCGTTCTTGTAGATGACAGCGATCTTGGAGCCGAGGTCGGGATGCGCAGCGATATAGGAAGCACTTCCGGAACCCTGGTTGGGATCGGAGAAGCACATCTGGAAGACATTACCGTAAGCGCCTGTCTGGGCTTCGCCGTCAGCATAAATGACAGAGGGGCTGGAGCCTGAAGGAGTGATCGCGAAAGTCTGGTCTTCCTGATAAAGAGGAGAGACTGCCGCGCCGGGAGCGGATGTGACGGTTGCCAGAGAGATCTGCATGCCGCCGTCTTTCAGTGTACCATATGCAGTAGCTGCTTCTTCAGCGTCGTGTTTGTCATCTTCAAACTGCAGGGAGAACTGGACGCCGCCCTTTGCATTTACTTCTTCGACTGCCATCTCGGCTGCGTTCTTGACGGCGTTGCCGTAGACTGCCGCAGGGCCGGTCAGAGGGCCGCTGCCGCCGATCTTGATCGAGCCGTCACCGCCCTTTGCGGCGCCGCCACCGCCACAGGCTGCCAGAGAGACTGCCATGCCTGCGGACATAGCAACTACAAGAGCCTTTTTCCAAAACTTTTTCATAACCTGTTACCTCCTGATAAATGGACGTTACTTTATCGCAAGATGAATAGTATAAATCCTCTTCATCAAGCAATAATAACAAGTATTATAATGCTATTTTTCGTACAGTTCAACTGGCAAACCACCATTAAACAAGTACAGACCAGGCACACGCCAAAGCAGGCACAAAGCAAGCGGGAGCTGTCTGTCCGGATGTCCTGCAGGGACTTTTTGTGAACCTTTTGATATATGTTATTATTAGGGAGTGGGATGATTTGTTTTTTGAGATCTAAAAATACTCAAAAACAGCGATCTGTAGTAATATTGTAGTAGCACATGTCTTTGTTTTTTGAGAATGATCTTTCTGCGGGGATGGCAATTCCCGCAAAGCTCCGGCAGGCGAAGCCGTCCGCAGCTGTATCACATCAGCAATACGTTCGCTGTGTCGGGAATGCAAATGTAAATGGAGGAGGCGGGGACTATGAAGAACTACTCGAAGAACGCGTCTAAACAGTATCATACCCAGCTGGGCAGGGGAGACGTCGGCCGCTATGTTCTGCTTCCCGGAGATCCCAAGCGCTGCGCCAAGATCGCGGCATATTTTGATAATGCCGTTCTTGTTGCGGACAGCCGGGAGTACGTGACTTATACCGGCACTCTTGAGGGAGAAAAGGTGAGCGTCACATCGACAGGTATCGGCGGTCCGTCCGCCGCCATTGCTATGGAGGAACTGAGCCTGTGCGGGGCGGACACTTTTCTCCGGGTCGGCACCTGCGGAGGCATGCAGCCGGAGATCAGGAGCGGCGATATTGTGATCGCGACCGGCGCTGTCCGCATGGGCGGAACCACAAAAGAGTATGTACCGATCGAATATCCGGCAGTCGCCTCATACAGGATTACGAATGCCCTGGCAGACGCTGCTGAAGAGATGGGATTTGTATGTAAAGAATTCCATGAGCATTTTGCCGGTTCCGGCATGGAAGAGATTCAGGGCAAAAAGAATAAAGGAAAGAAAAAAGAAAACAGCAAAGAAAATAATAAAGAAAAAAATAGTAAGGAAAATGCTGAAACCATTGCTGTCGGAGACGGCAGCAGTGAAACTGAAGACGAAAAAGTCAAAGTCTGCCATATCGGTGTTGTCCAGTGCAAGGATTCTTTCTTCGGACAGCACGAGCCGGAGAAAATGCCGATCGGCTATGAACTGGAAAATAAATGGATAGCCTGGAAAAAGATGGGCTGCCTTGCTTCCGAGATGGAATCCGCAACGATTTTTATCGTGGCAGCCAGACTGCGCGCGCGGGCCGGCACATGCCTGCTGGTTATGGCCAACCAGGAGAGGGAAAAACTGGGACTGTACAACCCTGTCGTGCACGATACGGATCAGGCAATCAGGATAGCGGTTGAGGCGCTTCGCAAACTGATTCTGGAGGACCGGCGCAAGATGGAGAATCAGAGCAGAGACAGTGCAGAGAAGACGGAAGACAGAAGGCGGACCATATGATGAACAAAAGACCTGAACCGGACAAAGAAATAATCGGGATCCTGATTGACAAGGCCATGGACCAGCGCCGGCTTTCCTATGCGCCATATTCCGGATACCGCGTGGGCGCCGCCCTGCTTGCCGCGGACGGAAAAATATTTACAGGATGCAATATAGAAAACGCGGCCTACACCCCGACAATCTGTGCGGAGAGGACAGCCTTTTTCAAGGCTGTCAGCGAGGGAGTCAGAGAGTTTGACGCAATCTGCATCGTCGGAGGCCGCGAAGAGAATCCTTCCGGGTATTCGTCACCATGCGGCGTCTGCCGCCAGGTTATGAGGGAATTCTGTGATCCCGAAACATTCAGGATCATTCTGGCAACTGACCGGCAGCACTACGACATCTATACCCTCGGCCAGCTGCTGCCCGTCGGATTCGGCCCGGATAACCTTGCCTGAATAAAACGGAGAATAGAAGGGATATAATCGGGGACTGGCCGGGACCATTACCTGTCTGCTGGCGGGAATTCCGTAAGATAAAACATGCATGCAAAACGGAACAGGAAAAAGGACAGGCAAAACATGCAGACAAAACAGCACAGGCAAAACAGACAGGTAAAGCAGACAGTCATAACAGGACAATATAAAAGCTCCGCCCGGACCGGCGGAGCTTTTTCACACATGAACATGGCTGGATTGAGTTTAATCAGAAGATTTCAGCCTTCTACAATCAGGTATCTCCCGTCTCCTACGGGGAAAACCTCCGCTGCGGAAAAAATATCTTCTCCCTCAATATCGGTGCCGACCTCTTCAAAATAAGTGCGCACTTCTTTTTTGGATTTTGCTACGACAGCAAAACACATTTCCAGAAAATCCGCGGCCTCCTCCGGCGTGGACGCAACCTCCTCGGGAAACAGCTGGAGCTGCTTCTCCAGAAAACAATTCAGAACGGCGGAATCATAGTCGGGATGAGAAAATCCTTTGGGAGAGGGACTGCCTTTCTTTTTCTGAGCCATAATTATTCGAATAACCTCCTGCCTCAAGTGAATGGATGATATTTTGATAATAAATAATTGTTTGAATATTACAAATAGGAGTGTGTGTATTTCACAATCTCCATTTTCATTATACATTTAATTTTGGAAGTGTGGAAAGAAAATAGGAGACGGGAAAAGGCGCCCGGGCAGGAAGACAAGGAAATACAACCGGGAAAAAGAAGACAGGGAAAAGAAGTCCGGAACAGCAGTCGGGAAAAAAAGCAGGGGAAAGAAGACGAGGAAAACAGCCCGGAGTAAAAAATCGGGGAGCAGACCGAAGAAAAGCAATCGGCGACCGGCGAGGTAACGAGTCGCTTTGATAATGCTTTCTTGACAGTTCTCAGAGATATCACTATCATGTTTCGAGTATATCAAATATATCGAGTATATCGAGTATATTTTGAGTGCCTGGAGTGAAATGATTCCGACGCAATGCAGCTTCGGCGGGCGGCATGCTGTGGAAGAGAGGATGATCAGGAAATGAACACGAGTCTGGTTTTGATGAGCAAATTGATTTCCATGATGCTCGTCGGTGCAGTCGGTTATTTGGTGATACATATAGGACTTTGGGAAGAGCGGGATAAAAAGCAGCTTGCGAAGCTGTCCCTCTATGTGCTGGGTCCCTGCCTGCTTATCAAGGCTTTCCGGATCGAACTTACTCCGGAAAGGATCAGGGGGTATTTGTGTGCAGTTGTTTTTGCGTTTCTGGTCCACGCAGGATTCCTTTTGATCGCCAGACTTCTTGAACACCTGGGTATACTGGGATTGGTGGAGAGCCTCTCCATCGTCTTTACCAACTGCGGCAACCTGATTCTCCCGATAGTGAGCATGACTCTCGGCGATCATATGGTTTTTTACGGAAGCGCCTTTCAGCTGGGCTTTAACTTTTTTTTCTGGACCTATGCCGCGGCCAGAATGCAGGGAAGCCGGAAAATTGACTGGAAAAAGGTCCTGCTCAACCCCAATATTATCGCGATCGCCTTCAGCGTCTGTCTTCTGATCGCCCATATTTCCATCCCCGGACCTGTGTTCACAGCTGTGGAGATGCTGGCGGATATGGTGGGCCCTGCTTCCATGCTGGTGATCGGAATGACCCTGGCGGACAGCAGTCTGCTGCAGATATTTACAAATAAAAAAGCCTACCTGGTCTCTTTTCTGAGACTTATAGCGCTGCCTTTCCTGACACTTGGGATCTTGCGCGCCAGCGGATTCCTGCATCGGTTTCCGGAATTCATTCCGGTGTTCAGGGTCTCTTTTCTTGCGGTCGCGGCGCCCCCCGCAGCAAACATCCCCCAGCTCGCGGTGGTCTACAACAAGGAACCTGCCAGGGCCGGTATATATAACCTGATGGGAATGATGCTCTGCATGTTTACAATCCCGCTGATCGATTATCTCTATATGCTCAGCTTTGCCTGAAGCAACTGTCTGACTCCGTGCCTGCTTCTTCGGGGGACTCCCCCGGAATCAGTGAAGAACCAATTCGGAATCTTATGAAGGAAATTAATGAAATCTGTGAAGGAACTGACCGGAATCTGTGCCGGAGCTGATCGGAATCTGTGCAGATTGGAATCTGTACAGATTGGAACCTGTGCAGAATAAAAAGCGCCTCGCCCGGTGATTATATCCCGGGGGAGGCGCTTTGTATTTTGTATATATAGAGAAAGCTCAAATTATGCGGCGATTGCTCAGAAGAAACGCCTTGCCCAGAGCCGTGTCATCCTCGCGCGCGTCCATTGCCCTGGCGGCTGGATTTTGCTGATATCGGCCTTTCCGGAAAATGACCGGAAATACCGTGTCCTGCAGCAGGGATCTTTGCACCAGAGATGCGCGGAAAAATGCTCCCCGGCAGGCCTCAAGTCTGCTTCCCCGGAAGAACCATTCTTCTCCGGCCCGGAGTCTGCCTCCTCAGAAGAATCAGTCTTCTCTAAACCGGTATCCGCATCATTTGAAAGAGTGCTTTCCGCGATTGCAGGAACTGGCTGATCACCTTGGGAGACGGAGTTATCCTGGATTTCTTCCACGGGAAAAATGCTGTTGACCAGATCGCCTTCAGAGACGGAGTTATCCTGGATTTCTTCCACGGGAAAAATGCTGTTGACCGGCTCGCTTTCGGAGACGGAGCTGTCCTGGATTTCGCCCACAGGAAAAATGCTGTTGACCGGCTCGCTTTCGGAGACGGAGTTATCCTGGATTTCTTCCATGGGAATAATGCTGTTGACCGGCCCGCTTTCGGGAATCGGACTGCACTGGATTTCTTCCACAGGTAAAAGATTGTCGGAAAGACTGTTTTCGGGAGAAAAGTTCTCCGCAAAGACAGCTTCTGTATTATCGATAGCCGGATTTCTGCTCCCTGAATCAGGGGTAAGATCTCCTGTCTGTGAATTGTCCACGTGAGCTGACTCTGGCAATAAACCTTCGGGCGTAAACACGGATGTTACGATTTCCATTCGGTGGAAGGCGGTCAGAGGCATGTCCACAGGAGACACGTCCGCGACGGTGCGGGATGCCGCGGCGGAAGCATCTCTAATGTCAGCCGCAGGAGAACTTGCTTCTGTTGGCACAGGGCTGTCTGCAGACAAATCGATGCTGCTGTCCTCAAATTCATCATCGGAGCCTGTAAAAGATTCAACAGCCTCGGGAGAGGGGCTTACAGGCTTGCTGCCATCGCCCTGCAATTCGCCGACGGAGCCTGTAAAAGATTCAAGAGCCTCGGGAGAGGGGCTTACAGGCTTGCTGCCATCGCCCTGCAATTCGCCGTCAGTGGTCTCAAAAGCTTCAGAGGATTCAAATGCCGCGGATGAGGAGTCCACAGGCTCTCCGCTGCCGTACTCCTGAGTATCAGACGTATCAGACGGAGTGTCTTCAGGACTGGCACCGGTGTTCTCCGGGACGCCTGCTTCTATCAGAATTGCTCCTCCGATGGAATCCTGAACGATATGCACCTTCTGGGTTTTCATCAGTTCCAAAATAATAAGAAAGGTTACGATGACCTCTTCTCTGCTTTCCCGGGATTCCAGCAGCGCCCTGAAATCCGTGCGGGGATGTGCCTGCAGATAGGCCCGGATGTACAGAGTCTTGTTATCCAGGCTGATTTCCTCCCGCCGGATTTTTCCAAACCCGCCCCGGATCGGATCCCGTCGGCTTTTTTTCCTGCGCAGGACTTCTCCGAAGATTTTCTGCAGGCTCTGCAGATCCGCGTCCCCCAGCAGTTCATCGTAATTGATGGGAGGACGGTAATTCAACACTTCCCGGGGGAGCTTCTGAGCGCGGAAATAGCGCACTCCCGCCTGTTCCCGGTATACTGCCAGCTCTTCGGACAGATACTTGTACATCTTGTATTCGAGGAGGCGGCGCACCAGCTTCTCGCGGGGATCTCCCTCTTCCTCGCCGGTCTCATCATCCTTTTCGCGGGGAAGGAGCATGCGGCTCTTAATATCCAGAAGTGTCGCGGCCATGACAAGAAACTCGCTGGTCACATCCAGATCCTCATGATCCATCTGACGTACATATTCCAGGTACTGGTCTGTTATTCCGGCGATTGGAATATCGTAAATATCTATTTTGTTTTTTTCAATCAGGTGCAGGAGAAGATCCAGAGGACCCTCGAACACCGGAAGCTTAACAGGAATTGCCATAACTTTTTTTGAAAAATAGTTTAAGTGTGGTCTGCTGAAAAAAGAAAATGAGACGGAGCGGATATCCGCCCGGAAACAAGATCGAATCAGACAGTATTTGATGTTCTAATGATATTTTCAGTATTCTGCATTATAACATGAAACTGGAAGTATGCAACTTGTTCCTTGCAAGTCTTTCCCGCACGGTCTTTCCCGCACGGCATGTTCCTTGCAAGTCTTTCCCGCAAGATCTTTCCCGCACGGCATGTTCCTTGCAAGTCTTTCCCGCACCGCCTGTCCGGTGCGGATCCGCGTCTTTTACAAGGCTGACTTCGTTCCAGAAGCGTTTGCTCCGGAAGGATTTTTCTTCAGACAGTTCGTTCCGGAAGGATTTTTCTGCAGATAGTTCATTGCTGATGGATTTTTCTGCTGATTGTCGTTGTAAGCGCAAGATGTTAGAATGGAAAAGAAAAAAACGGGCAGCATTCTTCAGGAACTGTCTTGTTTATGACACAGTCCGTGCAGGGAATTGTTCCGCCTTGCGGCAGACGCGGCGCGGGCCGGTCAGGGGGCAGAGAGCGGCGGGACCGCTTCTACCCTGTTGGATTTGATGCTGCAGTACAGACCGCCACGAAATTCGAGGCGTTTTTGCGTGATTTTCAACGCAAAAACCCGAGTAGAACGGCGAAAATCGCACGCGTAAGCGCTTTGGAATGCGATTTTCGCAAGTTACAGTATACAAGTACACGCCCCCGACAGGGCGTGTACTGTGACGATTTGATCGCCTCAAGGAGCTTTTGTATGATCTATATACTCGAAGATGATGACAGCATTCGGAAACTTGTAACTTACGCGCTGGAGAGCCAGGGCTTTGACGCGGACGGATTCCCGGCTCCGTCCGCTTTCTGGAAGGCTATGGAAAAGGAGGTTCCGGAGCTTCTGCTCCTCGACATTATGCTCCCGGAAGAAGACGGGATCACTGTCCTGAAAAAGCTCAGGAACCAGCCCTCTACGAAAGCTCTTCCGGTCATCATGCTGACTGCAAAAGGAGCGGAGTACGACCGGGTGGAAGGTCTCGATGCGGGCGCGGACGACTATGTCACCAAGCCCTTCGGGATGATGGAACTGCTGGCCAGGGTGCGCGCCCTCCTGCGCAGAAGCAATGCCGGCGAGCCTGCGGAATCAAAGGAATATCGCTTCGGAGACCTGCGGATCCTGCCGGATCGTCATGAAGTATTTGTGGGAGATGAAGAAGTCTCCCTGACCCACAAAGAATACCAGCTGCTCCTGCTCCTGGCAAAAAATGAGGGAAATGTCCTGAAGAGAGAAGTCCTGCTGGATAAAATCTGGGATCTTGGATCGGAACCGGAGAACCGGACGCTGGATGTCCATATCCGGAAACTGAGATCAAAGCTGGGAGATGTCGGTTCCTGTATTGAGACTATGCGCAGTGTGGGCTACCGCTTCCGCATGCAGGAGTGATAAAAATCCGCTGCCGTTGGCACGCTGGAGGGATTCAGGGGAAATAAATGGCCAAAAAAATCTTTTTCAATTCATTCCTGCTGGGCGCGGCGGTCCTGCTGATCTGTACAGTTATATTTTTCTCCCTTCAGTACTCTCAGACAATGCAGGAAACATATAAGGCGCTGCAGGGAGAAGCTTCTTATGCGGCGGTTGGACTGAGAACCGGAGGAATCGGGTATCTGAAGAGCCTGGAGAATATCAACAGGATCACATGGATCGCTCACGACGGAGAAGTTCTGTATGACAGTGAGCACCCGGAACTGACCATTAATCAGAACCAGTTCCCGGAAGTGAAAAGCGCGCTGGAAAAAGGAACCGGTCAGGGAACGCGCGAGTCGTCTTCCGGCGGCGGACAGACGATGTATTACGCTTTTCTGTGCGGGGACGGCACTATACTCAGGCTGTCCCGCCCGGTCAGCGCCCTCAGCTATGCATTCAGGACAGTCACTCCTATTCTGGGAACCCTCGTCCTGGTACTTCTTATTTCCAGTGCAGTTGCTTTCCGAAGCGCCAGATCGATCGCCGAGCCCATCAACCGGCTGAATCTGGACGATCTTCAATACGAAGAGATCTATCCCGAGCTGTTTCCGCTTGTAGACCGTCTGAAGGAGCAGAGGGAGACGATTGAGCGGGAGGCGGAGGAACGGGAATGGATCAGGCGGGAATTCTCCGCAAATGTATCCCACGAACTGAAGACTCCCCTGACGTCGATCAGCGGATTTGCGGAGCTCATGAGCAGCGGTCTGTGCGATGAGGAAAAGATGATAGAATTCGCCGGAGATATTTATCGGGAGAGCCAGCGAGTCATCGCTCTGATCAACGATATTATCAGGATCTCCGAACTGGACGAGGGAGAGGTTCACGATGAGGCTGAGGAAGTGGACCTGCTCAAGTCTGCGGAAATTGCGGTGAGGAGCCTGAGCCACTCGGCGGAGAAGCGCGGTATCAAAATGACAGTGGCAGGCCCCGGAGAGGCAGGAAGAACATCCGGGGAGGAAGGAAGCGCTCCCGGAGAGGCAGGAAGAGCATCCGGGGAGACCGAAGCTGCGGGAGCGGTCAGGGTTTCAGGATCCGCCCATCTGATCGGGGAGATCATCTACAACCTCTGCGACAACGCGGTCAAATATAACAGGGATGGAGGAGAAGTCAATGTCCGTGTGTGGAATGACGGCAGAAATGCCTGTGTGACCGTAGAGGATACGGGAATCGGCATTCCCGCCTCCGAGCAGGAACGCGTATTTGAACGTTTTTACCGCGTCGATAAAAGCCATTCCAGGAAAATTGGCGGAACAGGCCTCGGGCTGTCAATCGTCAAACACGCCGCGCAGTTTCATGATGCCGCGATTGAACTGGACAGCGAACCCGGCAGGGGAACAAAGATCACATTGAGATTTCCCCATACGGTGGAGAGCGTCAGGGAAGAAAATACACAGAAAGAAAATACACAGGGAGAAAGTATTAATATATAGAGAAAATATCCGGAGTGATAAACATCACGGGAGCAAAATAAGGCCGGTAAAAAAGGTTTCTGCCGGCTGCGTCTGACGTCCTCTGTCCTGCAGCGATATGTAAAAAAGCATCCAAAAGAAGTGCTTGACAGGCATGTGCGAATGTGTATAATTAAATTGTAAGCAATTTAATAGAGTTTGCACGATACTTTTATTAATATCAGACCCCATTGTGGATATAATTTGAGCGAGTATTAAACAGGATTTTCAGAAAGGAAGGTATACTATGGTTTACACATTTACTGCAGAGAATTTTGATGCGGAAGTACTGAACAGCAATGTTCCCGTTTTTGTTGATTTTTATGCGGACTGGTGCGGCCCCTGCAAGATGATGTCCCCCGTGATCGACAAGCTGGCAGACGAGTTTGACGGACGGATCAAGGTCGGCAAGATCAACGTGGACGATAATCCCGAAATCGCGGCCCGCTATGGAATCATGAGCATCCCGAACATGAAGTTCTTCAAGGGCGGCCAGGTTGTCGATGAGGTCATCGGCGCGGTTCCCAAGCCTGTTATGAAACAGAAATTTGAGGCGAATGCCTGATCAGCCGCTTATTTTCTTATTTAAAGGAAAAAACAGAGGATAAGCAAAAGAGCTGCTTGTCTGAAAGATCATCGGATAGCGAAAGAACCGCTTATTAAAAAACAGAGGACAAGCGAGAGAACCGACTATTAAAAAACAGAGGATAGGCGAAAGAACCGCTTTTTGGAAGAATACGGAATAATAAGAGGAGAAAAACATGCATGATCTGATTATCATCGGTGCGGGGCCGGCGGGCCTGGCGGCTGCGATCTATGCCTCCCGCGCGGAGCTCGATTATATCCTGATCGAGGAAAATTTTGTCAACGGCGGGCAGATTATCGATACCTATGAGATTGATAATTACCCCGGACTTCCCGGACTGTCGGGAATGGAGCTCGCGGAGAAGATGGCGGATCACGCTGAAAAACTGGGCGCTGAAGTCGTCAATGCCGCTGTAGAAGGACTCGAACTTGAGGGAGATGTCAAGAAGGTGATGACGGACGAGGGCACTTTTGAGGCCAAAGCGGTCATCATCGCTTCCGGAGCGGCTCACAGCCATCTTGGTGTTCCCGGCGAGGAGGAACTCGCTGGGCGGGGCGTATCCTACTGCGCGACCTGTGACGGTGCTTTTTACCGCGGCAAGAACACGGTCGTGATCGGCGGCGGCGACGTAGCAGTGGAGGACGCCATTTTCCTGGCCCGCGGCTGCGAGAAGGTCTACGTGGTGCACAGGCGGGATGAGCTGCGCGCGGTGAAGACACTGCAGACTGCGCTCTTTGCCCTGCCCAATGTTGAGATGGTATGGGATTCAAATCTCAAGTCCATCAACGAGGGAACTGCGGAAAACGGAAAAGCCGGAAAGACAGCGTCAGTGACCGTAGTAAATAAATATGATAAATCCGAGCGAGTCATCGACGTCGACGGTGTTTTCATCGCAGTCGGGATCACACCCCGCTCCGGCTTTGTCGGGGCAGGTGTTGAGACCAATGCAGGCGGCTACATTGTGGCGGGAGAGACATGCGAGACCAATATTCCCGGCGTCTTCGCGGCAGGGGATGTGCGTGCCAAACAGCTCCGCCAGGTCGTCACTGCCGTGGCGGACGGCGCCAATGCGGTCACCAGCGTACAGAGATATCTGATCGAATCAAAAGAGAAGTGAATGTTACTTTTCAGACCGGCACGAAACTCGAGGTGTTTTCGAGCGGTTTTAGCGAGAAAACCCGGGCTTTACGGCGAAGATCGCGCGCTCAAGCGCATTGGAATGCAATTTTCGCAAGTTACTGTTCACGCCCTGGATAGGCCGTGAACAGATAACAAGTGAATCAGGAATGATCCGGGACTGTTTTCTATTGGATTAATATTAAGTTATAACTTTTATAACTTATAGAAATAAGATTTATAAGGTAGAAATATCAGCAATAAGTTTAGAAACAGAAAAACAGCGGTCCAGGCCGCTGTTTTTTTGCGGATCGACTGTTACAGTACAGACCCCCTCGAATTCGAGGCGTTTTTGCGCGATTTTCAGCGCAAAAACCCGAGTGGAACGGCGTTCGCCCCATTCGCG
>JBGUNJ010000036.1:0-11924 GCA_045117315.1 Lachnospiraceae bacterium | reverse complement strand
TACGGCGTTTGGCGGCGCGTAAGCGCATTGGAATCGCCAAACGCGTCGTTACATGTCCACGCCTTCGATAGGGCGTGGACAGTAACGCCCGATACGAGCCCGGTTAAAGTTCAGGCCAACCTGATTTTGAAAACGCCTTTTGTGCATGGCTGTAGCGGTGGGCCTTGAAAAACGCCGGTACTTGCTTTTTTCAAGCCCTGGCGCAGAAAAAAGCTTAGTATCCGCTGCGTTTTTCACGGAGCGGGAGCGTCCCACCAAAACAGCCATGCACAAAAGGCGCATCGTTTTTCAGCATGGACTGTAACGAGCCTGATGCTTCAGATCCCGTGGTACTCTCTTCCCGCCTGAATATCCTGTTCCATGGTCCTCTTGAGTTCATCCAGGGAATTGAACTTCATCTCGGGACGGCGGTGGGTCAGAAGCTGAACGGTGGCAGTCTCCCCGTAGATATCCCCGTCAAAATTATAGAGGAAAGTCTCTACGGTGATCCTCTTTTCATCGGATACAGTGGGTTTGACACCGATGTTGGTCATGCCGCAGAACCTGCGGTCTCCCACGATCACATCCGAATAGTAGACACCGAAGGGGGGGAGGAGTTTGTCTTCGGGTGGAGTCTGATTCAATGTCGGGATCCCGATCGTCCTGCCCAGGGCTTTTCCGTGCACGATCTGTCCCCGGACCATATATGGCTCACCCAGATAGCGCGCCGCTGTCGTGACTTCACCTGTCTTGATCAGACGGCGGATCAGTGTGGAACTGATGATATTATCATCCATGACCACCTTCTCGATCTTTTTGGCCTTGAATCCGTATTCCGGAGCCATCTCTTCCAGGAGCTGGAAGTTTCCCCTCCCGTGGTCTCCGAAGGACAGATCCGGCCCCGCGGCGATAAAGCGGGCCCGCAGATGATTGCAAAGAAAGCGGCTGACGAAATCCCGCGAGGGAGTGGCGGCCGATTTGGCGTTAAAGGGAAATTCCACAAGGATATCGATCCCCATTCTTTCAAAAATCTCCCTTTTCTCCTCTTTTGTTGTCAGCATCTGGGAAGAGCCGAAGCCGAAGAAGACCTCCGGATAGGGATCAAAAGTAAATACTGTTGCAAGGAGCCCCCTGTCCTTCTGATCCAGAAGCTCCTCCAGCAGCCTGCGATGCCCCAGGTGGATGCCGTCAAACTTACCGATTGAGACCGCGGTCTCTCCCGGGCTTACAAATTCGTTCGTATCTGTGATTATCTGCATAGAAGTCCTGCTTAAAAAATCTGTCTGCCGCAGCCGGTAGAGCAGACTGCGCGCAGCGTGCCACGGTCACACCCCTTCAGAGTGAGGCCTGTATCCAGTAAAGTAATTCGTTTTTTCAATTCCCCGGAAGGAACCTTTTTCTGTTCCCGGAAATAAAAATATTTTCATTCTTTTCGGAAGAAATATTTTTCTGTTCCCGAAAAAAATATTTTCAATGTTCCGGAAGATACTGTTTGGTCATGGATGATAGTTGTTCCCGGAATGAAGTATTATTCAGTTTCCCGGGAGGAACATTTTATAGGCGGAATAACGTTTTCGGCCTCCCGGACCGGAGGAACTCCGATACAGTCCGTAAAAACTGCCTGCCGCGTCGTACATGCGGATGACCTGTTGCCCCGGTTCAATGCCGGGAAGGGAAGCCCCTTCATTGCCGCCTTTATCATCGCATTTGTCAGAGTCCCCGGATATGCCGTCTTCTGCGCATTCCGTCCCCTCACCTTTCGGGCTTTTGCAAGACCTCAGGGGATCCTCTTCCGGCTTCAGGAAGCGCAGCTCTCTCTGAGTCAGCACATTTCCGTTTTTCAGCAGACGGAGAGCATCGTCCCTGCACACGGCCGCGGGCAGATTTTCGAAAAAACTGTCCACCGGACGGATCAGCCCGGAAAGTAAGACCGGATCCGACTTGGCGATTTCTTCCAGCCTGTCCAGTGTGAGAGCTTCTTCAAGGGTGAAGTTCCCGACCCGGGTGCGCAGGAGTGACTGCATGGCGGCACCCGTTCCGAGAGCGCTGCCCAGATCCTCGCAGAGGGTGCGGATATAGGTTCCCTTGGAGCATCTCACGCGCATTGTGACGAGGGGAAGCTCCACTTTCTCGACCGTCAGCGAATAAATCGTGATGCGGCGCGGTTTTCTCTCCACGCTGATCCCTTTGCGCGCCATGTCATACAGGCGCTTTCCGTTCACTTTGATGGCTGAGTACATTGGCGGGATCTGCTCGATCTCCCCGGTAAAGGAAGCGGCCGCGTCCAGTATTTTTTCAAGAATCATCCTGTCCGTTTCCGGATCCGTGTCAGACCTGCCTGCAGAGAGTATCTCCGCCGGGTCCTGACCGGCCGGGATTCCTGATCCGGCTGAGCCCTGCTCTTTGGATTCCAATACCTGCTCTTCAGCCCCCAGTATTTCAAGGACTTTTTGGTCCGGAATCTGTGAGAGTATCTGACCGCTCATATCCTGAGTGTCGGTCCTCACGCCCAGCCTCATAACAGCCAGATATTCCTTTTCGCGGTCCGCGATCAGTTCGCAGATCCGGGTCGCGTTTCCCAGACACATGGGGAGGACGCCCTCGGCATCGGGATCCAGCGTGCCTGTGTGCCCGATTTTTCTCATCCGCAGGATTCCCCGGAGTCTGGCAACGGCGTCACTGGATGTATATCCTTTTTCTTTATAAACTGTCAGCATTCCATGATGCATAAATCACCTTTTTGCTTTCACATTTCAGTACCCGGCTGCGGGTATTTTTCGATGAAAAAACAAGCCTCGCGCGGATTTCCGAACCGCTCCGGTCTGGTATCAGGATCCGGCTTTGTCAGCCTGTCTGAGCTGGTCTCCTGCCATTTCGACCATTTTCAGGATCGAGGTGGTCATGTCCTTGTCGGAGCTGATGGTGCATCCGCTGGCGCGTACATGTCCCCCGCCCCCGAAACGGGATGCAATCGAGGCGACGTCAACGATCTGATTAGACCGGAGACTCACACGCCACTCTCCGCCCTGGCGCTCATGAGCAAAGATCGAACAGTCCGCCCCTGTCGTCGAGACCAGGGCGCTGACGATTCCCTCGACGTCTTTGCCGACACCTCCAAGAGACTGGATGGCCATCCGATCGAGAGTGCTGACGATACAGCGTCCGCCCAGATAACTTTTGGACTTGGAGAGGGCTTTCCCCAGGATTTTCTGCTGGACCCAGGTCTTTTCAAAATAAACCTCCCGGACGATCCTCGGGAAATCAAAGTCGAAAGCGATCAGGTATCCCGCGGTTTCCATAGTCTTTCGTGAAGTATTTGGGAATCGGAAGCACCCCGTGTCAGTCACCATACCCACATAGAGGGCCTGGGCGATCCGGGCATCTATCAGATCGTGGTCGATCACTTCAAAAACAAGCTCGCAGGCGCTGCTGGAAGCTCCGTTTACATAATTGACCATGGCGGAACCCGGATTGCTGATATGGTGATCGATGTTGATCGTTCTGGCAGCCTTTTTAAAAAACGCTTTCGCTGCCGAGATCCGGTCTTTGGCGGAATCCAGGACAATAAATGCATCATAGCATTCAATATCTGTCCGGAAGTCTGTGATGATCGTTTCCGCTCCCGGAATGTTCCGGCAGAGTTCATCCCTCAGAGGCTCCAGAAAAACATCGACTCTGGCTTCCGGCATGGCCTTTCTGAGAAAAAGGGCAAGTCCCATGCATGATCCCGCACAGTCCCCGTCAGGATTCTCGTGTCCGCTGATGCCGATGGTGCCGCAGCCTTTCAGTTCATCCAATATCCGCATATGCTACCTCCGTGGAGCTGGAGCAGTCCCCTGTCCGGGACAGATCCCGGCCAGCCTTCCGATTCTTCCGGTTATTATTTCCGGTTCTTTATATTCTTCCGGCTTTTCTGATTCTTCCGGCTTTTCTGATTCTTCCGGTTTTTCTTATTCTTCCGGTTTTTCTTATTCTTCCGGCTTTTCTGATTCTTCTGATTCTTCCGGTTCTTCTTAGTCTTCTGCTTCTTCTATGTCAACCGGTTCTTCCAGTTCTTCTGATTCTTCCCGCTCTTCCTCTGCCTTTTTGTCTGCTGCGCGCACCTCGTCGATGCGGCGGCTCATCTCGACACCGTAGGCGATAGAATCATCCAGGATAAATCTGAGCACGGGTGTATTGCGCAGGTTGACTCTGCGCGCAAGTTCACCGCGGATAAAGCCGGAAGCGCTGGCGAGACCTTCCATGGTCTCTTTCTTCTTCTGGTCATCTCCGTAGACACTGACCCATGCCTTGCATGTCTTGAGGTCCGGAGCCACTTCCACCTGCAGGACGCTGGTCATAGGGCTGATGCGGGGGTCCTTGATCCCGCCCCGGATGATTTCCGCCAGCACGCGGTGTACTTCATCGTTGATCTTTCTGTTTTTTACACTGTTTTTTCTCATTATTCCTCCATGCCGGAGCGCTCTGACAGTTCTTCCGCATTATTCTTCCCATTCTTCTGTGTCGGCGGACTTTTTTACACTACCGTGCATATCACCACACTGCCGTGAAAATATTTGTTCACTGCCGTGAAAAAGAATCCGGCTGGAGATCGGCTCCCCAGCCGGTTTCATAGCGGAAATAACCGTGATTTTTTGTTTTTCATCGCCGGGCGGACCCGGGTAAGCCGCAAAGAATATCAGCAGGCTGTAACAAATTATTCTCTGGGCACTTCAACCAGATCATAGGCCTCGACGATATCGTCCACCTGCATCTTGTCGAAACCATCGAATACAAGGCCGCACTCGAAGCCCTCGCGGACCTCCTTGACGTCATCCTTGAATCGTTTGAGAGAAGCGAGGCTGCCCTCGTAGATCAGTTCTTCTCCTCTTCTGATCCTGACCTTGCAGCCGCGGCGGACAACGCCGTCCAGGACCATGGAACCGGCAATATTGCCGACGTGGGATGCCTTGAACAGCATACGCACCTGTGCGTGGCCGATCACGCGCTCCTCGTAGACAGGAGCCAGCATACCCTTGAGGGCAGCCTCAACTGCATCGATGGCCTGATAGATAACCTTGTACAGGCGGATGTCGACATGCTCCTGATCGGCGATGGACTTGGCCATCATATCCGGACGGACATTGAAACCGATGATGACCGCGTTGGACGCGGATGCCAGAGAGACATCGGATTCGGTGATATTGCCGACGCCTGCGTGGATGACCTTGACCACGACTTCCTCGTTGGACAGCTTGAGCAGACTCTGACGGAGGGCTTCCGCGGACCCCTGTACATCCGCTTTGATGATCAGGTTGAACTCCTTGAGGTTGCCTTCCTTCATCTGGTTGAACAGGTCGTCCAGGTTCATGCGCATTCTGGTCTCTTCGATGAGTTCCTCCTTGCGCTGGATCTTGTAGGTCTCAGCATAGGATTTGGCCGTCTGCAGATCCTCGTGTGCCAGGAATACTTCGCCTGCGCTGGGGACATCGGAAAGGCCCAGGATCTCAACGGGATGTGAAGGTTTGGCGACTTTTACGCGTCTTCCCTTATCATCGATCATGGCTCTGACCTTGCCGGAGCTGGCGCCCGCGGAGATGAAATCTCCGATATGGAGGGTACCCTTCTGGACCAGGACATTGGCTACGGGACCGCGGCCCTTGTCCAGCTTGGCCTCAAGTACCAGACCTCTGGCCTTGCGGTCGGGATTGGCCTTAAGTTCCATAATATCCGCAGTCAGAAGGATGGTCTCGAGCAGGTCCTCGATACCTTCGCCTGTCTTGGCGGAGACCTCCACAAACTCTGTGGAGCCGCCCCACTCAGTGGGGATCAGTTCGTATTCGGTCAGCTCCTGCTTCACGCGCTCGGGGCTTGCACCGTCTTTATCAATCTTGTTGATCGCGACGACGATCTCAACTCCTGCCGCCTTGGCATGATTGATCGCCTCAATAGTCTGCGGCATGACACCGTCATCTGCCGCGACGACCAGGATCGCGATATCTGTGGAATTGGCGCCGCGCATACGCATGGCGGTAAATGCCTCATGTCCGGGCGTATCGAGGAAGGTGATGTCCCTGCCGTTGACGGAGACCATGTAGGCGCCGATCGCCTGCGTGATGCCGCCCGCCTCTTTGCCGGTGACATTTGTGCTGCGGATAGCGTCCAGCAGGGAGGTCTTGCCGTGGTCGACATGGCCCATGACACAGATGACAGGAGGACGGGAGACCATCTCGTCTTCGTTCTCTTCGTCCTCGCGCAGAAGCTCCTCGATGACATCGACCTTCTGTTCCTTCTCACAGAGGATATCATAACCCAGGGCGATCTCCTCAGCCTCATCGTAGCTGACTTCGCTGTTGGGGGTCATCATCTTGCCCTGCAGGAAGAGTTTCTTGATGATCTCGGCCGCCTGAAGATGCATGCGCTCCGCAAGGTCGCGGATGGAGATTTTCTCGGGAATGGAGATTGTCTTGATCTGTTCTTCAGCGGGGACCTGCTCCTTCTTCTCGGGGCGGTTGAAGCGTCCCGGTTTGTTCCTGCGGGAATTCTCTTCCTCGTTATAGATCTGATCTTTTCTGGATCTGCGGTCCTTATCCTGATGAGGCTGCTTGCGGCTCTTGTCGCCGCCGCGGCCCGCACCTGCGGGTCCCTGCCCGGGACGTGCTCCCGCTCCGCCCTGTCCGGGTCTTCCGCCGCGGGAATCACTGCCTCCGCGGCCGCCTCTGCCCTCAGATCCCTGTCCGGGCCTTCCGCCGCGGGAATCGCTTCCGCCGCGGCCGCCTCTGGAATCTCTGGAGTCGGCTCCCTGGCGCTGTCCGCGCTCACCGCGGCTGTCACCGCCCTGGCGTCCGCCGCGGGAAGGCGCACCGTCACGGGATCCTGATCCCTGTCTGCCGGGCTGGTCCGTGCGGGCTCCGCCCCTCTGCTGCCTGGATCCGGCTTCGTTTCTGCCGCCGCGGGATCCGGTTTCCTTCTTCTGGGGCGCATTCTGGGATTCTGCCTGGGCAGCTGTCCTGACAGGAGCTGCAGGAGCTGCCTGCTCAGGGGCAGACTCCGCCTTAGCTTCGGCAGCTGTCTCCTCTGCCTTCCTGGCAGCAGTTGCTGCCGCTGCTTCCGCCGCGGCCTGCTCTGCCTTTGCCGCCTCCGCAGCCTTTTCTGCTGCTGCAGCTGCTTCTCTCGCTGCCGCTGCCTCGGCTTCAGCCGCCTTTTTGGCAGCATCGGACTTGCGTGTCGGCTGGACAGGCTTATGGTAATCCACTTCCATCTGTGTCTGACGGATCGTGGGCTTGATCAGTTTGTGGACAGGCTGAGCCTGGGTGCGTCCGCGTCCCTGGCCGCCGCCCTGGCCGCCCTGGCGTCTGCCTCCATCGCGGCTTCCGCCTCCCGTGCGCTCGCCTCTTCCGTCGCTGCGCTGCTGTCTGGAGCGTCCGCCGCCCGAGCCGCTGCCGGAGGCGTTCCCGCCGGGTTTACCGCTGCGGGATCCGCTCCTTGCTCCGCCTGTGCCGCCGGAATTATAGGCACCGGAACCACTGGAATACGCGCCGCGCTGTCCGCCCTGCGTGTTTCCTCCGGTCACTATGATTATTTTTTTCTTCTTAACTGGTTTTTTACTTTCATCCACGGCTTTTTTCGCCTCTGTCCCGGATGTTTTTTCCTCTGCCAATGCTTTATTCCCTTCGCTGCTTCCAGACGGTGTCATATTCGTCGTTCTGTCTTTTTCATTACGTGTCTCATCAAATTTGTCAGATACCAACTTGACTGCGCCCTCCTCAATGATTTAATACGCTTTCCGTCAGCGTTTTTAAACGCTTTTCAAACTCCCCGGATGACCGCCCTTTTTAAGAACTCATGCCCGGCGTACCATCCTCATGTATATGAGTGTAATTTATTCTGTGAATCAAAAATAATATATATTAATCAGGAACCGGTCAGCTGTGATCATGTTCTTCTGCTGTCAGGGTCCTGTTCCTTTCAGAGGATCCTCCGGCACAATGTGAGTGCCGGCCTTTTTTTCCGGAGGTTTCTCCCGGTCAGGGGAACCTCTCTTCTGCATTTCATCTATATTCATGCCGGATTCCGGATTACCTGCGGCAGAGGCAGTGCTCCCGCCTCCATTTTCCCGGTCCGCGTCCTGCAGTTTCTTCAGCAGGCTCTGGGCAAATCCTCTGTCTGTCACGGCCACACAGGCCCTTGTCTCCTTGCCTACCGCACGCCCCAGTTCTTCCCTGGAACCGTAAAACCGGAGCGGGACATTGTGGCTGCGGCATTTGTCTGTAAATTTCTTCACGGTATTGTGCTGCGCGTCATCCGCCAAAATCACCAGCTGAGCCTTTCTGCTTTTGACAGCCTCCTCGGCGGAAAAACCGCCGGAGACCGTCTTTCCCGCTTTCGCAGCAAGTCCGAGAAGGGAAAATACTTTATCCTGCATCCTCAGGACCTCCTATCTCAGCCGCCAGGCGGGCTGCAGCCTCCGCGGAGACCTGTGTGCGGAATGCTCTTCCAAGACTCTTTTTCCGGATCGCTTTTTCAAGGCAGGCGGAATCATCGCAGAGGTATGCTCCGCGCCCGTTGGCTCTGCCCGTCCGGTCAGCATGAAGTTCTCCCTCCTGCGTCAGGACGATCCGGATCAATTCTTTCTTGGGCTTTACAGCACCGCAGCCGATACAGGTCCGCATCGGAATCTTTTTGGGCATGTTACGATTCTCCATACAATGGTAAACGCTTTACATTTACCGGTTCATACTTCGTGGCCATGGGCGGGTGCCCGCAAACATGTATGATTAAAGCACGCATGGCTCACAGACTCATATGATTAAAGCCATGGGCGGGTGCCCGCAGATCCTTAATTTTTAATCTGCATTCTTACTCTTCAGAAATATCTTCTACGGAAATCTCTTCCTCAGAAATCTCATCTTCGGAAGCTTCATCTTCGGAAACCGTTTCCTCCTCTTCCGCGGCATCAGATCCTGCCTCCGGCAGCTCTTCTCTGCTCACAGGCTCTTCTTCAACAAAATCCGCAGTCTCTTCAGCTTCTGCGCCGGAGTATTCTCCGTCCGCATCCCCGGCAGTCTCGCCGTCATACTCTTCTTCCTCATACTCTTCATCGTCATCGATGTAGTCTGTATAACGGAATCCGGGAGCATCCTTTGCCTGGGTCTCGCTCTTGATATCGATCTTGTATCCGGTCAGACGGGCCGCAAGACGGGCGTTCTGTCCTTCTTTGCCGATGGCCAGGGAAAGCTGATAATCCGGGACCACGACCTTTGCTGTCTTCTCTTCCGGATCCGCGAAGACCGCGACCACATTGGCCGGAGAGAGCGCGTTCTGTATGAAGTTTCCGGGGTTCTCGTCCCAGACAACGATATCGATCTTCTCGCCTTTGAGCTCATCCACGATATTGTTGACACGGACACCGTTGCTTCCGACACAGGCGCCGATGGGATCGACATTGGCATCGTTGGAGCGGACCGCGATCTTGGTGCGGCTGCCCGGCTCACGGGCTATGCTCATGATATCGATAACCCCGTCCTTGACCTCGGCGACTTCCTGCTCGAAGAGCCTGCGGACCAGGTCGGGATGTGTGCGGCTCACGAGGATCCTGGGGCCGCGGTTTGTGGAACGGACTTCGAGCACAAAGACCTTGACGCGGTCCAGCGGCATGAGTTCCTCACCGGGGACCTGCTCTTTTTCATTGAGCATTCCGTCGGCCTTGCCCAGATTGATGCTGATGTTCTTTCCGATATAGCGCTGCACTATGCCGGTGATAATATCTTTCTGTTTATCAATGTAATAATCGTAAATGACGCTGCGCTCTTCTTCCCTGATCTTCTGCATGATCACGTTCTTGGCGATCTGGGTGGCAATCCTGCCGAAGCCGCGGCTGTCGATATCCACACAGACTATGTCTCCGACATTCACGGCCGCATCGATCTTCACAGCATCCTCATAGGCAATCTCTTCAAGGTCGTCCATGACGTCCTCGGGCGTTTCGACAACTTCCTTCTCCGCATAGCAGGAGTAGTCAAAGGAATCACGGTCAATTTTCACTTTGATGTTCTCCGCCTTGCCGAAATGGCTCTTGCAGGCGGTCATCAGCGCATTCTCGATCGCTTCAAAGAGCGTTTCGCTGCTTATATTCTTTTCCTTTTCCAGGGCGAGTATCGCCTCTTTCAGCTCACTGTTCATACTGTCTCCTTTTGCTCAAAAGCTGTCATTTATAGCATCCGGCCTTTTACCGGACTATCAATCAAAGGCGGTCATCCGCCGTATCATTCCTGTTCCATGGCCTCACATACACAGAAATGTATAATTAAGCTGCGCGCTGTTTCGCATATTCTCTGCCTGCGGCGGCAGACAATGATCAAAAATCAAAAGCAAGTCTTACAGATGCGATCGTTTTGCGCTCAAGTTCCATTCTGATCCTGCCGTCTTCCTGAACAGCGGGTCCGTCCTGCTCCTCACCGGAAAGCTGCAGCGCGTCCATGGGCTGAGCCGGTGTTTCCGTTTCCGGGGCTGCCTGGGATTTATTCTTTCCTTTCCCCTTTCCTTTTCCCTTTTTGGGAACCGGAGCATCCGCCAGGATCACGATCTGTCCGGCGTCGAATTCCACGAGTTCGCCGCGCAGATCTTTCCCGCCCGTCTCCGGATGCGGCTTATAGAGATGAATCTCCACATCCTGGCCTATGCTCTGGCTCAGGTGCCGGTCCTTTGTCAGGGCTCTGCCCAGTCCGGGACTGGATACGATCAGTGTGTATGGATCCCGGATAAAATCTGCTTTGTCCAGTTCATCGGACAAGATGCGGCTGACGGCCTCACAATCGTTGATGGTCACGCCTCCGTCTTTATCGATGTAGACATTCAGGTAATACTCCTGGCCTTCCTTTATGTATTCAACGTCATAGATCCAGATACCAAACTGTTCCGCAACAGGCGCGGCAATGGCCTCCGCCCGCTCCTCATACTGCTGCCTTCCGGATTTACCGGGCTGTTTTTCTTTCATACGATCCTTTCAGATTCTTTCTTCAAAAGCAGAAAAAACAAAGAATTTAAAAACAACAGAAAAAGTGGACTTGCAGGCCCACTTTTCATGATACTCATATATTAAATTCTTCATTATTGAAGCCTGCATTTTAGATTACAGTACATTCTAAGCATAAATAAAGCATGATCATAATTATTTTTTACATTAATGCTTTATACCATTAGGTAACATAGCACAGTTGTCAATAAAATGCAAGTGTCGATTTATTTTGGCCGTTTTTACCGTTCAGGCTGCTGTTCAGGCAATGCTGAAAACAATCGGCGTTCCAAAAATCAGGTGTGCCTGAACGGTTTTACAGAGCCTGTACGGTTTTGCCCCGATCGAAACGGCGCGTTACCCGCCCCGGGCCGGCGAAGCCGTCTGCAGATACATCAATCCTGACTGAGTCTTTCCCCGCATTTTGGACAGAAATCGAAATCCTCACCGGTCTGATATCCGCAGGCCGGGCACCTGCGGATCCTGCCCGCTGCCCTCCTTTTGCTGACCAGAGTCAGATCCTGCTGGCGGATCTCCCTTCCGGTCCCCCTGGAAATCTCCTCTCCCACGGCCGGATCCAGCTCGTAGACAGTACCGCAGCAGGACATTTGTACATAATACTTACGGCCCCACCTGAAACAGGGGATGAAAAAAATCAGCAGCTGGCTGAAAGTCATGAAGACCTGGTATCTCCCGTACTGTCCGCACTGACCGCATATTACAAGCTGATTCGAAGAAATATCCTTTCTTCCCTGTGAGATTCCTATCATCAAAAACATTATTTACCTCCTGGTCCGGGCGGAGCGCCGGACACAAGCAGAACAAAAACATGATCTTCAAAAAACATCTGTAAATATACATTAAGGATACAGTACAGACCCCCTCGAATTCGAGGCGTTTTTGCGCGATTTTCAGCGCAAAAACCCGAGTGGAACGGCGTTCGCCCCATTCG
>JBGUNJ010000035.1:0-23015 GCA_045117315.1 Lachnospiraceae bacterium | reverse complement strand
GATGCGATCAGCGGTGTGGTCGTGGACGGCGGATCATTTTCCTGGGACCGGGCACATTTGCCTGCCCTGGCGGGTTTTGAAAAGTTCGGAAAGCTTGCCTTTCTCATGCGGCTTCGCACCGATATCCACGAAAACCTCGGTGGATGCCTGAGCCCGATGAATGCTTTTCTGGGCACTCTCGGTCTGGAGACTCTGGGTCTTCGCATGGAGCGCATCTGTGAGAATGCGGCCCGGTTGGCAGAAGCGCTGAAGGGAGCCGGAATCCCGGTCAATTACCCGGCGTTGGATGAGAGTCCCTGCAGGGACCTGTGCAGGGAGCAGTTCCGGGGACTGGGCGGCGGAATCCTTACTTTCCGCACAGGATCAGCTGAATCTGCCAGAAAGGTCATCAACAGACTCCGGTACGCCTGTATCGCTTCCAACATCGGTGATATCCGCACTCTTGTACTTCTCCCCTCGACAACGATCTTTTTAAAAAACACGGACCGGCAGAAGGCGGACGCCGGTGTCTTTGAGGACACGGTGCGTGTCTCCGTCGGGATCGAAGACGCGGAGGATCTGATCGAAGATTTCCTCACTGCCCTGGAAGCCTGTCAGGAATGATTTCGGAATAGTGCGCAACCCTAAAAAAGCCGGCACATTCTCGCAACTGCTGATCAGTCACGAGAATATGCCGGCTTTTCTTCATGTAAATTCTTTCAGCTCTTCCCGGTTCTTTCTGTACAGTGAGGACTTTCTGCTGTTCCAGGAGCTTTCTTTATATAAATGTCTTCAGCTCTTCCAGGTACTTCTGCGCAATGCTGCTGAGGGGTACCTGCTTCTTTTTGATATATCCGATCGTCATCTTCTCTTCTGTCCGCAGGGGGACAGCCCGGTAGAGATCCCCGTTGAGTTCCTCGCAGATGATCCCGCTGCAGAGAGTATATCCGCGCAGTCCCACCATCATGTTCAGTATAGTCGCGCGGTCACTCACCCGGATGACCTGACGATAATGATAGGTACTCATGACTTCCTCGGCATAATAAAAGGAATTCTCCTCTCCCTGGTCAAAGGAGATGCAGGGATAGGGCGCAAGCTGCTCTATACTGATCTCCCTGCGGTCTGCCAGTGGATGTTCCCTCCATAAATAAACGGAAATCGGGCAGTCAAACAGGGGGATAAATTCAATCCCGCTGTCGTTGAATATTTTCGTCAGTACATTCCGGTTGAACTCATTGAGGTAGAGAATGCCCAGTTCGCTTTTCAATGTCCGGACATTGCTGATCACTTCCCCGGTACGTGTCTCATAGGCGGCAAATTCATAGTGATCCGCCCCGCAGGCACGGACTGTCCGGATAAAGGCCTGTACGGCAAAAGTATAATGCTGCATGGAGACAGAGAACCGGCTGCGGCGCTTTTCTGTCCGCAGATAGCGGTCCTCCAGCAAAAGAAACTGATCCTTTACCTGTCTTGCATACCCCAGAAACTCCTCGCCTTCCGGCGTGACCCGTATTCCCCGGTTCGTGCGGTCAAAAATCGTCACACCGATCTCCTGCTCCAGTTCCCGGATCGCTCCGGACAGTCTCGACTGGGAAATATAGAGATTTTTGGAAGCACTGTTGATCGACCTGCTCTCAGCGACCGCCAGCACGTATTCGATCTGTTGTATCGTCATGAAATCACCTGTTCTTTACCGCTGTCACTTCACTGTTTCCTTTTCTATGACTGGTATTTCGAAAAAGATCCTACATAAGAAATACTCATCCCTGTATGTATCGGATCTCCTCCTTTTCTACATGATCGTTTTCGATGCGAAATGCATTGAGGACGGGTGTATCGCGCTCCATGAGGGAAAGGATCATGTACAGGGCGCTGCTGTCATAGGCAAGGCGTTTGTCCTCCTCACTTGGGCGGGACGGCGAAGCAGGATGACTGTGCCAGTTTCCCAGCGGCTTCCATCCGTTCGCCCGCATCTCCTTCACAGCGGCAAGCTGGCCCCGGGGATCCAGTGAAAAATGCTCTTCGCTGTGGTCTGTATTTTCCAGCAGATAAACGACCTCGATATAAGTGTTTCCTGTTTCATCCTTTTTGCCTCCGAGCAGGCCGCAGGCCTCTTCCGGAAGGCATTTTACGGCATGCGCCAGAAGTTTTTCATATTCTTTTAAATGCAGATAAATCATCTGTCCCTCCTCTCAGGCCATGCTGCTCCCGGAGCATATCCGACAGCAAACCACTGTGCAGTCTGCGCACGTCGGTCTCCCGGCTTTTCCCGTTGTTTATTCTTTATCTTAAGTCACAAACGGGCAGCTCATAATCGAAGGGCACATGGATGGTACGCTCGCCGCTGCAGACAGCACAGTGGCTGTCCCTCGGAAGAGGGACCGTGCGGAACTGGGATCTCAGGGCATTGTAAGTCAGAAGGCGCCCTGTCAGCAGGTCTCCGGCACCCGTGATATATTTGACCGCTTCCATGGCCTGCAGGCAGCCGATCACGCCTGCCACTGCACCTACCACGCCTGCCTCTCTGCAGGTGGGCACCGCATCCTTTGGCGGCGGCTCCTTGAAGACGCATCGATAGCAGGGTCCCTCTCCCGGAACATAGGTCATGAGCTGTCCCTCGAAGCGGATGATGCCCGCATGGGAGAAAGGTTTTTCCTCCAGGACACAGGCGTCGTTGATCAGGAATTTGGCCGGGAAATTGTCGGTTCCGTCCAGGACAAAATCGTAATCCCGGATGATCCCGCTGATATTTTCCGATGTGATGTATTCATAATAGGTATGAACTGTAATCTCCGGATTGATCGCCAGCATGGAGTCTCTGGCGGATTCCACCTTGGGTCTGCCGATGTCCGCTGTAGAGTGGATGACCTGCCGCTGCAGGTTGGACAGGTCGACGGAATCTGCATCTGCAATTCCTATGGTTCCGACGCCTGCCGCCGCCAGATAAAGAGCTGCCGGCGCGCCCAGTCCCCCGGCGCCTATGATCAGCACCTTTGCCTTCATCAGTTTTTTCTGCCCTTTGGGGCCGATCTCTTTTAAAATAATGTGCCTGGAATATCTTTCCAGCTGTTCATTCGTAAAAGCCATGCTGTTCCTTTCAAAAGATGCCTCCCTCAGGATCGGCATTCTCATCAATCATTGGATGCACAGAGACGGGATCGTGCCGCCTCCCATGAAATACAGAAACTCCACAACGTCTCCTTCCTGTAGGCTCCGGGACGCCCTCTCCTCATTGGAGAGGAAGGTATCGTTGACCGTCACCGTGACATACTGCGGCATCTCGACTTTTTCCGCCTCAATCAGTTCCTCAACGGTCAGTCCGTCGGCATATTCTTTCCGTTCTCCTGCAACTACAATCGTCATAAATAATCCCCTTTCCAACATGCCGCCCCCGGCTCAAGCCTCTGTTTTCTGCACAATCAGGTCATAGGTCCCATCCTCATTGTGAATCAGCTTCAGCACACGGTGCCCCTCTTCCTTAATACTGCGGGGCACATTCTGGACCGGCTCCCCGTCGTTCATATGAATGGAGAGAATGTCTCCTTCTTCCAGTTCCTCCAGGGCGACCTTGGCCTTGACAAAAGTCACCGGGCAGACAACATCCGTAATGTCGACAGTATCTGTAATCCTGAATTCCGCCATCATTTTCTCCTTTAATCAGCTGTTATAGGCATTGAGTACTTTCTCCGTAAAAGACTCCCATCCCAGGCGTTCCAGTGTTTTCGCAAACCGTTCTCCGGGCTGAGCGTTATCTGCGAAATAATCGATCGCAGCATCCGCGACGCGAAGGAGGGTCTCTCTGTCCCGGATTACGGGGAGGATTTCCCTGCCTTTTTGAATATCATTTCCAAAGGTCCCTCCAAAGGAGACCAGGAAACCTTCGCTGCCCTTCCAGGCACCGGTCGGACAGGCAGTCACGCAGCGGCCGCAGTGATTGCACTGGTCCGGGGCGACGCGGATTTCCCCGTCCGCGATCGTTATGGCACCGCGCCGGCAGGCTTTTTCGCACACACCGCAGAAAATACAGTCTTCCCGGTTCCAGTCTATGACCATGCCGCCCTTGACCCCGAGGTCGTTTTCCTCCGCCTTCAGGCAGTTGTTCTGGCATCCGGTCACGCCGAATTTGAACTTGTGCGGGAGCTGGCGGCCGAAATAACGCCTGTCCAGTTCCTCTGCGATTTCCAGTGCGTCAATACATCCGCTCGGACAGCACCTGCCGCCCTGACAGGCTGTCACTGTGCGCACACGAGGTCCGCAGACGCCGGGCTGTACGCCCGACGCTGCCAGGAAATCCTTTACCTCGTCGATCTCTTCCAGTCGGATAAAGGGGATCTCCACCCCCTGGCGGCTTGTCAGATGCACATAGTTGTGTCCGAATTTCTCCGCCGCCTCCGCAATTGCTTTTAACTGCTGCACCGTGACGGTCCCGCCGACCACCCGCAGGCGCATGGAAAACATATCTTTTTGTTTCTGACGCATAAATCCGCCGGCTTTGAGTGCTGCATAATCCGCTGCCATTCTTTCCTCCTTACGCCTCTTAAAGGCGGTTTTAACTGAACACATAATTTACTGTGTTCTCATACATCAGCCTGTCTTCCTCGGGGCCGCCGGGGCGAAGGTCCAGGATCCTGCCTGCAGGGGAGACTGCTGCTCCGGCTGTTCCTGCCGTCTCATCCGGGGCAGGGGTCCTGCCTGCAGGGGAGGCCGAGGTGAGTTCCCGCAGACGCTCTTCGAACTCCGTCTGCCCCTGCGGGCATGCGACGACTGTAATGAGTCCTGCCTGCCGCAGAATATCGACGGCAAAGACAGCCTTGTCGATTTCCCTCTCCTGTGTAAACAGAACCGTCATGGTATGGAGCCCCTGTGTGATCATCTCCGTCTCAAATCCGGCCGCCGCTTCCGGTGTCTCCGCCAGGATGATGTAGGGAGTCTGTCCCAGCTTTCGGGCACGCATCTGCGGCGTGACATGTTCCTTTTTGTTTTCTTCAGATCCGTGGATCTCTTCGATCACGCCGCAGGCAGCAGTCGCATTGGTGACCCTGTCGATCAAAATGAGTTCCCCGAGGGTACGGTGTCCGGAAAACCGATCGAGAACTACCGGCGATGACAGTTCCAGTCGGCAGCGGGCAATCTCGTTTTTCTGCATGAAGACCGGGTGGCGCTGCTCTCCGGTATTGACATCCACTGTATAGAGGATCTCCGATACCTTACACGGAACAAGCCTGGTGCCGATCTTTGCCAGAAAATCGCGGCCTGACATTAGAATCCCGCTGTACATCCATAAAAGCGTGGCGTCAAACACCGAAGCCACAGGGACATTCGTATCTTTCACCAGAACGCAGCCCCGGGAGATGTCCACCTCTCTGGCCAGACGGAGCATGGCGGGCTGTCCCTGCACCGCCTCCTTTACCTCTTTGCAGCCCACATAGACGGCTTCGACAGGAGCCTGTTCGCCTCCCGGCAGAACCGTGATCAGATTTCCCGCAGAGATCCTCCCCGCCTCGATCTGTCCCTGAAAGCCGCGGAAAGTGTGATCCGGCCTGCAGACCCGCTGGACAGGCATATAGAAGCCCTCCTCTGCGAATCCGTCCACCTGCACTGTCTCCAGCCACTCCAGAAGGGGCGGTCCTGCATACCAGTCCATCAGGACGGATCTGCGGGTCACATTTTCGCCTTCTGTCGCGGAGACAGGGATGATCTGCACCTTCTCCAGCCCCAGGTTCCCGCAAAGATCCCTGACCTGGCCGGAGATTGACTCAAATATCTCCCGGCTGTACCCTGTCAGGTCCATTTTGTTGACAGCAAACACGAACTGACGGATCCCCATGAAGCTGCAGATCCGAGTGTGCCGCCTGGTCTGGGCCAGGACCCCTTTTGAGGCGTCGATCAGGATGACGGCCAGGTCCGCAAAGCTGGCGCCGACCGCCATGTTTCGGGTATATTCCTCATGTCCCGGAGTATCCGCTACAATGAAGCTCCTTTTCTCTGTCGTAAAATACCTGTAGGCGACATCAATGGTGATGCCCTGTTCCCGCTCCGCCATCAGACCGTCCAGGAGCAGGGAATAATCGATCTTCCCTCCGCGCGAGCCAACGCGGCTGTCCAGTTCCAGGGCTTTCTCCTGGTCTGCGTACAGAAGCTTGGTGTCGTATAAGATATGACCGATCAGGGTGGATTTTCCGTCATCCACACTCCCGCATGTGATAAATTTCAGCAAACTGTTCATAACTGCACCTGTCTTCGTCTTACCTGCTTTATCGCTTCTTTCCGATGATCGCTTCTTCCTGATGTCCACATGCTGCAGAAAGAAAATTTCATTGTGCGGTCATGCAGGCCGGAGCCGTCAAAAATATCCTTCGCGCTTGCGTTTTTCCATACTGGCTTCGCCGCCGTCGCGGTCGATCACCCGGCTGGTCCTCTCACTGGTTACGGCAGAAAGCGTTTCTTCGATGATGGCGTCCAGGGTATCCGCGTCCGACTCGATTCCGCCGGTGAGGGGATAGCAACCCAGTGTCCGGAAGCGGATCTTTTTCTGCACGATTTCCTCTCCGGGAAACAGAGGCATGCGGTCATCGTCGACCATCAGGATGCTGCCGTCCCGGTAGATGACGGGCCGCTCCGCCGCATAATAGAGGGGAACGATCTCGATCTGTTCCTGCCGGATATACTGCCAGATATCTTTCTCGGTCCAGTTAGACAGAGGAAATACCCGGATACTCTCCCCTTTACGGATCCTGGTATTGTAGAGCTTCCACATTTCCGGACGCTGGTTTTTTGGATCCCAGGCCTGCTGTGCGTTGCGGAAAGAAAAAATCCTCTCCTTGGCGCGGGACTTCTCCTCGTCCCTGCGCCCTCCGCCGAAGGCTGCCGTAAACCCGTACTTTGAAAGCGCCTGTTTGAGGGCCTCCGTCTTCATGATATCTGTGTAGGAAGAACCGTGTTCAAAGGGGTTGATCCCCATACGGACACCCTCCTCATTGGTGTAGACCAGAAGGTCAAGTCCGTACTTCTGCATGGTGTAGTCGCGAAAAGCAATCATATCCTGGAATTTCCAGGTGGTGTCAATATGAAGAAACGGAAATGGCGGTTTCTCCGGCCAGAATGCCTTCAATGCAAGATGCAGCATGACAGAACTGTCTTTTCCGATCGAATACAGCATCACCGGCTTTTCGCATTCCGCAGCGACTTCGCGCAGAATGTAGATTGCCTCAGCCTCCAGCTTGTCAAGATGTGATGAGGTTTGCATAAATGTCTCCTGTATCTTCTAGTGTGCCGTCTCAATCATCAGTATCTGTTGGCGTCATTTCTGTCCACGGTAATCGTCACGGTTCTTTCAGGCTCCGCAGTGATTTCCGGACTCTCCGGAAGAGTGATCCCATCGCCGAAACCGTCTCCGCGATTTCGCCTTGAGGCCGCTCTTGCGAGCGGCATGTCGGGAAGCGTGATGATCCAGCGGGAAAATCTCCCTTCCTGCACGACACGCATCCTGCCTCCCCGCCCGCCGATATCCGCACCCAGGTAGTAGGTGATCGCACCCGCTCTGCAGGCTTTCAGGCAGGAGGCGCAGCCCCAGCACTCCTCCGGATGAGGAAGGAAAGCCGCCTCCCCCTGCCGGATCCGGATCAGATTTCCGGGGCAGATCTCTGCACAGGCACCACAGCAGATGCACCTGCCGGTGTCTATCATTACACTCATCGGTATCTCCTTTAGCTTATAGAAGCGGGGGTCATCCCCCACTGAGATAAATTCAAGGCACTTGCAGCGGACGGAAGATCATCCGGATCTCGCCGTCCTGCAGAACGGAATTGACAAACATGGCATACCGGTCATCCCGGGCCGGGTAATCTGTATGGATCCCGAACCCCGGCCATCGGGTCTCCCGGCGGGCCTGCAGGTGGGCGATCAAGGTCCTGCATACCTCCAGCCGGTCCAGCAGTTCATAAATGCGGTACAGGTCTTCCGCAGACGACACCGCAAGTGCTCCTGCCAGGTTTCTAAGCTGCAGGATCTTTTCCTTTGCAAGTCCCAGCCGGACAGTACTGTATTGATATCCCGTCCGGATCCCGCCGGCATATTCGTCCATGACTTTCTGCATGGCTTCTTCCAGCGCAAAGACGTCGCTGCCTCTGCTTTCTCCTGTGGCTGCCGGTCTGACCCTGCTCTCATAGTCCGCAAAAAAGGTCTGCACCTGTCCGTCAATCGAATCCCATTGTACCTGCTGCAGGTCCGGAAGATCCTCCAGCATGGTCAGGGCTGCGATCTTTCCCTCCGCCAGCGCGCCGGGGACGAATTTTTTTGGCGCGCCGCCGGCCGCATCTCCTGCCGCATAGAGTCCCCGGAGGGTAGTCCGGCGTCCTTCGTCCACCCAGAATCCGCTCCCGGTATGTCCGCCGACCACATAGGGCTCTGTACCCTCCACTTCTACATTGCATTTGGATGGCATCTCTCCGCTCTCGATCCAGTGCAGGGTCTGGGCGGGCGCCATATTCAGATAAGCCCGCAGCAGGTCCTCTTCCTGCTGTGGGGAGATTTCGCTGGTTCTGAGGAAGCAGGGCCCGCGGCCCTGGCGGTTTTCTTCGGTGACACCGTATGCCCTGCCTGAAGTGGACAGTCCGTATCTCTCTTCGAAAATCTCTCCGCGCGCGTTGATTTCCCGCGCCCCGACGCCCAGAGCAATAGTGCCCGTGGGGGCAATCGTGTCCTTACACCGCTGCGCGACAAATCGCATCTCAAAGCTGGTCATCTCCGCGCCCGCCCGGATGCCCATGGCATAACCCGCGCCGGTATTAAAGGGCGGATACCACATTTTGTGCCTGGAAAAGCCCGGATTGTTGGGGCGGTAGAGTCCTGCCGCTCCTCCGGTCGCGGCCAGCACGGCGCGGGCAAGGATCCCCCAGGCCGCCGATCCATCTGCCGAGATGCCCACAGCTCCGCAGACACGCTTTTCCCCGGATCCCGTTGTCAGAAGATCTGTCAGGATCACATGATTGAGGACCTTGACATCAGGATATCGGGCGACTTCCTCCGCCAGGAGTGGTTTGATGTTCTCTCCGTTGATCCGGATATTATGCCTGCCGCGGGCGGCGTAGGAACCATCCGCGTTTTTCTGGATCACCAGCCCCATTTTTTCCAGGTCCTTCACGGCATCATGAAAGCCTTCGGCCATTGTCAGGACCAGATCATCCCGGACGATCTCCTCCGCGTCCCAGCGGACAAAGGACAGATAATCCTGCGGAGTCTGCCCTTCTCCCAGCCAGGCATTGAGCGCGTTTACGCCGGCGGCCAGACAGCCGGAGCGCTGAATATTTGCCTTTTCTGCCACCAGGATCTTTGTTCCCGGAGATTTCCTGGCAGCTGTGACCGCCGCATAGCATCCGGCAGTACCGCCCCCTATGATCAGGATGTCTGTCGTCAGCAGTTTCTTTTCCATATCCTTACGCCTCTAAAGATCTTGAGCAATGAGTCACGGGGACTGCCCTTCTGTGTCATGGGTGTCATGGGGACGGTCCTTCTGTGTCACAGGGACGTTTCTCCTTGTCAGTGGACGGTTCTCCTGACTTAAGACCTGTTACAGTGTGTCACGGGAATGGTTCTCCTGTATCACGGGAACGGTTCCCCTGTGTCACAGGGACGTTTCTCCTGACTTAAGACCTGTTACAGGAAGACGCTCTCTGTCCTTATGGACTGGTTGAAGACCAGGTCCACTTTGTCTTCCCGGACAATGAACATGCGATGCAGGAAAATATCCACCGTCTCCCCGATCCGGATCTCCGGATCATTAAAACTCCTCAGCACGGAGAGCAGGTTCCCGTGAATCCGCACCCGGATCTCCAGGCTGCTGCCCCGGAAGATGATGTCCTCCACGATGCCTTCCTCTGCGGATCTGGCAAACTGGACGCTCTCACCCTTTTTAAAGATGCTGATGAATTCCGGCCGGACGATTCCCACAGAATCCGGTCCGGCATACTCAAAAAACTGGAAGTCCCCGTAATTGGCGACAGGGACGGAAGTTCCGATAAAGCGTGCGACAAATGCCGTCGCAGGATGAGCATATAACTCTGCCGGCGTACCGGCCTGTTCCACTCGTCCCTGATTGGTGACAATAATGTCGTCTGCTACTTCAATCGCCTCGTCCTGGTCATGGGTGACGAAAATGCTGGTAATTCCGATCTGACTGATCATCTCCCGCAGCCAGGTTCGCAGTTCCAGGCGTACCTTTGCATCGATCGCCGCAAACGGTTCGTCGAGCAGGAGGATCTGCGGATCCGGCGCCAGTGCCCGCGCGAAAGCCACCCGCTGGCGCTGTCCGCCCGATAACTGGCTGGGATAGCGCTTTTCCAGTCCTTCGCAGCCTATGAGTTTCAAAAGTTCTGCCACTCTCTCCCGGATCTTCTCTTCCGGCGCCTTTTTTACGCGGAGCCCGAAAGCGATATTTTCAAATACGGTCATATACCGGAACAGGGCATAACTCTGAAAAACAAATCCGATTCCCCGCTCGCTGCCGGGTACGTCATTGACGATCTTCCCGTCGATCAGGATCTGCCCGGAGTCCGGATGCTCCAGGCCGGCGATCATTCTCAGGATGGTCGTCTTACCGCTGCCGGACGGTCCCAGCAGAGCTGCCAGTTTTCCCCTGGAAATACTGATATTGATATCTTTGGATGCCTGGAAATCACCGTAACTTTTGTTGATGTTCCGGAGTTCAACATATCCGTTCTTCTCATTCATTTTTTTACTCTTTATTGATATTTCTGTTACAGTTCACGCCCTCCGAGAGGAGGTGAACTGTAACATATTGCTCATTTGTGGATGTCCAGTTCCTTTTTCCCGCGGCGCTCGAGGAAGAGGCGGAGGATCAGAACCAGAACCGCCATGATCACCAGGATGGAGGACGCTGCAAAAGCACCTGTATAATCGTATCCCTGGTAAAGAAGTTCGATATAGAGCGGCAGTGTATTGGTCTTTCCTCTCAGATGCCCTGAAAGAACGGAGACCGCTCCGAATTCTCCCATTGCTCTCGCCGTGCAGAGAACGATCCCGTACAGGAGAGCCCATTTGATATGGGGAAATGTCACTCTTCGAAAGATGGTAAAGGTACCAGCCCCCATCAGAGCGGCAGCCTCTTCTTCGTCGGTCCCCTGGGCATTCAGAACAGGGATCAGCTCCCGGGATATAAAAGGAAAAGTGACAAAGATGGTCGCCAGAATGATTCCGGGAACGGCGAAGATGATCTGGATCCCTCTGCTGTCCAGAATCGGGTACAGAAAACTCTGGCGTCCGAAGGTAAGGACATAAATAAGGCCGGCAATGATCGGGGACACCGTGACGGGAAGATCAATGAAAGTGGAAATGATCTTCTTTCCCCGAAAAGCATACTTGGTCAGGCACCATGCGGCGGCGATTCCGAAGATTGTATTGACGGCGACTGCCCAGAGTGTGGCCTGCACTGTCAGCTGAATCGCCTTCACGGCGTATTTGTCTGTAATGGATGCCTTATAGACCTCTACACCTTTGCCGAGGGCAGTCATCAGGATATAGACCAGCGGCAGGATCAGAAAGACCGCCAGAAAGAGAATGACCAGAATGATCAGGATCCATTTCACCGGACCGGTGTTATTCCGCAATGTCATTTTGATATCACCTCCTCGCTTTTATGCCAGACCGCTGATACGGCGTGAGACCATGCTCTGCAGGACTGCATTGATCGAAAGAATCACGAAGGCAATGGCCAGCATGACAAGAGCTATGGAAGTCGCTGCCGCATAATCAAATTCCTGCAGCTCCGACATGATCAGAAGCGGGGCGATCTCCGTCTCATAGGGGGTGTTTCCGGCGATGAAGACGACGCTTCCGTACTCCCCGATGCTCCTGGCAAACGCCAGTGTGAAGCCGGAGATCAGGGAGGGAAGAATCTCAGGAAAAATGACCCGCAGGAAGGTCGTCCGCCGATCCGCCCCCAGGATCATGGCAGCCTCCTCATATTGAATATCAATCTTTTCCAGAACCGGCTGCACGGAGCGGACCACAAAGGGGATGCCGATAAAGATCAGGGCAATGGTGATGCCCAGACGGGTATAGGCGATCCGGATCCCGAACCGGTCGAAGAAAATCTTTCCCACCCAGCCGTTCGTGGTCGTCAGGTGGGTCAGGGAAATGCCCGCCACTGCGGTCGGCAGTGCGAAGGGCAGCTCAATGATGCCGTCAATGAGTTTTTTCCCCGGAAACTCATATCTCACGAGCACCCAGGCCATGATCAGACCCATGACAGTATTGACAGATGCCGCCGCAAGTGCCGTCGAGATGCTGACCCGGTAGCCGGAAAGAACCCTCGGTCTTGTGATCGTATAGAGGAATTCGGAGGGCGTCAGTTTCAGTGTAAAAACCACCAGTGAGCATAAAGGCAGCAGAACCACCAGGCTCAATATCGTGATCATCACACCAAAGCTCAGCCCGAATCCCGGAATAATGCTTCTGCTTTTACTTGCTTTCATTTTTTCATCTTTCCAGCCTGCCGCCGGTCAGGCTCTTTTATTGTTCATAAATCTGGTCGAAGTATGCGCCGTCTGAGAAATGCTTGCTGCGCGCCTGCGTCCAGCCGCCAAAATGGGTGATATCTGTCAGGACAATCTTGTCGTTGATCCAATGACCGTCCGCAGGAATCTCCGTAATGGTATTGGAGTCAGTCTCAAGGACAAATTGATCATAGATTTCCTTTGTACTGGGACGGTAGAAATTCTGGGCCTCAATGATCTGCGCCTCATCGGAATACAGATAGTTCAGGTATTCCGCGGCAGCTTCCTCTGTCCCGTGCTTCCTGGTGACCTCGTCGACGACAGCGACCGTGGGCTGGCACAGGATCGAGACGGAGGGAACGACGATCTCATACTCTCCGGGATACTCCTTCAGAGAAAGGAAAGCCTCATTCTCCCATGCCAGGAGAACATCTCCCTGTCCGTTTTCCACAAACGAGGTTGTGGCACCTCTCGCTCCGGAATCCAGCACAACGACATTCCCGTACAGTTTGCGGATCGATTCGAGGATCTCCTCTTCGCTCTGCCCCTGCTGCTCAAAGAAATACCAGGCAGCCAGATAATTCCACATCGCCCCTCCCGAGGTCTTCGGATTGGGGGTGATCACTCCGACATCTTCGCGGATTAGATCACTCCAGTCATAGATCTTTTTCGGATTGCCGCTTCTCACAAGGAAAACGATCGTTGATGTATAGGGGGAGCTGTCCACGGGGAATTCCGAGATGAAGCCGTCGTCGATCAGGCCTGCATCCGCCACCACCTGCACGTCTCCTTCCAGGGCCAGAGTAACGACATCCGCCTCCAGACCGTTGGAGACCTCCAGCGCCTGTTTCCCGGATCCCCCATGAGACTGCGTCACCTCGACCTGCCGGCCGGTCAGTTCCTCATAATATTGCTCGAAGATCTGATTGTAGGCAGCATAGAGTTCGCGGGTTGGATCATACGACACATTCGTCAGTTCGATCACTTCCCCCTGACCGCCTGCTGTCTGCGTATCATTTCCGGCGGCTCCTGCGCCGGTACTGCCGCCTGCGGAACTGCCTGCCGCGGTCCCGCCGGAGGAGGATCCGCCGCAGCCTGCAAGCGCCCCGGCTGTCACCAGCACTGCCAGAAAGACGGCCGCGGCTCTTTTAAAAACACCGTATTCCGGCTTTCCTGCTCCGGGCCTGCTGTTTTCCTTTAATCTGACTTCTCTGTTACCATTCCTGTGAGGATATTGTCCTGTTCTCATATTTCTTCCTTTCACATTCAAGACTCGCTCTATCCCGGTGCTTCTGCATGGCATTTGAAACTCAAAAAGATCCTGTTCCTCTGCTGCTTCTCTATGGTATTTGAAACACTTTTTTACGAAGACACCCGGCTCCTGCTTCATTTTTGAGCATAAAAACAGCGGGGCATACTATAACGCTCCCGCTTCCGCATACAAATCTGTTCCTGCCCTCTTTTTTGTCAGGTCAACAGTTTTTTGTGCACATTCGAAACGAAACCGCTTTAATCTTAGTAAACTTTCCAGAACAGCAGCGACACATTCCCATATCAGACATACACATATTTCTCATCATTCTCACCATTTTCCAGGTCCTTTCGATTTCTTCCAGCCGGCAAATTAAAATCTATTTATCTATCGGTTTAATAGGCTTAAAAAAATGTAACATATCTTTTCCACAAAAGCAATTCCCTCATTAAGCTGCCTTTCCCATATCCTGTTATCGGAAAAACAGATAACTGTGTTTGCCCCATTTCGTACTGTACACGCCCCCTCGAAGGGCGTGTACAAGTAACGTTGCGCATTACTGTAACATTGCGCGCGGATAATCAAAAAAGCCGCCCTATTCTCCCATTGACCAAGTATGGGAATAGGTGTATAGTTACACATCGAATTTGAGCAGCAAATTAAGAAGGAGTATTTGCTCATGGCACAGGAGATAACAATTGAAGAACTGGAGCGAATTACAGGCCCGAAGCGAGTCATCGACATTCGCAGCCGGGAGGCGTTTGAAAAGGGAACATTTCCATTTGCCGAAAGCATCCCTTTAGAGGAACTGAAGCCGGAGATCATTGCGGCTGATACCACGATGCCGGTATATCTTTTCTGCCATACCGAAAACCCGCAGATAGAGAAAAACATCTTCCGCAGCGTGGAAAATGTAAATCTGGATACGGTGATTGCGTACAAGCAGGGCCGTACCCGGCATCATTTTTTGGACAGTTATGTATAGGGACGGTTCTTTTGTTTCTGTCCCCCTGTCTCATAAAAACAGAGGGACAGAAACAAAAGGACCGTCCCCATAATCACGATCAGATGAAAATGCCGGAAGGCATCCATGATTGCTGCCATGTCATCATCGTTGACTAATTCCCTAACGAGTAGGATACACGTTTCAACATGTGCATTTTGGTCCAAACCGTTTTTACCTGTAATCTTCCAACGTTTAAATGTATTCTATGGAAAGAGCAATCAGATTTTCTCTGAGATATGTTTTTATATCATTAAGGCAAAGAACGACTCCTGTGCCCCTCTTTTTGTCCGGAATCTTATCAAGGACCCGGTTTGCCGAACCCATACCCGGCTTAGGATTGCCGGTCATCTATATATTCTTGATAAAATCACTCTGCTCGTGCATAAAGAGTCTTACGCCCCGCTCCAATCCTTACCAAAGTTCCATCCTCAACAAGCTTCTTCAATGCTGACTATGCAGCTTGTCGGTCTGGTACTGCTGGTACTTCTCATATTCCTTATTCGATATCTGCTTCATGATGACCTCCGATTCGTCCAACATATTCTGCAAACTTGATAACAGCAGGAGATGCACTTTCCAGCGTGGGAACAGCCATTCCGAGAGTAATACTCTGAGGCGGGTCTAAAGGAAGCATGACTACGTTTGCCTGAAAGTTTTTTGTAATGAGTTCATTCATGATGCTCATGCCCAGACCACTTTCAATCATTGATATTGCGGCATAATTCTCTAAAGTAGAAAACAGTATGTGGGGTTCGATCTGAAATCGCTCAAACAAGGCCGCAACATCATCATCCCTGCCAAGCGCGGGCATGATGAAATCTTCATGAATGCACTGACAAATAGGGTAGTTTTGTTGTTCAGCCAATGGATGATCCGAAGGCAATACCGCCAGCATGCGATCTTCTGCAATCGGTATCCAGTGGTATGGGGCCAAATCACTGCCACCGCTTAGAAATCCAATATCTGCTCTGGACGCATCCAACCAGCCTTTGACCTCCTGCCGAATTCCCTCCATCAGGTGAATGCGTATATTCGGATAATCCGATCGAAACTGTTTGATAATCGCCGGCAGCCAATGTGTCGAGATGCTTGAATAAGATGCAATAGTGATCTCGCCGACATCCAACCCCTTTATATCCTCGGATACCTGAAACATACGCTGTTCCTGTAATAAAAAAGCTCGAATCACTGGAAGCAGCTTTTCTCCGGCATCTGTCGAGGAGGATGGCGTTCATTGCGAACAGACTGTAAGGCACTGTTTGTAAGTGCCTTAAGATATTCGTTTTTTGTGTTAACGTAAAAAGCAATTTAATGTAATGCAGATCACAAAACAGTCGATGAATTCGTCCGGGCTGACTATGTGATTGATTTTTATGAAACAAAGTGATAGTGTACAAATTATTATATTAATGATTCCATTAACATAATATGATGTTAAGGTCAAAACTGATATCACGGATTGCTCCGCGCTTCGCGCTCCCACAATCCGCCCCAACATTCGGATTCCGTGGGGCCCCTGTCTCGTCTACCGACTCGGTCGGTGCTAAACGCGTGCCAAAGGGCACGCAGCACCCCACTCCTTCCTCATGTTGGGGTGGGTCCCAAGCCCTTTCCCCCACCGGCAAGCAAGCTTGCCGTGGGCTCAGGGCTTTTGACCTTGATATCATAATATTCAGCCAGGCGGAGAAAGGAGGCGGAGATGCGGACAATTCCCAGGAATCGCAGATATATTGACATACTGTCTCTCTCCATTTCTCTTTTCCTTTTTCTGGCTATTTTCGCTAACTGTTCAACCGGCTTCCAGATTCCTCTGGACGATCACCTGCAGGCAGACAGGGAAGACTCCCTGTTTGTCTCCAGACACACATCTGTCAATATTGTCACTGTAGATGTGCGTTCAGTCTCGCAGTCTCACAGGGCACTGACAAATTCCGCTTCCCGAAAATCTACTGCCTTTAAAACGTTCAAATCTGTCCTGGCAGCCTGTTCTGTAGTGTGCATGTACATTTTCTATCAGTACAGGATCCACAGGATCTCCGAAAAGACTGCCTCTCGCAGTCAAAACTTCATCATACGATTTATCCATAACGCGGACGGAAAAAAAGACTGAATCCTTTTTTACTGTTGACAGGCCTGTGCTGTCTTTCGGATACCACAGGCTTATTTGTGATGCCTTCGTGAGACTTACGCGGACATTACGGGTAAGAAAAGGAGTAAAAAATGCAGGAAAAAATCATAATCGCCATTGGAGTCCTGATTGCAGCCTTTTTCTCTGTTTTCGGATGGTGGATGGAAAATGGACCAGACCGGAAAAAAGAGAGTGAGGAAAAACAGGACAAAACCGAGAAAGAACACGAGGTGAAATAAAGATATTATGAGTAGTGGATTTATGGGTATTATCGTTTTTGCAGCCGGAAATATTGCATTGTGTGCTGCCTGCTGGCTCTTGAACAAGATACTGTCGGCAATCACCGACAAGATCCTGGACTGAGCGGGAATGAACAGAGTCAGTCATTCATCCTGTTTCCGTAATAACAAAATTATATAATTTGAAATCCGGCACACACCCTGCAGCAGCTTTGGGCAGTTGTGCCGGATATCATATCTATTATAGAGAGGAAGAAGCCATGTCAAAACTGGATAATATATTAAAAGACGGTGAGCAGCTCCTATGGAGCGGAAAAGCGGAGAATTATGAGGTACTGGATGCCACAAACAAGCCCGAATTGATCCACCGAAGCATCCTGTGCACAGGGATTTGTATCCTCATCGAAGCCCTTTATATCGGCACAGCGATTTATCTCGATGCCGGAATCAAATGGGGGATCGTCGCTGCACTGTTAATCGCCTGCGCAGCCAGCCCGATCCTCTTTGTGACCCGATCCATGAAACTCAAGGATTATGTTTATGCTGCAACGGATAAGCGTCTTCTGATCCTGGCTGATCAGAACAGGGAAATTGACTACCCCCGCATTCCGAAATGTGCATTCAAAGAAGATTCCGATGGACACATCTCCCTGCTCTGCGGGGAAAAAGCAGTCATTTCCAGACCCGGCAAATGGCGCGAGATTGCTTTCTTCGGTAATCCCGGAGACGACGGTGTTTCCCCCTGTGATACATTCGCTTTTTATGCCATCAATCATCCGGAAGGACTACGGAAGGTATTGGAGGGAAGGGTTCCTTTTGAGGATGTCGAATAGAGGTGCTGGTATGAAGATTTTTGCTTTCATCCTGTTTGTTCTGATGTATATCCTTATGATCGCCAAACCAGCATACAGACCGTTTTACGCCCTGTCAGTGGCAGCAATCTTTCTGCTTTCAGGCATATTGCCGCCGGATCGTCTGATGTCAACAATAAACTGGAATGTACTGCTGATGATGTCGGGAACAATGATTATCGTTTACTATTTCATTGATTCTCATATGCCAAGCCTTTTGGCAGATATTCTACTGAAAAAATCCAGGAACTTTATGTGGGTCACCATCCTGATGTCCCTTTTTGCCGGTGTGATTCCTTACACCTTAACTGCAGTAATTACCGGATATCTATACTTCTGGTTCATCTGGGCATAGTCATAGATTATTAATATGTAACACAACAGGAGCCGGTACATTCCAGGTGATGTACTGGCTCCTGCCTCTTTCAATCTGTTCCGTCCCGATGACAGGATTTGAGCCAGACTCTTCCGTGTCATTTTTCCGAATAGGAAAATAGACCTCCGTCTCCCGGTCTTCCAGCGAAAGGAAATCCCGATCGGGCTGCATCTGGACCACGGCAAGACCTTCGAATCCGTCAAAGACTGCTGTGATGCAGGTTTTACTTCTATTATGATCGACAACTCTGCTCTGCCGTTTGAGGAGAATATTAAAGAGACAAGACGTGCCGCTGAATACTGCCACTTCTATGGTGTTCCGGTGGAAGCCGAGCTCGGGGCTATCTCCGGAAAAGAAGACGACATCGTGAGCGAAGCGGATGCGCACACCAATCCCGACCAGGTCGTGGATTTTGTAGAGCGTACCGGCTGTGATCTGCTGGCTGTCGCGGTCGGCAATGTCCACGGTCTCGACGTAGAGCCCAAAGTGGACCTGGATCTGTTAAAGAAAATTGCGGACATCTCCCCTGTTCCGATCGTTCTGCACGGTGGTTCCGGCATTCCCTTCGAGACCATTCAGAAAGCACGCAAGTGCGGCCTGCTCAAGATCAATTACGGCTCCGACCTGCGCAAGGAATTCATCGCAACCTTCGGAAGGGCCTATGAACAGAATCACAACCTTTTCAACGTGATCGAACTGAGCCTGCAGTCCGTGGACAATGTAGCAGCGGTTGCCAAAAACCTTGTCACCATCATCAATTCCTGATCCATTACTGATTGGTTTCGGGAACTTTTCTTTCAGGAACGTTTACGATAAACTAAAGGGAGACAGTGGACAGTTCTGTGTCTCCTCTGATCGGAAAAGAAGGGAGAAATAATCATGACCATACAGGAATCCCTCGAAAAGACACAGGGCAGAGGTGCCGGTTTCATCAACGGCGCTTCCGCAAAGTTTGCACAGATGCTCCTGGAAGAAGGAGAAAATGTGGACGCGGCTGTCACTGCAAATATTTTTACCCGCAAAGGGCACTTTCCCGGTGTTGTCGCCATCACAGACAGACGAGTATTCGCCGCCTGCGGAATGCCCGGCATTCACCGCCTGCAGTCCCTCCCCCTGGAGGAACTGATCCACTGTGCAAAATCAGAATCCCCTCTCACCTGGCGCTTCGCTTTTTATACCAGAAACAGGGAATTCAACATCACAGTTTACCCTGCCGTCGGAAAGAGCCTGGCACCGCATGTTGAAAAACTCCGCATCAGGGCGGCCCAAAACCGCGCTGCCAGCGCCTGACAAAAAACGATAAGCAGTCGTCCGGCATAATCCTGTACCGCCGGCTGAAGAGCCTGTATCTTCTTCAACACTCCCGAAGAGAAATCGCCTGCGCGATCGTCTCTTCGGGCTGTTTTGCGCTGACTCTTCACCGTTTTCGCCTCCGGGAAATGCCTCAGGGTGCCGCTCTTGCGAGCGGCACCCTGCGAAAAGACAGAAAGAAGGACTATGAATTTCCAATCCATCATCGAAAAAGAAATGCACTGCAGCTGCGGCCGCGTGCACAGTACAGACTTAAAAGCGATCGACATCGGACGGAATGCACTGCAGCGGCTCCCCGCCATGCTGCGCAGACTGGGATTTCATAATGCTTACCTGGCCGCGGATGTCAATACCTGGGAGGCTGCCGGCAAAAAAGCCGCTGGCATCCTCTCGTCCGAAGGTTTTACCTTTGCATCCTGTGTTCTGCCGGATTCCGGGCTTGTGCCGGACGAAAATGCTGTGGGCGCACTCCTTTTGCATATGCCGCAGGACGCCGATGTAGTCCTGGCCGTCGGCACCGGCACGATCAATGATCTCTGCAAATATATCAGCTGGCTGAAGGGTCTGCCCTATGTCATTCTGGCGACTGCTCCCTCCATGGACGGCTTTGTTTCCTCAGGAGCCGCATTGATTGTCGACCATGTCAAGGTCACCTATGATACACAGGGGCCGACAGCTTTCATTGCGGACACGGAGATCCTGGCGCAGGCGCCCATGGAGATGATCACTGCCGGCCTGGGAGATATGCTGGGCAAATACACCTGCCTGCTGGACTGGAAGCTTTCGCATCTCATCACAGGGGAATATTACTGTGCGCATGTCGAAGGTATGGTTCGGACTGCCCTGCGCACCATACTGGCGCAGAGCAGCCGGATCCGGGAACGCGATCCCGAAGTGATCGGATCCATCACCGAAGCGCTGGTTCTGACGGGCATCGCCATGAAATTCGTCGGAAACTCCCGGCCCGCCTCCGGCTGTGAGCACCACATGTCCCACTACTGGGAGATGCTCTTTCTCATGCAGGGAAAAAAGCCTGTTCTACACGGCACCAAGGTCGGCATCGCCGCAATCGCCTGCCTGCAGATGTATCATATGCTGGCAGATATTCTGGAAGCCGCGGGGCCGGATTCCGGCAGCGTTCTCTCTGCTGCAGACCGGGATTCGGGCAGGCCTCCTTTGGCTGCGGAACCGGTTTCCGGCAAAAACTCCGGGGCTCTCTCTGCGGCAGATTCGGATTCTGACAAAATTTCCGGCAACATTCTCCCTGCTGCCGGTTCGGATCTCTTTACAACGGCCGCCGCCAGGCCATTTGATAAAAACACGTGGGAGGAAGAGATCCGCTCCGCCTTCGGAGAGGCTGCGGACGGCATTCTCGCACTCGAAGAAAAAGCCCGTAAAAATGATCCCGCTGCCCGGAATATCCGCCTGAATACGATCCGGGACCGCCGCCGGGAAATCCTCTGGGCCATCCGCAATGACCTGCCCGCTGTTACCGGGATCGAGGAGCTCCTGCTCTCCCTGCATGCCCCGGTCCACCCGGAGCAGATCGGCGTCTCCCTGAAGGAGGTGAGAGAGGCAGTCCTCTACGCCAAGGAAGTCCGGAACCGCTATACCCTGCTCCAGCTGCTTTGGGACCTGGGACTGAGCGCAGAATTTGCAGACCGGCTGACCGCCTATTATTCGCCGGAAGGGCGTGTCCTGCAAAACGCCTCTGCCGGATCTGCGGCCATGGACTATACCACAGCCCGGTCAAAAGAGAAAAATGCACGGACAGATACCGGACAGGAAAATATACAGAATACTTCCGGACAGAAAAATATGCAGGTAACTTCGGAGCAGGATAATATGCGGGAAAAGCCCTCTTCGGAGATCCCGCAGAAGACACTGCCTTCCGTACAAAAGACCTATTTCCGATGGAAAAAGGCGGAGGATGTCCGGCGCCTGCAGAAGATCCGCTGCTTTGTCCTGGACATGGACGGGACCATCTATCTGAGTAGCCGCCTCTTCCCTTTCACAATACCTTTCTTGAAGAAACTGGAGGATACCGGACGCAGCTACTGCTTTTTCACCAACAACTCCACGAAACACCAGCAGGACTATCTGGACAAACTCTCCGGAATGGGAATTCCCGTCACGGAAAGCCAGGTCTTTTTGTCGACGCAGGTCATCCTCGAAGAGATGCAGCGCCTGCACCTGGAGGATTCCTTCTTCATAGTCGGAACCCCCAATCTGGTCGAAGCATTCCGGCGGGCCGGCCTGCGGGTCTTCGATCCGGAGACGGAAGCAGCCGGGAGCAGGCCCGATGTGGTCATCCTGGGATTTGACACGACACTGACCTACGAGCGGATTTCCCTGGCCTGCAAGTACCTGCGGCACGGAGCCGCATACTACGGCGTCAACATGGACTACAACTGCCCCGTCGATGACAACGGGGTTCTGGATTACATTCCGGACTGCGGTTCCATCGCCAAACTGGTTGAGCGTTCCACCGGACGCTTTCCGGATTTCTACGGGAAGCCCTCCCGGCACGCCCTGGACTATATCATCCGCCACACGGGCTTCAAGGAAGAGGAGATTGCCGTGGTCGGCGACCGCATCTACACAGACATAGCCATCGCCAACGGCACAAAGGCCCTGTCCATCATGGTACTCACCGGCGAGACACAACTGGAGGATCTGGAGCAATACGATTTTCGCCCCGACATCATCCTCCCCTCCCTGGCAGAGATCACAGAATTATTGTAAAAAGAGACTCACTCGGAGTCCTCTCCCCGGAAAGCATAAAAACCTCCGTTCTCCGGACTGTTCTGCATTCCGGAAAACGGAGGTTTCCTTCTTTGATCCTGTAATAATCCTCCGCATCCACTTCCAGTTTCACATAGGAATCCGGGCGTTTTTGTTATATTGAAGCCCACGGGCGCGAAGATCCGGTTCCACGGGGTGGTTCGCAGTGGTAATAGTCACATTTGGACCAAACATAACCTTATCACCCACATAGATGTGCCCATCATCGACGAGAGTGAGATTCGCATTGGCATAGATTCCGGATCCAAGGTGGAGATGGTGTCCGCCCCAGTTAGCCCGAAGCGGCAGTTCAATATAGCAGTTTTCTCCACATTCCGCGAACACCTCATGCATATATTGCTGCTTCTTTTCATAATCGGAGGGCTTGAGCTGATTGAATTCCCATTGCCTGTCCTGAAAAGGAACCTGCTCATTCATGATTTCAGGATCACCCGGATCATATAGTAACCCTTTTTCCATTCTCTCATATTGCGTCATCTGTAGTTTCCTCCTCAACAAATACCGATTGAACAAAATCGCTGTGCGATGGCCTGCCAGGACTGTGGCGCAGTTTTAC
>JBGUNJ010000034.1:0-2050 GCA_045117315.1 Lachnospiraceae bacterium | reverse complement strand
CCGCCGCGGGTCGGGGTGCGAGTGTGTGGAGCATTGCGTGAGCGCCAAAGCGCGCAGCAATGCGGGTTTATTCATACAAGTCTGTGAGGAAAACAGCGAGCAAGCGGCCGAAAGACGGATATGCAAAAGAAAACACCGCGCGGACAATCTGTCCGCGCGGTGCGCAATAATGTCTGATTCAGAAATGATTTATTTCACTACGAAGTTGATGATCTTGCCGGGGACATAAATCTCCTTGATCAGCTTCTTGCCTTCCATGAAGGAGGCGACACGCTCATTTGCCTTGGCTGTTGCAAGAGCGGTCTCTTTATCCGCGTCACGCGCGATCTGGACCGCGGCGCGGACCTTGCCGTTGACCTGTACGCCGACTTCGATCATGTCGTCAACAGTCTTGGCGGGATCGTATTCCGGCCATGCGGAAATGGTGAGGAAGCCTGCGTCCTCTCCTGCTATGCCCGCGTAAACTTCCTCGGCCAGGTGAGGGGCAAACGGGGAAAGGAGCTTGAGGAATGTGACAAGGTCATCCCTGGAGATGCTGCCGGCTTTATAGATATCGTTGACCAGAGTCATCAGTGCCGCGATGGCAGTGTTGAACTTCTGGGCTTCGATATCCTCGGAGACTTTCTTGATGGTCTTGTGCATGCAGGTCTCAAGGCTGGCGGGTGAAGGTCCGTCGGTCATGATCTCGGTCAGGCCTGCTACACGCTCAAGGAACCTTCGGCAGCCCTTGACGGAACTGTCGCTCCAGGGAGCTGCGCTGCTGTAATCGCCCATGAAGAGGACATAGACGCGCAGAGTATCCGCGCCGTACTGCTCGACGATATCCAGCGGATCCACGACGTTGCCCTTGGACTTACTCATCTTGTCGCCGTCGGGACCAAGGATGAGTCCCTGGGCGGAACGCTTCATGTAGGGCTCAGGAGTGTTGACTTCACCGATGTCATAGAGGAAATGATGCCAGAATCTGGAATAGATCAGATGTCTGGTCACGTGCTCCATGCCGCCGTTGTACCAGTCGACGGGCATCCAGTAATCGATCTTTTTCCGGTCAGCGAAAGCTTTGTCATTGTTGGCATCGCAGTAGCGGAGGAAATACCAGGAGGAACCTGCCCACTGGGGCATGGTGTCTGTCTCGCGCTTTGCCGCGCCGCCGCACTTGGGGCAGGTGCAGTTGACGAAGGAGTCGATCTTGGCAAGGGGGGACTGGCCGTCTTCACCGGGCTCAAAGTCCTCGACATCGGGCAGACGAAGGGGAAGCTCCTCATAAGGAACACCCACAACGCCGCACTTGGGGCAGTGGATGAGCGGAATGGGCTCACCCCAGTAGCGCTGGCGGTTGAAAGCCCAGTCTTTCATCTTGAACTGCACGCCAGCGTGGCCGATGCCCTTTTCAAGAAGGAACTCGATCATTTTTGCGATTGAATCTTTTTTATTTGTCAGGCCGTTGAGGAAACCGGAGTTGACCATCTCGCCGTCGCCTGTGTAGGCTTCTTTGGAGATGTCGCCGCCCTTGATGACCTCGATGATCGGAACGCCGAATTTGGTCGCGAATTCCCAGTCACGCTGATCGTGAGCGGGGACGGCCATGATGGCGCCTGTGCCGTATCCCATCATGACATAGTCAGCGATAAAGATCGGGATCTCTTCGTTGTTCACGGGATTGATGGCGGACAGACCTTCGATCTTGAGACCGGTCTTATCCTTGACCAGTTGTGTGCGCTCAAACTCGGTCTTCTTGGCGCATTCCGCGCGGTAGGCTTCGATATCGGCCATATTGGAGATGCGGTCCGCATACTTGTCGATCAGCGGATGTTCGGGGGCCATGACCATAAAGGTCACGCCGAAGAGGGTGTCCGCACGAGTGGTATAGATCTCCAGCTTTTCGTCGATATCCTTGAGGGTGAAATTGACGAAGGCGCCGGTTGACTTGCCGATCCAGTTGACTTCCTGCTGACGGATGTTCTCGGGATAATCGACAGTGTCCAGACCGGTGAGCAGCTTGTCCGCGTACTCGGTGATCTTGAGATACCAGACATCCTTGGGGAGCTGG
>JBGUNJ010000033.1:0-26425 GCA_045117315.1 Lachnospiraceae bacterium | reverse complement strand
AAATGGTCTCCTCAAAAAAGCCCGCAGCCAAAGCCATAGCCAGGCTGAGCAATGTCGGATTGAAATAGAATCCGCTGTCAAAAACTGTTGCAGCATATGAAAACACTAATTTGAATAGAAACGGTAAGGATATAATGAGTATTTCCCCGGCAGAAATGCCCGCTTTAAAAACGCCCCTAAACTCAGGCGCGAACCATCTGTTAAAACCGATCAAAAAGACTGCCGCCGCAATGCATGGAACGATCTGCCCAACGAACGAGTTCCCTGCCAGCGCAGTGGGTACACCTATAACTACTGAAGCGATCAGGCATCCCAATATCATGGCCAGAAACGGTGCTTTTTCGCACAATGTGTGTTTTTTTGCCAGAACTTCATTATTCATTTTGAGATTTCTCCTTATTGTCCAGAATAGATAAATCGTTACTTTTCAGACTGGCACGAAATTCGAGGCGTTTTTCGCGAAAATGCGAAACAGTGTTTTTTTCGCGAAAAGCCCGAGTTTTACGACGAAAATCCCATCGCGCAGCGATTTGGAATGGGATTTTCGCCAGTTACTGTACACGCCCTTCGAAAGGGCGTGTACAGATCAGTAACGATAAATCGCGATCTGCCACAATACCTCCCTTGACGATACCATTGTCGTTAACAGTTAACATATGTTGAATTGGCGATATTCGGTGATGGAATCCAGAGAAGGTTTGCGGCGCATCGGCGCGATTTTTCACTCTTTCCGGCCATGCCGCTCGCAAGAGCGGCACCCGAGGAGAAATACGCGAAGGCGTTTTCTCCGATGGGATCACAGGATGTTTGGGCCGTCTCGCGGCACAAACATCCGGAGTGAAAAATCTTGCATCAGCAAGATTTTTCACTCTTAATCCTTTAATGTCATTTATAACACTTCCACCCTACCACACTTCCGCTCTCTTTTCCACCAGTCAAAAAGAGCCCAGGCGGGAAATCAGGAAGGCAAAAGCATACCGAATCTCAGCACACTCCTGAAAATCTTCCGCGAACTCGGTCTATGTTTAGTTGCCGAAATAGGGCCTGAAAGTACACAGCCGCGTATTTATAGGATCCCCGTCCAAAACAGGAAATATTTCTTGCTTTTGACGTGCAGAAATCCACCGGTGCAGTCTCCCTGATTAAGAGATTGCACCAGTGGTTTGAGCTATATCACGTCTTTCAACTGTCCCAAAAGTGTTCCAGCTTCCTGTCCGGGTTTCCGGGAAACTCAGTGAGTATAAAGACCTCCCGAAAAAGGGCATACCCTGCCGCGAGAAACACAAAAAATAAGAAATCTATATCCCCCAAGGAGGCTTGTGTGCTTTCACAAAAGTATTTTATACTGAAGCGTAAGATTTAACAGGAGGTAAAATCACTATGCATATGGCAGACGCTTTACTCGCTCCCCCCGTGGCTGCAACCATGTACGCGCTTTCCGGTACAGCCGCAGGGATATCCATTTACAAATTAAAAAAAGACGATGAACCGCAGAAACTTCCCGTTATGGCGGTCACTGCCTCACTGGTCTTTGCCGGGCAGATGATCAATTACACCATTCCGGGCACCGGTTCTTCAGGACATATGTGCGGCGGCATGATGCTCTCCGCCCTGCTGGGACCTCAGGCCGGTTTTCTTTCCATGATCGTGATTCTGGCCATCCAATGCCTCTTCTTTGCCGATGGAGGCCTCATGGCCCTGGGCGCCAACATATGGAACATGGCCTTTTACGGGTGTTTCGTCGGCTATTATCTGATCTGGCGGCCAATCATGCAGAGCCATCTGTTCGGGGAGGGCAGATCCGCTCAGCGCTCAAGAATCATCGCCGCCTCGATCCTGGGCTGTATAATCACCCTGCAGATGGGCGCTTTCTCCGTTGTTCTGGAGACCAGTCTCTCGGGCATTACCGAGCTGCCTTTTGGTGCTTTTGTCGCCCTGATGCAGCCCATTCATCTGGCGATCGGCCTGGTTGAAGGCCTGATCACCTCCGCTGTTCTGGTCTTTGTCTATGAATCACGGCCGGAACTGCTGCAGTGCATCACACCTGCACAGAGCAGCTCTTCCCGGCGGTCTCTCAGGTCTGTCATTGCCACGCTCGCTGTTGTGACGCTGGTAGTCGGCGGCGGCCTGAGCCTGCTGGCCAGTTCCAATCCGGACGGCCTGGAATGGGCACTGTTCGGCAATACGGAAGCAGGCTATGCCGAGAACATGGGGCTGGATGAGGAGAATTTCGGCGTTTCCAGCAAGGCTGCGGAAACTGCCGGCCAGATTCAGGAGAAAACCTCCTTCCTGCCGGACTATGCCTTCGCCGACAGCGACACAGCCGTCGGGACCACGGTCTCAGGCATCGTAGGCTCTGTCCTGGTGGCAGGCGCTGCAGTTCTGATCTGCCTGGCGGGCGGCTTCTTCCGCAAAAGAAAAGCCCCCGATCATCCCTTAAACCTGTAAACTCGCAGCCGGTCACTTGCTTTTTCCTCTGACGAAAATACAGGGATGGTATTAATGTCTATGTTTTGATTGTTTCATACAGTCAAAATCGCTTTTTCAAAAAATTAAGAGGGGCATCGGCGGATGCCCCTCTTTTAAACGTGATTCAAGACTCGCTCATGAGTCTTGCGCGATGAAGATTCAAGACTCGCTCGTGAGTCTTGCGCGATGAAGCAAGTTTCCGTCGAAGACTTTTGCCCGCGTATCCCACGACAGAAGTCACGGGTATTGCGCGATGAAGAATAAGCATTGTGTCAAAAGCTCGTACGAGCGGAATACCATGCAGTTTATTCATATGTGTCGATGTCCACTGGACCTCTCAAAAGAGATCCCTCTGTGCCTGGAATATTTCTATGAACAAAATGCAAAAAGCCCTGCGGGAGCTTTCCGAAATGGATGCGCTTGCCGCCCGCAAGTCCCCGATCCACACTCTTCATCCCACCGTCAAGCTGGGATCCACGATTCTCTACATACTGGTCACACTCTCCTTTGACAAGTATGATCTTGGAGGGCTGGTCCCCATGGTTCTGTGGCCTGTCCTGCTCTACCAGATCAGCGGAATCGATGTGAGAAGCTGTTTTTACAAACTGCGGATCATACTGCCCCTCGTGATGGCTGTCGGGCTCTTTAATCCCTTTTTTGACAGGACCCCTGTCCTGCAGCTGGGGAGCTTCGTCATTACCGGCGGCATCCTCTCCATGCTCACCCTGATGCTCAAGGGGGTCTTCTGCCTCATGGCCTCCTTCCTTATGATGGCAACGACGCCGATCGACAGCCTCTGTGCAGCCCTTAGGATCCTCCATGTCCCGGGCATGCTCACCACACTCCTGCTGCTGACCTATCGCTACGTCGGTGTGATGACAGAGGAACTCGCTGTGATGACGGACGCTTATCACCTGCGTGCACCGGGTCAGAAGGGAATCCACATCTCGGCATGGGGATCCTTTCTGGGCCAGCTCCTGCTGCGCAGTATGGACCGGGCGCAGGAGCTGTACTCCAGCATGCTACTGCGGGGCTACCACCAGCATTTCCACTATGCGGACATCAAACCCTTCTGCAGGCGCGACGCTTTGTACCTGCTGATCAGTGCCGCAGTCTGTTTCCTTCTGCGGGGAGTCAGGCTGGCTGAATTTCTAGGCGGGATCATTGTGTGAATCTGACAGGAAAACTGAGCATGAATCCGATCCTTAAACCTGGATCCGGTCTTAACCTGGATCCGGTCTTAAACCTGGATCCGGTCATAAACATAAATCCCGTCGTAGGAAACGGTTCGCGTCCTTGAGCGGTAAACAGGAGATAGCAACAGTTCGCGTCATCGAGCGGTAAACAGGAGATAGAAGAAAAGAAATGATCGAATTTCAGAATGTAAACTTTGCCTATGAAAAGGACCATCCGGTCCTGAAGGACCTGTCCTTCCGCATTGAAAAGGGAGAGGCGGTCGGCCTGATCGGAGCCAACGGAGCGGGGAAATCCACCGTCATGAAGCTGCTGCTGGGTCTGCTGGAGGGGGAAGGAAAGATCATGGTGGACGGTGTCGAAGTCCGAAGAGATACCCTGGCCCAGATCCGGCGCAAGCTGGGTTTTGTCCTGCAGAACTCCGACAACCAGATGTTCATGCCTACCGTCTATGAAGACATGATCTTTGCTCCTCTCAATTATATGCTCAGCCGTGAGGAAGCGGATGCCCGTGTGGATGCTGTCCTGAAAAGACTACATCTCGAAGATCTCAAGCACCGCTATAACCACAAGATTTCCGGCGGAGAAAAAAAGATGGCTGCCATCGCAACCATCCTTGCCATGGAGCCCGACGCGGTCTTGATGGATGAGCCGACTTCCTCCCTGGATCCCTATAACAGAAGGATCGTCATTCACACGATCCGCGGGATGGAGCAGACAAAGCTGATCACATCCCACGATCTGGACATGATCCTGGACACCTGCAGCCGCGTGATCCTGCTCTCGGACGGCCGGATCGTGGCAGACGGACCGGCCCAGGAGATCCTGAACGATCAGGCTCTCCTGGAAAATCACCGGATGGAACTGCCGCTCTCAAGGCAAGTCTGAGCAGACTCCCCGGAAGGGCTGCTGCTGCCGTTTTTTACTCTAAGATTTCTCCGTTAATTTGATCACATACCGAACACCTTGTAGTCCTCTGCGATCGCTTCCTGCAAAGCTTCTTTGGTCTCATAGACAGTATTGTCTATTATGCCGGAGTAATAGTGCCCTTCGGAATTATTCTCGATTTTTTGGTAGAGTTCATTCCACTGGTCCTGATCCATGACCGCTCCGTTAATCGCATAATTCGAGTCAGCCCGATCAGCCTGCAGGGTGAGAGATTGGGTGAAGCTGCCGTTTTCGAGCGATAACAAGATGAGATCAAGCGCATAGCCCGAGGTTCCGGTACAGAGATAATAAATCCCGTCAAGGTCACAATATGCACAGTGTGAACCTATGTCACCGTGCGCGACTCTTGCCCCTTTATAAGCTTGAACAGGAACGCCGTTCTCCATGGTCCAGACATCCAGTTTCGGCGCAGGTATAATACTTACATCTTCGATGGGTTCTGAGTATCCGATGAGCAGTTCGTCGGAACCATCCTGGTCAAAGTCGATTAGTTTCGCCAGAAATACTCCCAGATAAATGCCATTGTCATTATCAAATGACAACGTTCCATAATTGTTATCATACTTACGTACAATGTCAGCGTAGGATACTGATTCTTCCCCGGTACCGCTTTTCCCTGAACCACCTCCTGTTTCCTCTTCTGTATGTGCAGTACCACCTGTTTCCGTAGTATTACCTTTCCCCGGAGGATCTGCCGGTCCTGGCCCGGGAGGTCCGGGGAGGCCTCTCACGCTCAAAATGACTAACAGCAGCGCCACCCCAATGAAGATCAGGAGCCCCTTTCCGATGCCCACAGGTTCATTATTGCCTGCACGTTTTTCCTCCTTATGCCGCTTCCTTTCCTCTTTTTCGCGCTGTTTTCTTTCCTCTTCCTCCTGCCGCTTCCTTTCCTCTTCCTTGCGCTGCTTTTCTTCCTCTTCCGCCTGTCGGTCTCTTTCCGTTTCCCCATAGGAGAGTGCATTATAAAATTCTTTTGCAGTCTGGTAGCGTTCCGCAGAATCCACAGCGCAGGCCTTCCGGACAGCGGCGTCCAGCCAGTCACTTATAGGTTCTCCGGCACAAGATTTTCCAACCAGAGCGGGAACAGGCGTACCATGCAGACGTTTGTAATTGGCACTGTCGATATCCCGCATTGCATAGGATCCCTTTGCCGGAAGAAAGGGCATCCTGCCGCTATTGAGGAGCTGATAGAGGACAAGTCCGAGGGAGTAGATGTCCACCGTATTATTGTATGAACGCCCCTGGAAGATTTCGGGCGCCATATAGGAGATCGTGCCGATGCCGGTCATGGTCCGGGCGACGTGTACCGTGTCCATGCGCCTCGAGACGCCGAAGTCCCCTACCTTGTAATCACCGAACCTGTCCACAAACAGGTTTTCCGGTTTGATATCCCGATGGATGATGCCCTTTTTTTCGCAGTACATCAGTGCTGTGCAGACATCCCTGCCCAGTTTGATAATCTCCCGTATGGAGGACAGACTGCGCTGTCCGGCCCGGCCCTGCAGGATCTTCTGAAGGCTGGTGAGCAGTTCCATCCGCACGAAAAGGGAGCAGGTCAGTCCATCTTTCTTGAAATGAAAATCTTCTATGGCAACGATATTGGGGGCTCCGCGCAGCGCCTCCATGATCTGGATCTCACTGCGTAGCTCGTCAGGGATTTCATCTTCCATCTGCAGGTCGTCATTCCTGTTGATGGGCATGGCCACTGTGGACTCTGAGCTGCTGACCTGGATGACCTTGAGGGCAGAATCCACCCGGATCCCGCAATTGTCCCTGTAGATTTGGAATACATCCCCGAAGGTACCGCCGCCCAGACGGCCCGCTACATGCCACTCCGGCCACACGGACCTGAGTTCCTCCTCGATGACTTTACATTTTATATCATAGTTTTTCATGATCTGATTTCCGTCTTCATAAACAGATTTACAAAACAGCCGGTGCAGTCTCTTCTTGAAAGAGCTTACACCGGCAGTTACGAGCCATATCACAACTATCAACTGACCCAAATGTGTCCCAAATTCCTGCCCGGAATTCCCGGAATTTCAGAAAATACAAGGGCTTCAGGCAAAAATGAACACACTGCTGCGGCAAACAAAAAGTATACGGACCATATAAATCAGTCCTTTTTCACAGACCTGTTTTGCGGCAAATTACCGCGGTTTGCCGCGATATTCTGCCGGCATTATCAGGAGGGTTTTCTTCGATTTATTCGACAGCCTTCAGCGCCTCTTCGAGCCTCTCCCTGTATTTATCAAAATATGCTCCTCTTACGGGAAGGGTCAGTACTCTGCCTTCGCTGTCAACGAAATAGGTAGTCGGCATGCCAACCGTAAGCAGAGTTTTCGCAAGCTCATCCGTCTGTCTGATGTTGGTGTAAGTAACGCCATTGTCCTCGAGGATCTTAATGGCCTGTTGGACATCGTCATCATCCAGTTCAGTGCAGATACCGATGATCTGGCAGTCCAGGTCAGCCCACTCTTTATTCAATGCTTCCAGAGCTTCCATCTCTACTCTGCAGTTAATGCACCATGTAGCCCAGACATTGATCATAGTGATCTTGTGGCCGGCGAGCAGTTCCTGGGAAGTAACCGGATTTCCATCCAGATCCTTTGTTTCAAAAGATACAGCTGCTCCATCCTCAACATCGGGGTAAGGTGAAAAAGGCTCTTTGACCGTGATCCGGTCTTTGAAATTGTTTGTAGTCGCGGCTTCCTGCCAAAACTTGTACGCCTCCTCAAGCTTATCCTGCCACTACGTCGGAGGCGACACTGACTTCACCTACATCATTTGTCCTGATCTCTCCTAACACATGTTTGAATTCTTCCGGGGCGTTAAAAGTGAATCCTGTTAAAGGGAGATCCAAAACCATATCAGACTCTGTGCTTTCGGTATTGACAGAATCCGCCCCGGTCTGGGACTCTGCTCCCTCTTTATCCAGAAAATAAACCGCTGAGCAGTTGTCTTTGTCGAGTGTTATCTCCTCCTCGCTTTTCACGTAGCCGTCGGGGACCTTCATCATGTGTACTGTAAACGTTCCGGGATCTTCTGAATGGAAAGAGGCCAATCCGTTCTCATCCGTCTTGCCCATCTGGCACAGGGAATCAGAACAGAACTGCAATCTGACATTCTGGATCGGGGCCATTGTCTCCGCGTCCTTGACGAAGACCAGATAATCACCGGGGTTTGCTGCTGCGTCAGCAGCTGCCTGAGTGCTATCCTGGGCCGCATCCGCCTGAGCCGCGTCTTCGGAAGTCTGGGCCTTCTCTGTTCCCCCGGTCTGAGCCGCATCTTCGGCAGGCCGGGCTTCCTCTGTCCCCTCAGTCTGTGTCGCCTGCTCCCGGGTCTCTGCCGCCGGCTTCTGGCCGGAACTGCCGGAACCGCCACATCCCGCAAGAAGCGAAGCGCTCAGAACGGAGGCCAGTAGAATCGAGATGTACTTTTTCATCAGTTTAACCTCCATATTTACGTAAATTAATTGAGCAAAATATTTAGTCTTTTCCTTAATGCTGCTGCTTCATTAAATAAAGAGTAACACTTTAGTATAAGGCAGGCAATTGCAATTTTTTCTTATCTTTCCCCACCCTTTCCGGATTGATATATTTTTTACAACAAGTACAATAGAAGCATAGAAAACGTTTAAATTTATTCTTCATCGCGCAATACCGTGACTTCAGACAAGCGTGGGATACGCGGGCAAAAGTCTTCGACGGAAACTCTCTTCATCGTGGGTACAACCCCGCGATGAAGAATAAACTCTCCGACACACCAAAGGTGCCTTGGATGCACCACGCGTGCGTAAAATGCTGCCTTACAGGCAGCCCGTACTCAGCTAAGCGGCCAGCCGGGCGAGTTTTCAATATTTATACCGCAGAAAAAAATTTATACCGCAGTCAATATTTTTTACCACAGTAGAAAATTTTTACCACAGTAGGATTTTTCACCTCAGTAAAAAAATTTTACCTCAGTAAAAAATTTTCACCTCAGTAAAAAAATTTTACCTCAGTAAAAAATTTTTACCTCAGCAAAAAAGGAGAACCATTGAAAAAAGCAATCACTATTTTCGCAACCGGTATTCTTTGTCTCTCCATGGTTTCCTGCGCTGCTGCAGGGAACCATCCTAAGGAAGATGCTGCAGAGAAAAGCGCAGAGACGACTGCTGTGGAGCGTTTCAGAAGAGACCTCTGCCTGGAACAGTTCCGGAGTCCCCGCTGCAGAAAACTCTTCTGAGGAGATCGATTACACTACCGGCACTCCGTGGATGAATATCGATCTGATCGGCAACGTGACCGCTGACACACCTGCAGACCCGAAGGATAACTTTGCTCTCTGGGCCAACAAAGACAGGATTCTCTCCTTCGAGATTCCGGAAAGGTATGGCACAGCCGGAGACCTCGTTGATATAACGATAAAGGCTGACGCTGACAGAAAGGCTATGTTCCACGGGCCCGTCCCGGAAAATCACGATGCCAGACTCGCTTATGACTACTACTATCTCCTTGCTGACTGGGACTCCCGGGATGCCGTCGGCGTCGCTCCTTTAAAAGAAATGGTCGATGTTGTGGAAGGGATTAAAAGTCTCGATGATATGACAGAATACCTGGTCAATACGCCGGGGGAAAACCGTCTCTGCTGTCTTTGGACACAGGAAGCCAGGCAGGATCCGGAAGAACCGGGTAACAGCATGCTTTCTGTGAAATACGGTTACTATCTTCTCCAGGATCGTGCCGAATATCGGGAGATGACTGATGAAGGGGAATACCAGAAAGAGGTATTTACCACTTTTTTACAGAAAATGCTGGTAAAGCTCGGATACAGTGAAGAGGAAGCAGCGCAGAAAATCGATAACTGTTTTGCGTGGGAGACGGCGGTGAATTCATACGATCCTGATGAGGAAAAAGACGACAGTTCAGAATTCACGAATGATATTGATCATCTCTACACCAGGGACGATCTGATGGCGATCACCCCAAATGTACCTCTGTTGGAGACTTTGGAGAAGGCCGACGGATATCCCGCGATGGACAAGTATTATATTCAGGATCCGGTATATTTTGAAAACCTGAATAAGCTTTATACGGAAGAAAATCTTCCGCTTATGCGGGACTATCTCATCATGGAGGGAATCTGGAAAATGGCAGATGTCCTGGATTGGGAAAGTTATGTGCTGGTCAACGAGTGCTTCTCAGCTCTTAATCATGAAGGACCTCCCGAGTCAGACAGGGAAACATATCCTGAGTCCGAAGCTTATAGCGATGTGAACATGCACCTCGGCTGGGCAGTCGCACAGCTTTATGTGGAAAACTATACCAATCCCGAGGATAAAGAGCGCATTTCGAAGCTTGTTGACGAGATCGTTGCTGCCTATCGCGGCATCATCGACGAAGCAGACTTTATTTCAGACGAGACCCGCGCCGGTGCTTACGCAAAACTGGATCATTTGTCCAAAAATGTTCTGTATCCGGACAGCTGGGAGCCTTACAGCTTCGAAGATGTGGACTTTGCAGCAAAAGAAGATGGCGGCACCTTATGGGAAGCATACCGCGCGCTCAAAAAACATGAGCATGGAAAGGAGGTCTCGAAGGCATCCGAACCTTATGACAAAACTTCCTGGGACAGCTTTCCGTTTGGCGTCAACTGCAGCTATGAGCCTGCTGTCAACGGAATCTATATCTATGCCGGATTTGCACAGGGCAATAACTATCACCCGGGCATATCAGATGAAGAACTCTATGCGAAAGTGGGAGTCGGCATCGCGCATGAGATTTCGCACGCATTCGACGCGGAAGGTTCAAAGTACGATAAAGACGGAAATATGAATAATTGGTGGACCGAAGAAGACCGTGCCGCTTTCCTCAAAAGGAATGAAAAGCTGGCAGCCTACTATAATGCGATGCATCCGTGGGAAGGCCAGGATTTTGACGGCGACAACATGAAGGGCGAAGCCTGTGCGGATATGGCAGCAGTAAAATGCATTCTTCGCATCGCAGCCGGGAAAGAGGATTTCGATTATGACAAATTCTTCCGTGCCTTCGCTGATCGCTATGCATGTTTAGACAGCCTCGCGATGGCCATGGTGCGCCTGGAGGACGTTCACCCCATGAACTACCTGCGCATTAACGCCACTCTGCAGCAGTATGACGAATTCCTTGATTTCTACGGTATCACCGAGGGAGATAATATGTATCTTGCTCCCGAAGACCGCATCGCGATCTGGTGAAATCCTGCGGCGGGCTGTCCCCTCGCCCTCGCAGAGTACTTTAAGGCAGAAGGGATGATACACTGCTATCCGCTAAGCCCGATCGAATAAGCAGGACCTGCTGTCCTTCTTTGAAAAGACAAAGCAGAGCAGGCCATAGAGGCCGTGGATGTGGATTGAAGCCGCCTCGACTATATCTCTTCCGCCGGTCTGCGAGTCCTGCTGCTTATACACAAGGCCTGCAAGGGCGGGGTTTCGCTTCACGGCGAAAATGAGGCTGTGAAGGAGATCATAGAGCAGACAGGCTTCGATTCCATTTTCCACTGATCTGCTGATAAGGCTTTGCCGCTTATAACAGGGTAGAGGCGGCCTCGCCGCCCTCTGCCCCCCGGCCGGCCCGCGTCCGCCGCCAGGCGGAATATACATTACAAGGGCCGTGTCAATACCCCGACCGGCCATCGTCCGCCGCAAGGCGGAATATACATTACGCGGGCCGTGTCATAAGAATAAGAGCTGCCCCCATACAGGACACTAAAAATAATGTCTGTACGGGGGCAGCTTTTTATTATTTATAAATAGCAGCGCACCGGCTTTTCTGCCTCCGGAGTCCTTTCAGGATTACATCCGAAAACGATATTACTTTGCCCAGCACATATCTGCCTTCAGGCCATCTTCAGTCTCTGTGAAGTGGATAAACTGCATGTGGTTAAAGGTGTCTTTTTTCCCTTCAGACCCGGATGTTTCCTCTGCAGAGGACGACTACGACTCCCGGCTGCCACATCCGATAAGTGCCAGATAAAGGAGTCAAAGGACACCGGTTCTGCACTGGAGGAATGTCTGGCCTATATTTCAGAACGGAAATCAGAATTAAAGGTGCTGTTTTCTGACCATGCAGAGCACTATCTGTCAGGAGCCTGCCTGGAAATCATCAATAAAAAAGTCATGCAGAGGGTCTTATCAACGAGCGCGCCTGACCGGCAGGACGAATTTCTTCTATGCGCCGCCGCTTCAGCATCCGCCATCTATGGTTTTATTCAGATCTGGCTTACAAAGGATATCAATAAGACACCCGGAGAACTGGCTGTAATTCTGAGAAAATCCTTCAATGACAATGTATTTCTGTAAAAGAATAATAAAGCGGTGCATTCCCATCAGGAGATTGCACCGCTGCTTTTAACATATCATGATCTTAAATTATCCCAAAAGTGCCCTGGCTCCTCGCTGCCTGCCATATATTCTGTCTTTGGAAGAGCCTTCTTTCTCACTTTGCCCACGTATGCGGCTTGTGTTCCATCCTCCATCGGATACAGGATTCAAGAAACTGGATGTACCCCTCATCCTTGCACATCCCTTTTCCCGGTGTATCTGACAATTTTGCAACTGCCTGCCCGTTGCAGGCAGTAGTCTTCATGACTATGTTCAGCGCCGGTACTTCTGTGTCATTGGACAGGTATGTGCCGATTCCAAACGCAACCTTAGCCCTGCCGCGGAAATAGCTGTTTATAGCATCAGCTTTTTCAAAATTCAGGCTGTCGGAAAACAGCAGGGTCTTGGTCTTTGCGTCGATTCCCAAAGACTCATAATGGGAGAGCATCTTCTCTCCCCATTCATACGGATCACCGGAATCATGCCGTGTGCCGGAGAACAGAGTGGCAAAAGTGAGGTCAAAATCACGCAGGAAGCAGTCTGTTGTGATTGTGTCCGTAAGCGCGATTCCGTTCAGGACACCGTATTCCTTCACCCATGCGTTCAGCGCATAATGGTTGGAATATGCGGGATTATGACTGTGGTGTCCCTGTCCGACGCACATGATCCACTCATGTGCCATCGTTCCGACCGGAACAAGGCCATATTTCTTTGCAAGGAATACATTGGATGTTCCGATAAAATCAGAACTGCCGAGGTCCGCCTCTTTCAGGCGCCTGACCACAAGATCCTGCGCTTCCGAGGAAAGCCTGCGGCGGAGCCCGAATTCACTGAACGTTCCGATGCACAGTTCATCTCTTTGCAGCCATCCGATTTTCTCTTCAAGCCTTTCCTTGAAGTCCGCGAACAGACTGTCGTAACCATGTGCCATGCGGAAGTATACCTCGTTCACAATGGCAAGAACCGGGATCTCATACATGGACGTATTGAGCCAGGTTCCTCTGGTTTCAATGGAAAGCCCGCATTCCGCATCATCCGTGATCTCGAAATCTTCGAACCTGGGCTTCCAGAGACGGAGAAAATCGACATAGGAACCTTTGATCCAGCGGATCTTGTCAATATAGGCCAGTTCGTCCTCTGTAAACCGCAAATTGCAGTAAACCTGGATCTGCTGACGAATCTCACGTACCATCTCAGGAGTAAAATGCACGTCTTTATTTCTGCACTTAAAGGTCCATGTCGTTTTGTATCTGCTGAAATAATGGTATATTGCCTGCCCCATGGACAGCTTGTAGGCATCTGTTTCCAGCAGTGACGTGATGATCTGATGAAGTATCATTCGATTTTTCTCCTTTCTCTGCTATTCCTGCTTTGCAATCGGCACCGGTGGACTCAGCACCGACAATTTGTCCCGATATCTAATTTTTCAAAAAGCTGTAATGGAATGTTCTCCCATGCCCCATTTGCTTTCTATATTAACAAATTTTTTTAAGTAAATCGACTGCAATAAAGGATTTTCCCGCAGGCATTTCCGGCGAGTCCCTCATAGAAGGCCAAAGCGGCCGCCGCGGGGCGGGGTGCGAATATGTGGAGCGATGCGTGAGCTCGTAAGAGCGGAGCAGCGCGTAGTTTATTCATACATGTTTGCGGGCACTCGCCCATGGCCACATGTATGAATAAACAGCGAGCAAGTCCTGAATGTTACCTGATCAGGGAAAAGCAAAGTACTCCCGCCACGACAAGCATTGTTCCAGCCCATTTGCGCGCTGTGATGGTTTCTCCCAGTAATGGGCGGGACATCAGCATTACAAGAACAATAGCAAGGGAATTGGAGATGACACCATAACGGTAATCCATCTTAGTGAACAAAAAAATATTCAGCGCCAGAACCAGAAAGTAGTCTATATAAGAAATGATAACATAGGGGTTCAGATATTCTCCAAGTATTCCGCTGTGTTTTTTCTTTGTGCTTTTTTTGAGCAGAATCTGCGCACCGGCAGCCATGCATGCGCTCAGCAAAATCAAGGCCGGAATCATCACAGTATTATTCATCGCACTCTTACTTCCTTTCCATGGCTGTGTGACATAATCTACATATGATTATTAAAGTGATTATTAAAGCCACTCACTGCTTCGGGCAGCCTGTGCCATCACAGTGCTTCACCCATTCGGAATCCATTCACCACCGGGGCAAGGGGTATGGCTTAATTCGTGCCGGTTCTTTGCCATTACTCTCCCCGGATCAGCAGAATACCTGCAATGATCAGGATAGTACCTATGATATTCCCTCGATTGATTGTTTCCGAAAAAATCAGAACTGCCCAGATCAGGCTCCAGATATTATAGACAGCGCTGTGTGCATAAGCCACATTTACAGGGAATCGCTTCAGATTCTGCTGCCAGAATATGGCATACACTGCGCAGTTTGCAAGAATGAGAAATCCCCACAGCAGACTCCAGGGACTGAGCAGCCCCCTGGCACTGATGGAATCCGCGGCAAACTTGGAAAAAATCCCGGTGAAGGAAAAAATCATGATATTCAGATGAAGCAAAAAGTATGTTTTCGAAGCGGGCTTTCCGGGATCATTGCAGCTCATCTTCTCTGATGATCCGGTATCCGCATTTTTCCATATAGCCATTGACTGTTTTTACCTTTTCTCCGTCACGATAATACATTTGAATATAAGAAGCCGGCAGATCCGCATATTTGCTCTGTCTGAAAACGGTACCGGGAGCTTCGCAAAAGAACTCCAGAACCATTCGCGGCAGTTTTTCTGCCGCCTCCTGCGCAGCTGCTCTCTGATTATGTCTCTGACTGTCATCAGTATACAGTTCCTTTTCTCTTAAGTCTTCCCGGCCGTCCTGACCGCCCGATCCGATTGCTGCAGAATCATCCGTTCTCTGCAGTCTGTCTTTTTTCAGAAGGCTGCGGACCGTCATTTCCAGCAGATCCGTACCGCAGTAACTACGGATGAGGCGCCATAGATGACAGCCATCCAGACGCGGAGAGGTTTCAATCAGCCTCGGTTTTCCGTCTTCAACTTTTATCTGAAAGTACATCGGACCGTCTGTGACATGCAGTATCTGAGCAACATCCCGGGCCAGCGCCAGGATCGAGGTTTCGGTCTCAGTACCTGTAAACCGCGACGGAATATAATGGCGGTGAATGATGCCGCCGGGATATTCGGAAAATGATTCCCGGTCTGTGATCATCTTAAAGGTTATTTCTCCGTTTTCCAGAAATAGATTGACAGAGACTTCCGGCCCGTTGATGTATTTTTCTATGATCATGCCTCCGTTCCTTGAAAAGGCAATGGCATGTTCTACAGCAGCAGGGATCTCCCCGGCATTTTCCACACGGGATACTCCGCGCTGTCCCTGGGAATCCACGGGTTTTATCGTGGCAGGAAACAGCGTCCAGTCGTCAATTTCCTCCAGTTTCCGGAAGCATTTGTATGGCGTGTTCCACTGGGATTTTCCCAGCAGTGTCCGCATCCTCCCCTTTTCACACGCGACATCAGCTGCCCAGACCGGAAAAAGGCAGGGCATTTCAAGTGCGTCCATGGCCCTGGCTGCTGTCGGCATCGCTATATCACTTCCGACACTGTAGATAAAGTCTACTGACTCGCGCTCCGCATATGCGATTACACCCGGAACATCCGTGATATTAATCTGTTCAAAATGATCCAGCAGCGGGATGCCGGGATCCGTGTCACTATAACTGCATCCCAGAACTTCCATGCCCATCCGCTTACAATACCGGATGAGATCGATCTGGGCATTTCCCGCCCCGAGGATCAGGATTTTTTTTCTGTTCCCTTGATAGTCTTCTTCATAAGCTGTCTTCACTTCCCGTCCTCCGTTTATGCTCTTTCACATGGATTTTCTGTTTACAGTGATACATCGGGGAGGAAGGGGACGGTTCTCTGTCTCCTTTCGGAAAGGGAGGAGACGTAGAACCGTCCCCTGTCTCCTGCGGTTCAAAAGGGCCGTCCCCTTGTTCAGGAATCAGGTGTAATAAGACAGGTGGTTTTCTATGATCTTTTTTTTATTTTTCATCTATCGCTTTATAAAATTTGTTATGGACAGAGAACGGACAACCCGATGGGCAGGTTACTTACCCTGTTTTCAGCTGAAATATATCTATCAGCACTCCCGGTCAAAGATTAACCCGCTGCACCCGGCGGGACAAAGCCCGCCGGATTTCCGGATAAGTGGATTATAAGCAGAAGCCGATGGCCACGCCGCCCTCGATGTTGGCAATGCTGATGCTATAGCTGCCGTCCGTCCTGACATAGTTGAAATGGTTGCCGCTATTGGCCGACCGCAGCCACCACCACGAGGCGTCAGACGTGCCGGCCATGATCTTCACCCTGTATTCATCATCAGAGAAGGCCGAAGAATAATCTGCGCCACTCCCTTCATGATACTCCCCATTGCGTAAATCATCTATTTCGAACACTTCTCTTGCTGACGGAATCCATATCGAATCATTTGAAGAGATTGTTCCTGCATCAAAAAAGGAGTACGAGTACTTTGTCACTTCTTTGATATTCAATCTGACATTCTCCGGAATCAAGGGATAGATGCTCTCCCGAAGCCAGGTCCGCATATCCGACTCCGGCCAGCCGCCTTCTTTTGTGCCATCCTCATTTATACAGTGGTCAGAATGGAGCAGGTCCTTAGCGATCCAGGTCATATGGGCTTTCCCGCTGCCGTCAGCGAGTTCGTCCGCATCCAGCGCCACGAGTTCCATTCGGATTACGCCTTCCTCTCCCAGGTCAAGTTCCTTCGTGTCCCCGATGTGGTATCTTTCCGCGTAGGTACCATCTTCTCCTGCCGCGATGATCTCATCCCAGCTGTCAGAAATCGTACCTTCTACTACTTCACCAGAAGCAGACGAATCCTCTATTATTGTAGGTTCGGACGGTTTGGCAGATTGCTGACGTTCTTGATTATTCCAATATAGATTTATAGGAAAAAAATAATTCCAAAGGAGCAGAATCGTTATGACGATCAGAACTGCAGGAATAACAAAATCAGGTATTCCTTTTTTCTGCCCGTTCCGCTTTTCTTTATTATCGCTTTTCAGGTCAGGACTGCGTGAGCCTCCTGAAGCGGATGTCTCCTCCCCGGAAATCAGCCTGGGCTGTGGCTCACTGACCCTGTTTTTGGGGTTATCTTTCCCCGAATCCTGATCATCTTCGACAAAAGAAAAATATGTTGTCCCGGAAAGTTCCTTATTCCCTGGTAAACCCGCGTTTTTTAAGTGCTTCCTCCGTTGGGAATGCTGTTCCTGATGTGGTATATCCTGCCGCTGTATCTTCTTCGGAAGGTTTCCCTGTGGTTGTCTCTTTGGTATGCCTTCCTGAGGATCTTTTGCCAGCGACTGTCCCTTCGATTTGTCTTCGTGCAGCTTTTTTTCCTGAGACTTTCTCTTCGGTATGTCTTCCTGCGGATTTTTTGCCTGAGGCTGTCTCTGCGCTATGCTCTCCTGCGGATTTTTTGCCTGAGGCTGCCTCTGCGCTATGCTCTCCTGTGGCTGTTTTGTCTCGGTTGTTTCCCATGCGGCCAGATCCTCATTAAAAGCCTTTGCGCTCTGGTAACGGTCTTCCGAACGCAGGGCACAGGCTTTCCGGATCATTGCGTCCAGGGAATCATCCACCACCGTATCTCCGATCCTGATTCCCGCCAGGCTTGGGATGGCTTCGCCATGGAACCGCTTATAGTTGGCGCTGTCAATATCTTTTGTAGTATAAGATCCTTCTGTCGGAAGGAATGGGATCCTGTAGTTATTGAGAAGCTGATACAGGATAAGCCCCAGAGCGTAAATATCGACAGTATTGTTGTAGGATTCTCCTCTGTAGACTTCCGGGGCCATATAGGAGATCGTGCCGATTCCGGTCATGGTGAGTGCCATATGAACAGTATCCATGCGTCTGGAAACGCCGAAATCGCCCACCTTGTAGTTTCCAAAACTGTCTTTGAACAGATTGGCCGGCTTGATGTCCCGGTGGATGATCCCTCTCTCTTCACAATACATCAGCGCAGTGCAGATATCCCTGCCGATCTTCAGGACCTCAGGAATGGTAAACGGCAGCTGGTCTCTCTGCCTTTCTGTAATCATCTGCTGGAAACTGGTGAGCAGCTCCATCCGGACGAACAGCATTGCGGCAGATTCGTCTCTCTTCAAATGGTAGTCCTCGATTATGACAATATTGGGAGCGCCCTTCAGTTCTTCCATGATCTGGATTTCATTGCGGAATGCCTCGGGGATCTCTGTCGATCCATCCTGATCCTTTGCACGGGATACAGCTTCCCCCGAAGGCGGAATCAATGCCACTGTCTCCGCTCCGTCCCTGATTCGGATCATCTTCATGGCGGATTTCTCCAGGATCCCGAAATCGTCCCTGTTGATCTCAAAGACATCACCAAAAGTCCCTTCGCCCAGGCATCGTATGACACGCCATTGCGGCCAGAATGTTTTCAGTTCTTCCTCTATAATCCTGCATTTGATACCATAGCTGTTCATGACAATTTTCCTATCCCCGGAACCAGTATCTGTATTATTCTGCATTCCGGCAAAATGAAGTGACTGCAACTGCTGCATTGATTGCCTTCACAAATCCACCGACCACTATCACATCACAGAAGCCTGCTTCTGTGTTCCGCAGCATCCCGGGTTGCAAATATCCTGGATTGCAAATATCCTGGGTTGCAAATATCCCGGGTTTCAAATATCCTGGGTTGCACTCCCAGTCAAAGATTAACACACTGTACCCGGCGGGACAAAGCCCGCCGGATTTCCGGATAAGTGGATTATAAGCAGAAGCCGATGGCCACGCCGCCATCGTAGTTGGCATAGTTGCAGTCAAAGCTGCCGTCCGTACTGACATGGTCGAAACTGGAGTTGCCAAAGACCGACCGCAGCCACCACCACGAGGTGCTGGTCTTGCTTATTTTGTACTTCTTCCTGGCTTTTTGTTTATAAAAGACCGAAGAATACTTCGCGCCACTCTCTTCATAACCACCCCCAATCCATAAATTATTTATTTCGAACACTTCCCTGGTTGACGGAATCCATATCGAATCATCTGAAGAGATTGTTCCTTTATCAATAAAGGAGTACGAGTACTTTGTCACTTCTTTGATATTTGATCTGATATTTTCCGGGAACAGGGGCAGAATAATCTCCCGGAGCCACGCACGCATATCAGAATCAGGCCAGCCGCCCTCACTTGTACGCTCCTCATTCATACAGTGGTCAGAATTGAGCAGGTCCTTTGCAATCCAGGTCATATGGGCTTTCCCAGTGCCGTCCGCAAGTTCGTCCGTATCCAGCGCCACAAGTTTCATCCGGATCACGCCTTCCTCTCCCAGGTCAAGTTCCTTTGTGTCCCCGATGTGGTATTTTTCTGCGTAGGTACCATCTTCTCCTGCCGCTATGATCTCCTCCCAGCTGTCAGAAATTGTGCCTTTTATCTCTTCAGAGGCTGTAGAAGCAGAATCAGAAAGTTCAGAAGCAGATGTTAAAGAAGGATTTTGTTGCGAACCAGGCAGTGGTCTGTATACAAAACAGATAAGAAAAACTGTTATGACAAGCAAAGCGGCTGAAATGGCAAAAACTATTCTCCCGGTTTTCTTCCCATTCCCGCTTACTGGCTCTTTTCCATCCGAACCAATGCCGTGTGAATGTAAGGAGCCGGTTACATCCTGCCCTGATATCAACTCTGCCTGTGCATCTCGGTCTCTGCTTTGGTGAGTATCCTCTACAGCGTCCGGGACATCCCTGCCAAAAGAGATAGGTGTTGTCCGGTACTGTTCGTTCTCCTGAGGTAAACCCTCGTTTTGCGAATGTTTCTCTGACTGCGAAAGCTGTTCTTGCTGTGTTATACTCTGCCGCTGTATCTCCTTTGGTATGTTATTTTGTGATTGTCTCTGCGGTATGCTCTCCTGCGGCTGTTTTTCCTGAGGCTGTCTCTGCGGTATATCTTCGTTTGGCTGTTTTGCCTGAGGCTGTCTCTGCGGTATGCTCTCCTGCGGCTGTTTTGCCTGGGGTGTCCCCCATGCAGCCAGATCCTCATAAAATGCTTTCGCGCTCTGGTATCTGTCTTCAGAACGGAGGGCGCAGGCTTTCCGGATCATTGCGTCCAGGGAGGCATCAACAGTCTCGTTTCCGATCCGGATTCCTTTCAGTGAAGGCAGGGGTTCTCCATGCAGCCGTTTATAGTTGGCACTGTCAATATCTTTTGTCGCATAAGATCCTTCTGTCGGAAGGAAGGGGATCCTGTAGTTATTGAGAAGCTGATACAGAATAAGCCCCAGTGCGTAAATATCGACAGTGTTGTTGTAGGAAGCGCCTCTGTAGACTTCCGGGGCCATATAAGAGATCGTGCCGATTCCGGTCATGGTGAGCGCCACATGGACCGTATCCATGCGTCTGGAAACGCCGAAATCGCCCACTTTGTAGTATCCAAAGCCGTCTACGAACAGGTTGGCCGGTTTGATATCCCTGTGGATGATTCCCTTCTTCTCACAAAACATCAATGCAGTGCAGACGTCCCTGCCGATCTTTAGGACTTCAGGGATGGTAAACGGAACCCGATTTCTCTGCCTTTCCGCCATCATCTGCCGGAAACTGGTGAGCAACTCCATCCGGACGAAAAGCATGGTGGAGGATTCGTCTCTCATCAAATGGAAATCCTCGATTATGACAATATTGGGAGCCCCCTTCAGCGCTTCCATGATCTGGATCTCATTGCGGAAGGCTTCGGGAATCCTTGTCTGTCCATCCTGTGTACGGGACACTGCTTCTCCCTCAGGCGGGATTAATGCCATTGTCTCCGCTCCGTCCCTGATCCGGAGCATCTTCAGAGCGGACTTCTCCCGGATCCCGAAACTATCCCTGTGGATCTCAAAGACGTCACCAAAAGCCCCTTCGCCCAGACATCGTATGACACGCCATTGCGGCCAGAAGGTTTTCAGCTCTTCCTCTATAATCCTGCATTTGATATCATAGCTGTTCATGACAATGTCCCTATCCTCGGAACCAGTATCCGAATTATTCTGCATTCCGGCGAAATGTAGTGACTGCCGCACCTGCGTTATTTCAAAAACTTTCTTCCACCCTATCATAGTTCCTGTTTTTTTTCCACGAGAAAAGGCTCTAAAAAGGATCTAAAAAACGGCCCTTCATCCGCAGATGAAAGGCCGCAGTTTTTAGTAGTTCTCCTGCTCATATAAATCCAAACATTTTCTGTGTTAATGAACTCTCCGTAAGATGATTGTTTCTATATTTGGAATTTAAAAAAGTTCAGTCGTCAATGGACTCTCATTAAGATCGATACTGAGATGATTATGTATTATCTCGTTTTGGTGAAGGTTCACACATTTAAGTTAGAAGTTCTGTCTTATCCTCCGGAAAACACTCAGAACAGCTTGTCCGTATGAAAACCATCTTTGACTGCAACTGCTGCATCGATTGTGTTCAAGGATCCGATGATCACTTTCACATCACAGAAGTCTGCTTCCGTGTCCCGCAGCATCCCAGGCTGCAAATATCCCAGGTTACAAATATCCTGACTTTCACTCCTGGTCAAAGATTACCCCTCTGCACCCGGCGGGACAATGCCCGCCGGATTTCCGGATAAGAGGATTATAAACAAAAGCCGATGGCCACGCCGTACTCGGCGGCGGAGTCAACGTAGTGAATGTCTCCTTCCCAGCTTACCATAGTATACTGGGAGTGACCATAAGCGGACCGCAGCCACCACCCTGAGGTACTGGACGTGCCGGTTTTGTACTTCACCCTGGATTCATTATTCGAAAAGACGGAAGCATAATCCGGGCCATTATCTTCTTCATTATAGGCACCCACAAATACTTCCCTGTATGACGGAATCCATATGGTATCTGTTGACGGGATTGTCTTTAAGTCTCTGTCAAAAGAATACTTGGTCACTTCTTTGATATTTGATCTGACATCATCCGGGAACAGGGGCAGGATGCTCTCCTGAAGCCACGCCCGCATATCTGATTTTTCCCATTCGTAATTATATGATTTATTATCCTTATTTATACAATGTTCAGTATTTAGCAGATCCTTCGCGATCCAGGTCATGTGCGCTTTCCCGCTCCCGTCCGCAAGCTCGTCCGCATCCATCGCGACAAGTTCCATACAAATCTCACCTTCCTCTCCGAGGTCAAGTACTTTCGTATCCCCGATGTGATATTTTTTGGCGTAGGAACCATTTTCTCCCGCCGCGATGATCTTTTCCCAGCTGTCAAAAATCATACGATTTTTCTGCTGCGGATCCCGCAGTATTTTAATTGCAATACAGAAAATCAATACCGCCGCAACTGACATAATAATTGCAATGACAATACCCGGCTTTATTTTTTTCTGTCCATGCCCGCTTTCTTCCTCATCGCTTTCCGGTCCGGGGCTGTGTGCCTGTTCATCATCGGAAGCATTCTCTTCCGGCTCCATCTCATCCTGTGGTTCATGGATGCTGTTTTGAGAAGGTTCCTTCTCTTCATCCTGAATATCTTCGACAAAAGAAAAAGGTGTTGTCCGGTTCTGTTCAATATCCAGTTCCAGGGCATCGCCCTGCTTATGCTTCTCAGGCTGCAAATGATTTCTCGACTGCAGTATATCCTCCTGCTGTTTTTTCTGTGACTGTTTATCCTCCTGATGCTGTTTCTCCTGTGGGATGTCTTCCCGGGAAATATTATCCTGCTCCTGTTTATCCTGCTCCTGTTTCGCCTTTGATCTGTCTTCCCGGGATATATTTTCCTGCCGAGCCCCCCACTCAGTCAGTTTCTTATAAAACTCCTTAGCGCTCTGGTACCTGTCTTCAGAACGGAGGGCACAGGCTTTCCGGATCATCGCGTCCAGGGAATCATCCACTGTCTCGCTCCCGACCATGTTCCCTTTCAGTGAAGGCAGAGGTTCTCCCTGCAGCCGCCTGTTGTTGGCGATGTCGATATCCCGTGCGTTGAAGGGGCCTGTTTTCGGGAGAAAAGGAATCCTGCCGCAGTTGAGAAGCTGATACAAAATGAGCCCCAGTGCGTAAATATCGACAGTGTTGTTATAGGAGCGGCCATTGTAGACCTCCGGGGCCACATAGGAAATCGTGCCGATCCCGGTCATAGTGAATGCCACATGGACGGTATCCATGCGTTTGGAAACGCCAAAATCTCCCACCTTATAGTCTCCAAAACCGTCTATGAACAGATTGGCCGGTTTGATGTCCCGATGGATGATCCCTTTTGTCTCACAGTACATCAGTGCAGTACAGATATCCCTGCCGACCTTAAGGACCTCGGGGATGGTAAACCATGACTGATTTCTCTGCCGCTCTTTCATCACCCATTGGAAACTGGTGAGGAGTTCCATCCGGACGAAAAGAATAGTTGCTGATTCGTCTCTCTTCAAATGGAAGTCCTCGATCGCGACAATATTGGGAGCGCCCTTCAGCGCTTCCATGATCTGGATCTCATTGCGGAAAACCTCGGGGATCTCTGCCTGTTCTTTCTGCGCATGTAACGCCGCTTCTCCGGAGGGAGAAAACATGGCATATGTCTCCGTCACGTCGCTGGTCTGGATCATTTTTAAAGCGGCTTTCTCACGGATCCCGAAATTATCCCTGTATATCTCAAATACATCTCCAAAAGCCCCTCCGCCCAGGCACCGGACGGCATGCCACTGCGGCCAGAATGTCTTCAGTTCTTCCTCTACAAGCTTACATTTGATATTGTTTTTACTCATTCCTATTTTTCTGTCCCCTGTATACGTACTGTAGTTGGATAACGGGATTAAAAACAAAATCCGATGACCACGCCGCCCTCGGCGGCAGCGGTTCGGCTGCTATTGCTGCCGTTCGAGCCGACACTGGTAAAACAGCTGGCTTCTCTGGCCGACCGCAGCCACCACCACGAGGCGTTGGACGTTCTGTACTGGTACCTGATCCTGGATTTATTATCCGAAAAAGCCAGAGAATATTTCGGGCCGCGGTCTTCACGGATATCAGTCCCGAACACTTCCCTTTCTGATGGAATCCAAATGGTATCCTTTGATGAGTAATCATACCCGTAAGAATACTTAGTCACTTCTTTGATATTCGATCTGACATTTTCCGGGAACAAAGGCAGGATGCTCTCGCGAAGCCACGAGCGCATATCCGATCCCTGCCAGCCGTCTGCATTTGTAACTTCCTCATTCATAAAGTATTTGGAACTGAGCTGATCCTTCGCGATCCAGGTCATATGGGCTTCTCCGCTCTCGTCTGCCAGTTCATCGGTATCCATCGCAGCAAGTTCCATCCGGATCAGACCCTCCTCCCCGAGGTCAAGTTCCTTTATGTCTCCGATCTGGTATTTGTCCGCATATGAACCGTCTTCACCTGCCGCGATTATTTCCTCCCAACTGTCAGATATTGTGCCTTTTATCTCTTCATCAGAAACCGGCAAATCCTCTGACAATTCAGAGCCGGATGAGTAGGAAGGCGATTGCTGCGAATCAGACATTATTTTGTATCCAATGCAAATGAGTAACACCACCGCAGACAAGATGACAGGAATGATAATACCGGGCCTGCCTTTTTTCTTCTCATCCCGGCTTTTTTTATCATCATCTCCCGGTACGGGACCGGGTGAATGATCAGAGTCGGAAGAATCCTCTGCCGGTTTCATCTTGTCCTGGGCTTCGCGGGCGCTATTTTGCGAAGAATCCTTCCTCACATCCTCTGCATCTTTAACGAAATAAAACGGTGTCGTCCGGGACTGTTCGATATACTCAGGCTGTCCCTTCGGTATATCTTCACGAGACTGTACTTTTGACATGTCCTCACGAGGCTGCCTTTTCGGTATGTCCTGCTGCAGTAATCGGGCATGCTGTGTCCCCCACACAGTCAGATCATTATATAAAGCTTTTGCGCTCTGGTATCTGTCTTCAGGACGGAGGGCGCAGGCCTTCCGGATTATAGCGTCCAGGGAGGCATCAACAGTCCCGTTCCCGATCCGGGTTCCTGTCAGCGAAGGCAGAGGTTCTCCATGAAGCCGCTTATAGTTGGCGCTGTCGATATCTTTTGTCGTATAAGATCCATCTGCCGGAAGAAAGGGTATCCTGCAGTCATTGAGAAGCTGGTACAGGATAAGCCCAAGGGCGTAAATATCGACAGTGTTATTGTAGGATCGGCCTTTGTAGACTTCCGGAGCCATATAGGAGATGGTGCCGATTCCGGTCATGGTGAGTGCCACATGGACGGTATCCATACGTTTGGAAACACCGAAATCCCCCACCTTGTAGTCTCCAAAACCGTCTATGAAAAGGTTGGCAGGTTTGATGTCCCGGTGGATGATCCCTTTCGTCTCACAGTACATCAGCGCATTGCAGATATCCCTGCCGATCTTCAGAACCTCAGGAATGGTAAACGGCAGCTGATCTCTCCGTCTTTCCGTCATCATCTTCTGGAAACTGTTGAGAAGTTCCATCCGGACGAACAGCATGGAAGATGAAGCGTCTCTCTTCAAATGGAAGTCATCTATAATGACAATATTGGGAGCGCCCCGCAGAGCCTCCATGATCTGGATCTCATTGCGGAATGCCTCGGGGATCTCTCCCTGTCCATTCTGTGCACGGGCTCCGGCGCCCCCTGCCGGAGAAAGCAGAGAGTATGTCTCCGCCTCATCGCTGATCTGAATCATTTTCAAAGCGGACTTTTCCCGGATCCCGAAATTATCCTTGTAGATCTCAAAGACATCACCGAAAGCCCCTCCGCCCAGGCGTCGTATGACATGCCACTGCGGCCAGAAGGACTTCAGCTCTTCCTCTATAAGTTTACACTTGATGTCATAGCTGCTCATTACTATACTCCCTTTCCCCCGAAACCTGTGTCATCTCTCCTGATCAGGCATTTTATAGTCTGGGCGGTCCCATCATTCTATATTTATGAGTTCTCATCATTCAACATTTATGACGTTCTCATCATTCTATTTTTCTGACCTTCTCATCATTCTAAGCAATAACTGCGAAGAACCAGTTCCCTGTCATGATATAAATAATAGCACTTAATCATGCCTTCCACCCTGGAACAGGCAGACGAAGCTTCGTTCTCACTTCTGTGCGCGGGATCAGTTTACTCCAGCGGGTTTCCGCAGCCGGCCTATGCGGCAGACAGCAGGCTGACCGCCATGCATGTGAGCATTAAAAAGATTACTATCCTGTGGTATTTATACTTTTTATCCTTTGGAAGCACTTTTTTCATTTCTCTATCCCATTCTTTTAGTTTTATATCGCTCAGTTTTTTCTATCCCAATGAATTTTATCACATTTTCACTGCTTTTCAGAGGCGGCAGAGGAAAGTCTTATCATCGAATTCCTTATCAGTTACTATTCACGCCCTATCGAGGGCGTGAATAGTAACTTGCGTTCGCCCATGCTGAATTCGCTTCGCGAATGGGGCGAACGCC
>JBGUNJ010000032.1:0-15107 GCA_045117315.1 Lachnospiraceae bacterium | reverse complement strand
TCTTTTGGTCTTTGGTTCGGAATAGTGTAGTGCTGGCGGTCTATCTATTGTTTTCGGTTGCTTGCTTCTTTACCGTACATGAGCATTCGCGCCGGGGTTGTCATTTCCATATCCTTCCAGAAGGTTGATCACGCCCCATACACCGAGGCCTGCGCCAATCGCAGAGACCAGAGTCTGGAGGATGGAAATAGCACTGCTGAAAAATCCCATAACCTCTTTCGGAACCGGATTTTTGTTTTGTTCATATTTTTGTTCGTTTTTGATGTTTTTCAGGTACTCTGGAAAGCAAAACCCGGTGTTTTTTTGTTCATTTCCGGGTCCCATCACCGGTTCCTCCTCCTTTCGTTTATGCTTACGCTTTCCAGTGCTGTCCTGGTGTTTCCGCCGTTCAGGCGGAGCTCGTTTATCTTTCATGCAGCCACCTCCCCGCATAAAAAATCCGCTCTGAAACTTCAGGGCGGATTTGATCGTGAAAGGAACCTTAGAGGCATCCCTTCGTACTTCTTTTATTCAGTTTTTCATCAGATCAACCGCATCCTGCGCGGTGTCTTTCCATCACAGTAAGGACATCCTGTTCCCCGGGCACGGATATTGGGTGAAGTCCGCCATCTGTGCCCATTCTTACATTTCCACCATATACCCCGGTTGGAAAACGGTGTCACATCCTCCGGACGGAGGTCCCCATTCATCTGTGTATCCCATTCCGCAGCAAGTTCAGGCGCATGCGTAGCAAGGTCGTTTACGCCAGGAAATACCTTATGCTTGTCTTTTTTTCGAAAACAGTATGGGCATCCTCCACCCTGCACTCTTTTATAGATCTCTGCCATCCATGTGTGCCCTTTTTCACACTTCCAATAAACTCTCCTGTGCGAACCTTCTGTATAGTTCTCCGGTTTTATTCCGGGATTTCGCACCCAGTCCCATTCCCGCATAAGTTCAGGATGAAGTGTTTTAAGATCAGTTACACCCTGCACGGGGATGCGGCCGACGCAGTACGGGCATTGACTATTCGAATACGTCCGGTCAGCTATCCTCGCATGCCATTCATGACCGTGCCGGCATCGGAACCAGGCATATTTATTAGAGCCATAATGGACCAATTCTGGCGTAAGGCCTTCATTTCTTTCATAGCACCATTCTGCCGCAACCTCCGGACGCTGGGATAAGAGGTCGTTAAAGCCGGCCAGGATCATCCTTCCCGAACAATAAGGGCATCCGTTTCCATATATCCTGTTTTTGGGTGCAGCCTGCCATCTGTGGCCGCATTTTCCAAGCCACCATACTTTTTTTGATGATGACGGTGCCATTTTTGCCGGATCAAGATATTCGTTCCTTTCCCAGTCCCATTCCCCCATAAGGTCTGGACGGGCATGGAACAGATCTCCTTCTCCAGGAAGGAACCTCTTGCCTGAACAATAAGGGCAGCCATCCCCCCGGCTGCGCTCCGCAGTTCCTGCCGTCCACTCATGACCTTTTTTACATTTCCAATGAAACTTGCGGTTTGTTGACGGCGGAATCATATCCGGTGTGGTTTTTCCATTCTTCTCATAATCCCATTCAGCTGCGACCTCCGGACACAGGGTTTCAAGGTCATTAAAGCCAGGGAGAATCTTTCTGCCAGTGCAGTAAGGGCAGCCTGCACCGTTTTTTCTGCTGTATACAACTGCCTGCCAGCTGTGGCCTTCTGAACATTTCCACCATACCTTTTTCTCTGAACCGGCCATCACATCGGAGGGAGTGAGGCTGCCGTTTTTTTCATAGTCCCATTCCGCCGCCAGCTTTGGGTGGGTTGCCGAAAGGTCATTAAAACCCGCCAGGAGCTTCTGCCCTGCACAGTACGGGCATCCCCTTCCCAGATGCCTGTGGCTGACCGTATCCCGCCATGAATGGGAAAGGCTGCATACCCAGTAAAACTTCCGGCTGCTTGCTTTTGTCACCATCCGGGGCGTCACAGGGGCATTTTTTTCATGATCCCATTCAGAAGCCAAAGCTGGATTCAGGGTCTCGAGGTCGTTGAATCCCCGGAGTACTTTCTGCCCTGTGCAGTAAGGGCAGCCCCGTCCGTTGCTGTTCCTGCTGTATACAGCCGCCCGCCAGCTGTGGCCGAGGCTGCACTTCCACCAGGCTTTTTTTTCGCTTCCAGCCATGACGTCTTCAGGGCGAAGACCGCCGTTGCGTTCCGTGTCCCATTCGGCGGCAAGGGGCGGATTGACTGTCCGCAGGTCGTTGATTCCCGGCTTAAGAACATTACTTCCCATCCGACACCTGCGCTTTCATAAGGGAAAGCAGGCGTTCCTGCCTGGATTTCTTTCCGGGCTGCCGGCCCTGCTTTCCTTCGTAGCCCATGGGAATGCTCCCTTCGATCAGGTCCCCGAAGGATTCCGGTTTCACTGCCGTGTTTTCCGGCACCGGGAGATTTTCCTGGCGCAGAAGTTCTTCGGCCACGGCAGGATAAAGGTATTTCTTCAGGACGTGTCTCAGATATCTGCATTCTTCTTCAAGTTTCGTCCTGGCACGTTCCGTTTCCGCCAGTTCTGTCTCCAGGATGTTGACCTTGCGCCGCATGCTTTCAAGAAGCGCTTCCGCTTCCCCGGATATGCCCGTCCGCGACTCTGTTTCCACCTTCACGGCGGCATCGTAAATGCGGTGCCAGTAGGCGTCCATTTCCCGCAGGGTCCTCTTAAAGTCTTCCATGGAACGGCTTGTCAGGAGGAGCGCGTCGATATCAAGGTTCCTGTAAACGGCCCGCAGCGGGGACTCATCCGCATCCTCATGACGTCCCAGGACCTCGTCCATAAATGCGCGGACCTCCCTGTCCCTGCGGAAATCGTACGCCTGCGCGTCACAGCCATGCTCCCTGGCGTATTTCGCAAAGTTGGAGCACTTTAGCTTTTTCGGGTTTGCGAAAGCCTCTTTCTCGTAATACTCCCGTGCAAGCGCGGCAAGCTTTCCCGAATCATTTTTCTTTTTCCGTCCCATCTATTCTGCCTCCATATGTTCCCGGTACAGGACGCCGGCGTAATCATTTCCTGCCTTCTGGATCCTGGCCATTGCTGCAAGTATGCTTTCCTCACTTCCATTTCCCCTGCGCACGGCTTCGATCATCTGCATGAGATAATCCGCCGCAAGGTCCACCGATTTTTTCCGTTCATCCAGTACTTTCAGCCGGACCCCCCGCCTGTCAGGGTAAAAGAACGGGCAGTCCCTGCATTCCCCGAGCCTGCCGACACCCCTGTAGTTTTTCAGGCAGTCAGTTACCAGGCCTTCCGCAGCCGCTTCACTTATGCACCAGCCGTCCTCCACCCTCACACGGGCTGATGGAAGGGCCGCAGGGAAATACATCCTTCCGTCCAGGACGGATCCCTGTGCTCCGGAACGGCATAGTTCGTAGACCGACGCCTCGATAACAGATGATATATTAGCGTAGTAATGCGAGCTGATATCGATATCCTCATGGCCCGCAAGCTCTTTGCACACAGCAGGGGATCCTCCGGACAGGATCAGGTTGATCATGGCGAGGTGCCTTGTGTCACCAGGATTGACCGTGAGGGAACTGTCCCCGAGCTCTTTTTCAATCAGGCGGTCCAGGCGTGCGTGCAGCTGCTGGTAAGTCAGGTGCCAGGATGTTGACAGATCCCCCGGCAGGAGCAGCGCCCTGTTCTCAGGCTTTCTGTACGGTTTTACCGCAGTCTGGTAGCCGCGTATTTCCTGCGCCAGTTCCGCAGGAATGCTGTACTCGCAGACCTCGTAGTCTTCCTTCACCCGGTACGAGAGTTTCCCATGCCCCTTTTTGTTCCTTGTGCGCCTTACGGAAAGCACCCATCCATTTCCATCCTGCCGCAGGCAGTCTTCCGGCGTCAGCAGGAATTCCGTCGGCCTCAAAGGAAGGACCGCCGTGAGCTTCCACCAGAAATAGACAGGAAAATAGTGGACTTTCTGCCCGGCGTCTGCGGCAAGCCAGAAACCATCCAGTTCCTTGTCAAACCGGAGATAGTCGCGGAACTCCGACAGTTTCCGGCTTTCTTTTTTCTTCCAGCTCCTTGACAGGCGGTTTTCCTCCATAGCCTCCACAACACGGTCCCTGGCTTCACCATGTCCCGGCAGGGATGATATGAACTCCACGATGCGTGCGCCGGGGGCAAGGCGCATTGCCTGGTCTATGTCCATACCCGCAAGATCTTTCATTTCGTTTACAAGTACCCGGATTCCTTCAATGGATATCTGGCCCAGGGAATATACAGCGTATGCTTTCATGCATTTTTCAAAAGTCCTGCACCCTACGCCGCACCATTGCCCCGCACCTGCGCGGAATGCCCTGCCTTCACAGCCAAAGTACAGCCCGTAGTTCTTTACTTCATCTGTAAGCTGCCAGACATCGTCCCCGAATGTTGATCCCTTTATTACCCCGCGGTCCCTGAACAGGCTGAAGATCCGGGCTGCTTCCAGGACGACTTCCTCATCCAGCGTCCTGATCCGCAGGTATCGGGAATAAGTCCCGTGGTTTTCCTTATTTACAAGCGGCAGCATACGCGATCCCCCTTTCCATCATTTCCAGCATTGGCTCCATGTCCGCATCCGGATACAGGAGCGGCATACTTTCCAGGATCTGTGCCGCCGCGGGCAGGATCCCTTCCTCCACCAGCCTTATATATCGTTCCCTTGCCCTGCCTTTGGAAATGTTCCTCTTCTGTATAAGGACTGCGTACTCCTGCATAAGCAGATGGAACGCTGATTTTGTGTATACCTCATATCCGCACCCGAGGCAGCAGCTCCGGTCCGGATACCGGCACAGATGCCCGGATGCCAGGCAAAGACACATCATGCCGTCCTGTTTTGCGGGCACACTGTCTGCCGCGATGTTCCTGAGCACCCGGAAGGTCCTCTCCCGGATATTCCCTGTGTCGGAGAAAAGCTCCTCCACGGCATTCTTTGCCTTCTCGATGGAATGCTGGACGGATCCGGCAATCCCTTCCAGTTCCCCGGCAGTAAGCCCGATGCTCTTGATCAGGAGTGTCTGCCCTGAAACACCGAGCCGCCTGAAATCCTCTCCCCTGTACGCTTCCATGAGCATGGCCGGGATAAAACCGAAGATCCCCCTCTCAAACATTTCACGGAGGATGAAATCAGGCGTGTAGCCGCTGAAGGCGGCATCCTTAAGGTAGATGTCTGTTATCTCAGGCAGCGTACCGATGCCTCCTTTGTGGCTCCTTGCCAGGGCGGCAAGCATATATCCCTTTGCCCGCCCGGGAACCGGATCCGCTGACGCCTCGATTCCCTGCAGGTAGGCTTTGTTTGCCCGCCTTGTCCCAAACCTGCGTTGTCCTGCAGCTTTGGCAAAACGTTTCCCGAAGAACGAAGAAAGCATTGCTTTTTCTGCGCCCGGGTGCACGCATGCCTCCCCCTTACGATGATGGGAAAGTGCCATCCCGAGAATGATCCCCTCTGGTTCAAGGAGACTTTCCGGTATGAAGAACTTTATCTCCGGGATGCCCGTGTGCATGGAAGTTTTATGGGGCCTTTTTCCAGCCAGCCCGGTCAGGTATACCCAGTGATCTGCAAATGCGGAGGCTTCCTCCCCTTTAAATTTCCCGTCCAGTATACGCTGGCGGAGTTCCGGACCCGGCCATGGCAGCTCCGGGACCGGCAGGGCTTCCATGTCACTGGAGCGGAGGCCGCAGAAAAAATGGAGCGAGACAAACAACCACATATCCGCATATTTCTGCGACCCGGCAGCTTTTTCCAACAGGCAGTGGTCTTCCCACGCTTCAGGATTGAATACGGTGTAGGCCATCAGCGCAAAGTCTTCCAGCCGGTAGGCGCCGTTTTCCCTCTTTACGACCCGTTTTCCTTCTGCTTCGTATTCCCAGTCGATCCGGACCAGCTTTTTGCGATTGAGATAACCCAGGAAATCGATCAGCAGCCTTTCATTCGCCACAGCCAGGTATTTCCCGGCTTCCGCCAGAACCCCCTGGAGCTCGTCCTCTGAATAACCGGTGATGTCCCTGCTGAGGGATGAGAGGAGGAAATCCAGCACGCGCTGCCCTCCTTCCTTCCCGTATATCCCGTTTTCCCTGAGATACTTTGAGAAATACCTGCATGTATCAGGAAAAGCATCGTGGTATGCGTCGTAAAGGATGTCCATCCTTTCTTCCCCCGGCTTCCGGTATGCCCTGAGCCACAGCGACAGTGGGGCCTTTAACATCGTGCCGTCTTCAAAATAGATGTCGTCGCCGCTTCCAAAGATCTCCATGCCGAACCATTCATTCGCCTCCATAAAACCTGCAAGGTCGTCCCTGCATGGACGGGTATCACGGTACAGGGATCCTTCCTGGAATGCCATCTTCTCAACTTCCCGGTAAAGGTAGAATCTATTCCTGTCCATAGATCTCCTTTCCCGCCGCCATGAGGATTCCCGTAAGGCGTTCGTCTGCAGTCCGGAGCTCCCTGACCAGGTCTCCTTTGTTCTGCAGGTACTCAAATGCGCTCTGCGGGCTCTTGTCTCCTCTCCAGTACTGGATCCCGGCAATGTTTTCCCCCCGCAGCACGAGCTGGACAGTAAACCAGTGCCGGAGGCTGTGGAGCGTCAGGTGGTGTTCGCAAAGGAGCTGTCCGTAAATACGGAGTTCAGGGTCACTGCTGCCAAGGAGCGCCGGACGGAAGTGCCTGTCTACCAGTTCCCCGAACTTCTTGCGATAGCTGTCATAGGCCAGGGCTTTCCCGTTCCTGTTGATCATTACAGGGGCATATGCCTCCTCATACTGCCTTCCATGGATATATTTCATATGCAGGTCATATGCGGTGCAGAACGCTCCCAGGAAGGCAGGGTATACGTGTTGGATCCTGGGCTTTTTGATCCTGCCTACGGACATGCCGTCCGATCTGAGGACGAGCACTCTGCGCAGGTCGATTCGGACATCGCGGACGTTACCGGCGGTCCGGGTGAACACGATCCCCGCCCCAAGGGGGCTGTCTTCCCGCCGGACATTCAGCGCCTCGCCTGCCCGGAGCCCTGCAAAAGCCTGCATACACATGGCGAAAGCTATTTCCGGCGCATAACGGAAAGCCATGGGCACGAGCAGCTCGAATGCCTTTGTCGGAAGGTCACGGAACTTTTCCCGTTCCTCCGGTATCATACGGATGTGGAAGTCTGGAATGAGCCGGACACTGCGGTGCCCCCGGCGGTCAACCGCCACCTCCTCCCGGTACAGCTCCGCCCGGGTGACGCCCATGTAATTCCCGAACTTCCTGTTCAGGCCCGCCATAAACCGTGTGACAGCGCTGATGCAGTTCTCGACCGATTCCTTCTGGCGGTGGCTCTCATCATCCTTCTCCGAAAGGGCATAGTCCTCAAAGAAATCCGTCAGCATCGCCTTAGTGATTCCGAATACGTGCCGGATCCCATAGTCCGCCCCATGGTCAATGAGCACGTAATTCAGCATCATGCAGATGTAGTGAAGCTTCTTTTTCGGGTCAGAGCTGATCGGGAATGCGGTCCCTTCCGCGTAGACCCCTGCATAGTCCTGGAGCCTTGTAAACCGTAGGATCACGCCATACCCGTTCTTAACCACTATGAAGGACCTGGTGTATGCCAGCCCCTTCGGGGTTGCCGCCTCGTAAGAGTAGACGGCGTACCGTGCGGCTGCCTCCTCCGGATTCGCCCTTGCTTCTCCCATCGGCATCTCAACAATGTTCATCTGGTTACCTCCTTGTCTGATAATTTAGGTCTGCCTTATGGCAGAGTCCTTATACATTATCAGTAACCAGGGAGAACCAAAACCCCAGCCGCGGCACCGGTCACAAAAACAGGGGCGGTCCCGCCTGCAGCCATGCAGGAATCCAAAGCCCCGGGTGCAGCTGTCCATGTCTTCTGGAAAAGGTCAGGGGGGCGCGGGGGCCGCTAAGGCGGCCCCCGGGATCCATCCATTTGTTTTTTTATTTTTTCTCAAGGGCAAACTTTCCCGCCCCCTGGGGAAGAACCCGCCTCTCTAAATGCCGGGTCATTCAATCAGCAGGACAGACAAAATCGACAAAACCCAAAACGACAAAACCTCCAGCCTTTGAACCATCTTTGTTGCCCTATTTCATTCTGTTTATTGTTCACTTTCAAAAAGTGAACAATTCGAAAAGGCCAGTATTTATGCGGGTATATGCGCTTTCTATTCTGTTCATGAAAATCCGGAGTTTCTTTCGGAACCGGATCATTATTGTGTCCATTATTCTGTTGATCTCCGGATCCATACAGATACTCTGGATAACAGATCCGCCGGGATCTCATCCGGCGTCAGGATCTGTTCCCGGTTCCTCCTCCTTTCCTTTCTGTAAAAAAATAGGAGCTTCCCTGTATATCCGGAAAGCTCCTGCCAACTCGTTCCATATTCAATTGTAATGCCCGTACCCGCCCTTCCCGAAATGAGGGGAACCACGTACAGGCTGTGTGTATTTCATCCAGCCATTCACCTTCTTATTCACCTCGTGCTCATGCGCCCTGTGGGGCAGCAGAGCCGTCGTCCGTCAGATCAATGCAGTCAAATACTTCGTTACGCCCCATCTTCAACTCGCGGCGCAGGTAGCTCTCCACATCAAATGCATTGGCACTGTTGTAATCGGAGAGCTCCTTGTAGCGTTTGTGTTTTGTGATGTCGTATTTATCCGACAAAAAAGGCCGCACACCCCGCAGCTGGAGGATACATTTCGTGCCATCCATGACTGCAAGCTCGTCGCGGCTCATCAATTCTTTTCCTGTTTTCTGGTAGTTCGTCCCGTAGGAACGTCCCTGTCCCCTGGTATCCGAGGTGTTGTAAAGGTCGATCGTCTCCTTTCCGAGTGTTTCCGAGATCTCCTTCAAAGTACTGCTTTCCTTGCCGCCAAGAAACAGCATTGTGTCACAGTTGCCCAGGATCGTTTCCGCCGCATCCTTGTAGATCGTCTTTAACTGGCTCTGGGACTGCAGGATGATGGAAGCAGAGATCTCACGGCTTCGGATCGTCGCGATGAGCTTGTCGAACTTCGGGATCTGGCCGATGTTCGCGAACTCATCAAGAAGAAGCCTGACATGATAGGGAAGCCGCCCGTTATAAACGTCATCTGCTTTGTCGCAGAGCAGGTTGAAAAGCTGTGTGTACATCATCGCCACGACGAAATTGAAAGTATCGTCCGTATCGGAGATGATGACAAACATCGCCGTCTTCCTGTCTCCGAGCATATCCAGCTCCATCTCATCATAGCTCATGATCTCACGGAGTTCGGCAATGTCGAACGGGGCAAGGCGCGCACCGCAGGAAACCAGGATACTCTTCGCAGTTTTGCCCGCCGCCAGCTTATATTTGCGGTACTGGCGTACAGCGAAGTGTTCCGGATCTGCTTCCTCCAGTTCATCAAACATCAGGTCCACTGCATTTTTAAACTCTTCGTCATCTTCCCTGGCTTCGGAGGCGTTCAGGAACTCCAGAAGTGTAGCGAAGTTCTGTTCCTCCTCCGGTGCTTCGTAATAGATAAATCCGATCAGTGCACAGTAGAGAAGCCGCTCCGCTTTGATCCAGAAATCCTCCCCTGCCTTTTCGCCCTCGCCTTTTGTGTTGGCGATGATCGTGTTGACCAGTTTCAGGATATCCTTCTCAGAACGGATGTAGTGGAAAGGATTATAGTGGAATGACTTGGAAAAGTTGATCGTATTCAGGATCTTAAGGGTATATCCATGGTTCACAAGCATCTTTCCGCACTCAACAACGATCGTCCCTTTTGTCAAGGTATCTCAATACAAAATTTTCAGCGTCACGTTTTACCGCAGTTTCGGTTTTAAAAATCATCATTCTGCACGTCCTTCCGAATCAGCTTTTTTACCTTATCTTCAAGGGTTTCCTTGCCTTTTTCCGCATAATGCAGGCCGATCAGGAAGGTCGTATTGCCTCGCTGCATTACCACCACAGGCTGCTCCGTCACATTCTCTGTGGTGTCCCTGATCTCGTTAGTTTTCCTCTCTGCCATATCGCTTTCTCCCTTCGTTTCAGATTTGAGTGGCAGAGTGGCAAGGTTTTGGGTATCTATAGATTCCTTGCCACTCTCGTTTTTTCTGCCAGTGAAACGCCGTCACTCCATCCAGTAGAGCTTCCTGCGGCCTTCCACGGTCTTGCTTTTCAGCGCTTCGCCCAGCTCCTTCTTGGCATCCCTGACAGTGCGGGTCGAAATGCCTTTCTCCAGTGCCTTCCGGTCTATCTCTTCACTGAGGGCCTGTTTGCCTCCGGCCAGCATGGCGCAGATCATGTCCTTCGCTTCCTGCGTCTTGGTGTCCTTCTTCTTCTCGGCACCGGACAGCATCTCATCCGCGCTCATTTCATATTCGCCCAGCCAGCGGAAGCCCTCATCATCACCGAGGATGAAGGCGAGAGAAGCTCCCGGCGGAGCAAGACTGCTCTTTTCATGGGTCAGCACTCGGAGATTCGGATCGTCCTTCCCCTTGCAGATAAAGAGCAGGCTGCGGACACTGGCGGTGAAATCGATGGAACCAAGTCCGCGATAGGTACTCTGGACTCCGACTGCCTTGTTCAGGTGTCCGATCAGCAGGATGGCGCATCCGGTTCTCAGGGCGATGTCTCCCAGCTTGCGGAAGATGGGCCTGACTTCGTTGGCCCTGTTCATATCAACCTTCGCTCCGAGAAATGCCTGGATCGGATCAATGATTAAGAGCTTTGCCTGATTCTGCCGGATGGCACGTTCGATGCGGTCATCCGAAAGTGTCAGCGGATTCGCCTCGTTCTCCACAATCACCAGCACCCTGTCAAGATCAGCTCCGGCTTCGATCAGTCGCGGCTTGACCGTATCGCCCAGCCCGTCCTCGGCGGTCTGATAGATTACGTTGAACGGCTCCAAGACTTCCATGCCCGGCAGCTGCACCTTGTTTGTACAGGCCGCGCAAAGCTGCATGGCCAGATATGTCTTTCCCTCGCCCGGATTGCCCTGAAGGATCGTCAGCTTGCTGAACGGGATATAGGGCTTCCAGAGAAAAGAAACTTCGGTCTGGATCACATCGCTCATGCGGATCATTTCCACCAGATCGGCGGTAGTGCAGTACTTTGTCATATCCATTACTTCATACCGATCCCCGGCAGAAATCTCTTCCTTATGAATCAGCACTTCATTCCAGTCCTTCAGCTTCGGCTTCATGCGGGTGATGGTCAGCCCGTCCGGCATGGCCTTCGCGATTCTCACGCAGGCTTCTTCTCCGGCCTGATCGCTGTCAAGGCAGAGATAGACGCGGCTGATACCCGGATGCTCCGCCAGATAACGCTCCAATGCCTTATAGGCCACTCCGCCGAGGGAGAGATAGCTGCGCGCTTTCCATTCCTTCGGAAACAGGTTGATGAAGGAAAGAAGATCTATCGGCGCTTCAAATACGCAGAGCTTATCGCCTGATCCCTGATAGCTGAAACCATAAGATTTGTCTGACCCGGCAGCATCCAGACGGAACCTATCCGCTGTTCCCCGGCAGTGCGCATAGCGCGGCAGATTCTTCAGATCCCTTCCGACAAAAACCACGTTGTGGTGCTTCGCTTCCTCATAGATGTCTCCGGCATTCAGGAAGAGATCGACCATCCGCTCGTCCAGTCCTCTTGCCTCAACCAGATACTTCTTCGCGTTCACGTTCGTCACATTCCTCATCGGCAGATGGAACTCCGGTGCGGGGGCGGGGACAGCCTCATGCTGTCCTTCGCCCTTCTCGCCGATCAGAAGCTCCACGGCCTCCGGGAAGCTCTTTCCCCAAAACTCCATCACGAAGTCAACCGGATAGCCGCCTGTGCTGTTGCTGTGACGAAACCACTTGTTTCCTCTGATCGTCAGGGAGTCATGCGCTTTCCAGCGGTATTCCTTTCCGCTGCGGACAAGCGCTTCTCCCTGGCCTCGTAAAAACTCTTCCAGATTGACTGCGTTGGCGCGGTCGATCTGATCCTGTGAATAAAACATTTGTGAAATCCTCCTCTCTGAAAGGCGTCTCATTTCTGGTACGCCTTGAAATGAAAAAAGCGTCTGCTTCTATCGGAGATTCCGGATAACTGCAGACGCTTATAGGTCAATGTCATGTTTTCTTTTTTGTGTGCCGCGCGACAAATCGCTTCTTTCCTGACGCAGCATTTCCTGTTTCCTGTGAAGGTTATCCAGCACGGATTTCTTCTCGGCTTTGCGCTCCGGAGTGATCGGTTTTTCCTCCGGCATCAGTTCCGGCAGCAAGTCCTTCACAAAGTAACGGACATCCTTCATCATGTTGACTTCGGCATCCAGCGGCGCGACTTCAGCCTTGAGAGATTCCAGTTCCTTCTTTAATGCCTCTTCCTCAGCAGCCAGTGCTTTGGGGCGGTAGACGAAATCCGACAGATTCTTCCGGAGATATCGGTTCGCCGCGTTCCATTCGTCCAGTTCCTTCTTGTGAGCCTCCGCAAACTTTTGCTGTCTGCCTTTCCAGTGGATCTTCAGATACTGCGCGTGAACTGCGTCATTCCGTTTGTACTGCTCCGCGTATTCGTTGATCTTTCCGATCTGCGCGATTCTCGCTTCCGCCTTTTTAATCTTTGCTTTCAGAGGAGTAGCGGCAGACTGGATCTCGTCCATGTGCGATTCCAAATCCGCAACCGTCAGCACGTTATGAGATTTCAGATAAGATGTGATATCAGAAAAGCGTTGGAGATCCTTCACAGTGGCATTCAGCTTCCCTTTGCTGCTTGTCCAATCACTGCGCTCGGCGCGTCTCTCCTCAAAACGCTCGATCAGCAGATCGACCAGATAGACTTCCTTCGGCGCGGTCTCGATCTCCGCAATCGCGGTTTTGATTTCCGACAGCCAGTTCATCAATCCGGTGATTGCTCTCTTAATCGCTGCCATCAGTCTGTTGGTTTCTCTGATATCGCGGTTCAGGTTGCCGATATCGGTTGCTACTCCCTTGCGTTCCATCGCTGCCACAGCTGGCCCCATGTGGACAGTCGGGATCTGTTCGATTCCCTGACGCTCATAGGATTTCAAACTTACACGCTCCGGGCGGTTTGCCATTTCCAGATATCGGTTCTGGATGACTTCCCAATCATGTCGCCACATTTCCGCATTGCCGCGGTCGTCCCAATCGGTAGTTCTCACTTTTCTGCATTTCCAGTTTCCCTTCGCCGTGCGGATTCGCTCACCGTTCTCATCGAGGATATATTCTTTTCTTGCCTTCGGCATCCAATGACCATGCTCATCAATCGGTCTCATGGTCAGCAGGATGTGGGCATGAGGATTGTGTCCCGGAGGAGCTGGATCGTGAACGCACAGATCTACGATCATGCCTTTTTCCAAAAACTCTTTCCGGCAGTATTCCTGAATCAGGGCGATGTTGTCTTCCAGAGAAAGCTCCATCGGCAGCGTGATCACAAATCTCCTCGCAAGCTGTGAGTTCCAGTTTTGCTCCACGGCTTCGACCGCATTCCAGAGAGTATTACGGTCTTCGTATTCCGGCGGGGCCTGCGGCGGGAGCATGATCTCCGTATAAACAACCTCACCTTCTTCCTTCTTGTACTTTTTCGTTCGATGCTCACGGTCGCTGTACAATCGCTCACCTGACTGATAGGCAGCTTTGGCGACAGCACTGGCTTTACCGTGATGAACGATTGCGATGTTATAGTGCGGACAGGGCATAATGCATCATCTCCTTTCTGCCGTCCGAGGAAAAGAAAAGACCGCCTGCATCTGCAAAACGGTCAGTCATAGTGGTATTCGATTTTCAGAATCGGGGCCTGCCGCAAGTACACAAAAGGGTAGCTGGCGAAGACAGCGCAGGGGAAGTGTAGCATCCCCTGAGACGGAAGCCTGGCATTCTATCTGATGCCAAGCTGGAGTCCGCCCTTCCGGCCAGGAACCCTCGGAGAGCGCAATGACACCGAACCCGGTGTATAATTGCGCCCTCCTACCGGAGGGACTTACCCTGTGTCTGGCTCCTCGGAAGATTTTGAACGCTTCGCAACGTCATTGATAAGGACAATCACATCATTCCATCGGAAGAGAGTCGTCAGGATTTCTTCCATCTGTTCATCTGTGAACTTGTCCGGCGGAAGATACTTCTCTAATAATCCGCCATGGTTGCAGAGACGATGAGTGCGCTCTTTGCGGGTCAGCTTCTTTTCATCACTTTTCAGAATACGGAGATTCTGCTTTGCAATCTTCAGCTCACGTTCCGCTTTTTCCTGCTCGGCCTGCAGCTCATGAAGTGTCATTTTCTTTGCCACGGTATCACCCCCCTTCTGTTGTCTGGGCATAAAGAAAGCGGCCAGCCTGTTACGGTTGACCGCGTCTCTGTTAATGTCGCCTGCTATCATTCATTCTTTTTATCGTATGGAGCAAGTGGCTCTGCAACCATCTGGTAAGATACATCGTTTGTGCCGGAAAAATCATACTTTGTAATAGTCGCCTTACGTCCAGAACCCGACGTTTTGAAATCAATAGTGACTTTCTGATTGATCAACGCTTGAAGTTTGTCAACAATGTCTTGCTTATATTGTTCCAAAGCCAGATATTTCTTCGATATTTCTTTCTGCGCATTCAGGTCGAGCTGACCGCTTTCGTCTATCGGAAGATCAATCATCACTTTTTTTATCATAAACGGTGGTAATGACGTATATTCGTTTTCACCATTTGAACCCTCTCTGCCTTTCTTCAATTCTCTGAAGATAGGCTCTAAAAGATATTTCACGTAGTTCAAATCAAGATTTTCAATTTTGGGAACAAGAACTCCTCTGTGATTTGTCGCTGAAAAAGGTGTCTCATGAATCATCATATAACCCGCCAACCCATCAATAGCCCAGGTCAAACAAGGAATATCATAATCATATGTGTCGATTTTGGCAAATTCCCCAAACGTATTTCCAGAGAAGACATCATATTCTCCGGGATGTTTTTGCGTGTATGCCTTAGTATATTTCCCTTTTCCGTATTTTAAGCCGAGTTTTACTTTTGCAAACAGGACATAATATCCATTCTATTTCCTCCATTATGACCTCCTATAGGGGTACCATCACACCCATTTTATTCTTGACTATAAACTCTTACGAAGGAGACAATAAATCTAAGTGAAATTAAAATTGTCAATAATG
>JBGUNJ010000031.1:0-26410 GCA_045117315.1 Lachnospiraceae bacterium | reverse complement strand
GCTCTGTGCTCATGTGTGGGCGCTCGCAAATGTCCGCAAGACCGGATATGCGAGCATATCCGTCTTTGCGGCCGCTTGCTCGCTGTTTAATCATACTTTCTTTTCTTAAAAATACGCAAAAAAGAATATAACACCTTCCCCTTCACGTCAAGAAAAAAGAACAGCTCCATCGTTACAGAAAAAAGAACAGCTCCATCGTTACAGGCTACACGTTACACGTCGCTGCAGAAAAAGGAACAGCAGCCGGCGTGACACGTTGTTACAGAAAAAGAACATCAGCCGGCGTGACACGTTGTTGCAGAAAAAAGAACAGCAGCCGGCGTGACAGTCGTTACATTCTTTACAGTCAGCTGTCGCCGCCCACCACAGCGGTCAGACGGAGGCGGTCACCCGCTGACGATAATCCTCCTGCAGACCCTTGAGTGTATTTCCCAGCCTGGAGGAAAAGGCCTCGTTCTGGTTCTCTCTGCGCAGCTGGCGGAGTCTCCGCAGCTGGCGGCTTTCGCTTCCGGATTTAAAGCGGCTCTCGGCTCTCGCCGCGCGCTGCTCCACCTGGTAGGCACTCTCATAGAAATCCGGGTTCTCCTCGAGGAAGCGGCGATAGGAATCGCCGTCCAGATACATATAAAGGGAAGCCACATACCAGAACGCGTACTCGGACACAGGCGCCAGTTCATAGGCTTTGCGGAAGCAGTCGGCCGCTCTCTCGAACAGGAAGCTGTCCGCATAATGGAGTCCTTTCTCCTTCCAGATCTGGGCCCTGGTCCCGCGTTCCATATCCGGCAGTTTGTCCAGCAGTTCAGTGTAGGTATTCTGGGCCTGCCTCATATGTCCTCTTCCTGCCAGATTCTGAGCCCTGGTCAGGTCTCTGGAGATTGAAGCCATCCCCCGTCCCTCTTCCATGCGGGCCAGCACCTTTGCGCTTTCCCCAGCCGGAAGGCAGGCACATTCCCTCAGTATCATCCCCACGAAATCCCTGGGAGTATGGCGCCCGCGGAGAAGCCCGTGCAGAAGCCTTCCCAGTTCGTGCAGACCGCAGGACTCCGAGAGCCAGTCGGCCAGCGCGGGGTCCATGATCTCCTCATCCATGAAATCAGCGCACTGCGCGAGCGAATAGCAGAGTTCTTCCGCGGAGTACACGTTCCGCTCTATCTTGCGGATTCTGTATGGTGTGTCGGCGAGCCTGCCCGCCACAGTCAATATCCTGCCCATCCTGTGTTTCCTCTTTCCATCATTCCAGAGTTTCTGCCTTTTTCCGATATATGGAAACTGCGTCCTTTTTCCGGCAGATCGAAACAGCGTCTTCTCTCAGATACATCGAAGTTCTGCCGCGCAGCCTTCCGGCCGGCAGTCTCACACGGTGAAAGTTTCTTCCCAGACACCGCCTTCGGAAGGAAAAATATCTCCGAATCCCATGTCTGTCACCTGCACTTTGAGCCGGTCCGCCCCGGGCATGGTCAGCAGTACCCGGATCCTTGTCGTGCGGTCGGGTCTGTCGGGGATTCCGTCCAGCCTCACTGTCAGCTGCTGCGGCTCTCCGCCCGTGACGGGCGTGCGCAGCAGGCTGAATTCCTTTCCGTTTTCAAGGATGAAATCCTCTTCGACTTCCGCGTTGTACCACTTCACGCCGGCATCCAGCAGGACGTGATAACCCGTCTGCTCACGCAGCAGGACTTCAATCCCGATATTGGAGCGAAGGGCATCTCCGGAGAGATAAATGCTGTCGGGGACCTCGGAGGGTTTGTCCACGTGCAGAAGAGCGCTGTAAGCCGCCCCCTTGCTGAACAGGTTCTCGCCCTGGAACACACGTCTGCCTCTGCAGAGGAAGACCGCGGCGTCCTTCATCCAGCCGCCCTCAAAGCCCCCGCCGGTCAGATAGACCGCAGAGGCCTCGTTTTTGCCGAGGACTTCCTGGACTGCCAGCGAAAACTCCCTGTCCCTGCCCGCAGGACCCAGGGAAAGCGGGATTTCCCTTTCCTCCGACTCAGTCCAGTAGACCACGGGGCTGGTCCTGCGGTTGTAGAGGAGCGTGGAAAAAAGGATCTTTCCGTCCGCCGCGTACTCGCACAGCAGCATGCCTGCCCGGCGCTGCTCCGCGTCCTGCATGAGCATATAGTTGAAAAAAGACTCCTGATAGCTCTCGCACAGCACCTGCTGCACGTTGAATCCCAGGCGGCCGAATGCCCTCTGGATCATCAGTTCTGTGGAGTAGTCCATGGTCGGAGCAGTGAAGACGACAGCCGCGATCTGCTCAGGCACGATCACGGGCTCCAGAAGCGCCAGGCACCTGCTCAGGTACAGGGCCAGCAGGGCTCCGGCGTGGTATTCCTCGCCCTCGATCCGGACAGAGACATCGTCCCTGGCCTTCTGAAGAAGTGAGGTCACTGCCGTCCCCTCCTTCTCCCTGTCCGCCTCGAGCGCGTCGTCCCCCACCAGCCAGACAGGAGAATCCGTCAGCTTGCACAGAGCCATAGGAATATTATAGGCCTCCTGATCCCGGACTGTGGAAAAAGTCACCGGCTCCCTGGAGACACCGCCTGTCACGGCATTGACAAAGCCGCGGCCGAAGCGGGCCCTCTTATTATATAAATATGAAATCTGGCAATACTCATCCGAGAGGTCGATTCCCAGCATGAACTTGCCGGCTGGTGATTTCGAAATAATCATATTCAGGTATATTCCTCACATTGGTCTTGTTCTGTTACACTCCGTTTTTTGAGCGCCCGGCGCCCAAAAAGTTCTGAATCCGGCAGAAGAAACTATTATTTCCGGCACATTGTCATTGCCCGGTTCTGCCTGCGGAAAATGCGTCGCGGTCCTTTTGCCAGTCAGCGGCGGAAAAGCTCGTTCTCCAGATAGCTTCTGCGGTAATACCCCGTGAGAAGGGAGAGAGCCTCCTCGTAATCCCTCAGCGCCGCCGCCCGGGTCGTTTCATTGATAAGTCCGAACCGGCCTGAGCAGTTTTCAAGGATCCTGGCGTCCTGTCCGATCATGCCGCTCTGGACAACATGCTTCTCCTGCGGGTCATCTGTGATGTAATAATGCATCTGTTCTCCGTAAAAAAGCAGAAAACCCGACACAAAAAAGTTTCTGTACATCTCTTTCATGGAACGGGACCGGTAATTGCCCGTCTCGCCCCTGCGGGATGTTGTGTAATGGAAGATGATGTTCTTCTGGTCATCTCCGCCCCGGACCGGCGAGTGGTACTGGACCAGGGTCTCTTCCGCATAGAGGTCCAGGCGGTCATCGTATCCGGGAAACTGTCTGTAAAAAGGAAAGATGATCCCCTTGGACAGCAGGGAGGAGAGGCTTGCCGCGGCGGCATCCCGCTCTCTTCCGGAAAAGTCCCCCTGCCTCATGGACAGTTCTTTTAGGCAGGCGATCCTGCAGATATCGCCTACTTCCTGTCGTCCTTCCGCGATTGTATTTACGACCAGATCGGTCATCCTGATTCCCATGGAAATTCCGCCGGAAAAAGCAAAGTCGGCGTACTGGGCCATGGCGGGAAGGAAGGCGTCTCCCAGTCTTTGTCCCTCGCTTACGATAATCTGAGCGTGTTCCTGTGAGACCGCGCCGCTGAAGAGGGTCTGGCGGACGATCCTGTTGTCGAGTTCCCTGGTCGGGACCGCCCCGTCCACGCAGGCTTTTCGCAGCCTGCAGAGCTCCGCGGAGAGACCCTGCAGACCGGCAGACAGTCTTTCCAGAAGAGCGGCGTCGGTATTGCCCCGCAAAAAGGCCTCCCAGCCAATGGGCACAACAGCTGTCTCATAGCCGTTCTCCCAGGGAAGACCCAGGCAGATCCGACCCAGAAGTCCTGCGCTCACCGAGTCGTTTCCATATGCCAGCAGCCATGTGACCGCTCTCTCATATTCGCCCGCCTCCTGCAGATATCTGAGCAGCAGGGCTCTCTCCTCAGGGCTGCACTGAGCCGGATCCGCTTTTTTCAGGAAAAAGCGGGTCATTTCATTTTTGCTGAAGCCGGGGGAATCAGGAACTGACGGCTTCCTGGTCCTGCCCTGTCCGGAGACTGCCCGGGCTGCAGCCGCAGCTTCTTTTTTCTCTCCGCCGCCTGCGTCTGCGGAATCTTCCGCGTCCCGAACGCCCTCCTCCGGCAGCTGTCCGCACCCGGCAAGGCACAAAAGGAGAAGTTCTGTGCGCGCAGCGGAAGTCAGAAGGCCGCTGTCCAGAAGCCTCCCTGCCGCTGCCGCCGTGTCAGGCGTCAGAACGTATAATTCTTTTTTCCTGTTTCCGTATCCGATCTGCAAGGCGAGTTCATATGGATTGTCGGAAAAAGCCTGTCCCGCGTGCTGATTCGTCTTCTGTCCCGTAAGCAGATCAGCCCCCTGTCCGGCTGGCTGATTTGTCCTCTGCCCTGACAGCAGATCTGTCCGCTGTACCGCGGGCCGGTCCTGCTGTTCTTCCTGCAGATCCACCGCGAAGGGCAGGGTGCCCGCGTAGCGGTTGCCCTCGGCGTCTTCAAGAAAGATCGTATTGGCATCTCCGTAGACAGACATGGGAGCAACGCCGTCCCTGATCGGGAAAACCTGCTCCTGGCGGAAGCGGTCATACAAAAGCACCGCTCTGCGTGCCCGGACCGCTGTCGTCCGCAGGATAGTGTTGCATCCTGCAGGCAGCCGGAATTCGGAATCGTCCGCAGGAATACTCCGCTGCCGGTACTCCTCGAGATTTGTCAGGCTCACTGACTCCTCCAGCGCCCGCGTATACCAGACATAAGCCTGGGGAGTGGTGTACTGTCCCCGGATCAGGAGGATGCAGATGGCCCGCAGCAGCTGCGGCTTCATTTCCGCCAGCGCTTCAACCTCCACAGACGCGCAGAGGGCTCTGTAGAGGAGCAGGGAGAAGTTCTTCTTTTTTTCAGCCAGCGAGATCATGACTTCCGCCGCGCCGGCTGTCAGGACATTATTGCGCGCAGCGTACCAGAGCACCAGAAGGCCGAATTCGTCCTTCACCCACCTCTCCTGGACACTGCTGCCCGGCAGCAGAATCCCCGGATCGCTCTTTACCATTTCCCAGGCATCGATCCAGATCACCGGGCTGTTGCAGCCGTTTTCAAACTGATGCCGGAGGAAGTTCCAGCGAGCGCCGGTTCCGGGCGCGTACTCCTCCGCCAGGTCCATCAGCATCCAGGCTGTCTGCCAGTCCGCCTGTGCCCGGTAGACTCCCTTCAGGAAACGGACCACCCTGCTTCGCAGCTGTGTGTCCTCCAGGCGGCAGCGGGCATACAGATACTGCCTGTACACATATGCCGCGTCCTGCTCCGCAGTAAAGCGGGCAGAGATATTCTGGGCAGAGTCGACTCCGGCGTATCTGACCGCGATCCGCGACAGCTCGCGTTCCGCTTCTGCATTCTTGCCGCGCAGGATCATCATATGGACCCTGTACAGGCGCGGGATCAGATCCCGGCGGCTCCGCCTGGTGATCTCTTCGATCAGGCGGTCGGCCTGATTTTCTATGTCGGCGTGGGCCCGGCTGTCTGTCAGCCTGAAATCCACGTAAAGCCTCATCAGCTGCAGCTCGAGAAGGTGCAGTTCGCGCTCCTGCCTCCGCCTGACGGGAGGCACGGCAGGAAGGCAGTAGACCTCGACGGGAACGACTGTCTCGTTAAAAGGTCCTCTGACAGTGACGCTGCCGAAGTTGCGGCCAGCGTGCAGAGCAGCGCGGCTGACCGGGATCCTGACAGTAAAGATCAGCTCAGGCTCCCCTGTCTCCACCTTGCCGAAAACAGAAACGGGTACCTGACCGGGCGCCTTGCCCGGAACCGTCCCGGCCGGATCTTTCCTATCCGTTTTAATATTCACGTCCGTTCTTGCGCTGTCGACAGTTTTACCGCCTGCGTCCGCCTTTACGCCCGGATCTGTTTTCCCGCCCAGGTCTGTTTGCCCGCTCAGGTCCGTCTTTGCGCCCGGATCTGTTTTCCCGCCCAGGTCCGTCTTTGCGCCCGGATCTGTTTTTCCGCTCAGGTCTGTTTTTACGCCCGGATCTGTTTTTCCGCCCAGGTCCGTCTTTACGCCCGGATCCGTTTTTCCATTCCCGGCAGCGGGTTCCGGTCTGCCCTGGAGCTCAGCCGGGACATCAAAAGGAGCAGACGGAAGAAACCTTCCCTCTGCCTGGATCGTGAGACTGACCTGCCCTGTCCCGATTTTGCGGATCTGCAGGGGAAGATAGACCAGATCCTCCTGCACCGGCTGCTGTCTGACCACAGGCGCGCCCAAACCGCGGCTGCGCACCCTCTGTCTGTGGGCTTCCAGGGCACGCTCCGCCCTGCTGCCCGCAAGGCGGCTGTCTACTCTTCCGCCCTTTCCTTCCGTCTGCAGAAAGAGACTGGTCTCCACGGGTTCAAAGACCGTCTTTTTCTTCCCGCACGCCGCGATCAGGAATTCCTCGACATTCTGCAGATTATCCTTCTGCATGGAAAGACCCCTGTACAGAGTCCTGTCCTCATCCTCAGTCAGGATCCGGCTAAAACGATGGCTGTAAAAAAAGTCCGCCGCCCTCTCAAAATTTTCTTCCGCCAGAGCGAGAAAATCCGCCTTAGTCCGGATATCGGAAAAAGAAAGGTCCTGATCCGCAGGCTGCACAGGATCAGGCTGCTGCGGTTCCTGAGCGGCGCCCTGCCTGCGTGAAGTCCTTGCGGCGGAGCCGCTTCCCTGCAGTGCCCTTGCTGTCGCGGACCCTGCAGCCGCCCTGCCCTGGATGTTCTTTTTTTTCGATATCTCACCCGCTCCGCTGACCCGGACCGTGTAGGGAATGCTGTACTCGCCGAAAGGAGAAATCACACGAAAAAAGCCTCTGACAGTCCTTCCCGGAGCGATCCCCCGCGAATCAAACTGCCAGCGTATATATCCCGTCCCATCCGCTGCGGGAGCGAACTGTTCCCGGACGCCCCGCATGCACCGCTCCGAGGCATAGACATATCCTCTCGCGGGCTTTCCGCCGCCGTGACGCACCCGGATCACACCTTCCCTGCCGGTCTCCGCCTCTGTCTCAAAAGAGAGCTCCGCAGGTTCAAAGGCAAGTCCCTCGTCCGGAACATGGAACGACGCGCCCTGCATATTTTCTTTCGTGTAAAAATCTCTCATAAAGCAATTCCCCTTTCCGGACACAGAAAAAAGATGCCGTGCTCCGTTTTCTTACGGAACACCGTATCTGCCTCTCTGAGCCGCGGTCAACAGACCCGTCAAGTGGATTATAGCATACTTTGTGGCCATGGGCGAGTGTCCGCAAACATGTATGATTAAACCATGGGCGAATGCCCGCAAACATGTATGATTAAACCATGGGCGAGTGCCCGCAAACATATATGATTAAACCATGGGCGAGTGTCCGCAATGAGTTAAAAAACTCCCCCCGGGGACTGTGTTCGAAGCCGGCAGTCCGGTGGGGGGAGCCTTTTTATTCAAGGTCTGTCCTTTTTTCTGTTCTTTTCATAAAGATCACGTTTGACAGGGATCATATTTGACGGGGATCATTTCTTCCGGTCTTTCATGAACCATGTTGTCCGGTCATTCAGGGATCATTTCAGGCCTGCCAGGATCATCATGATCTCGTTGCTGCGGGTGACGAATTTCGCCATCTCATCGCCGGTCAGGGGCTCGTTCTGCAGGACCGCCAGGTCATACAGCTGTTCACAGATCAGCCTGGTGTTGGCACTGTCCTCGTCTTCGCTGTGGTCCAGGACATACTGCACCAGAGGATGGGCGGAGTTGAGGACAAGGGTCTGGCCTTCCCTGCCCATGTTCCCCATGCCGAAGTCCATGCCGTTCATGGAATACATCTTCATCATGTCTTTCATGCGGCGGGTGCGCTCATCGACAGTGAGCATGGAGGAGACGGCAGCGTCCTTAAGAGTCTCGAGCTTCACGGCCAGTTTGTCGTCGTCCAGAGCCTTGCGGACAGCCTTCTCGAGCTTCTCGCCGTCCTCTTTCATCTTCTCTTCATTTTTGGCGGCATCATCGTCCGCGCGCAGGGCATCCTGCAGATCCGCGTCGATCCTGGCGAAATGGATGCCTTCGTTCTTCGCCTCCAGCTGGGAGATGAAGGGCTGGTCGATATTGCTGCTCAGCACAAATGCCTGCATGCCGTTCTCGCGGAACATGCGCACGTACTGACTCTGCTGCTCGACATTGGTCACATAATAAATAGTGCGGTCCTTCTTTTCCTCTTCAGCGCTGTCAGCGTCGGCATCTTTGCCGGCCGCTGAATCGGCCAGATCGCCCTCGCTCACAACTTCGGCTTCGACGGCCTCGCCGTTCTCACCCGACGCGCTTTCGGTCTCCGTATCCCTGGCGTTGACTTCCAGGGCCTCGGGAAGGGTGAGGTATTTGCCGTCCAGATCCTTGAAGAGGATGTAGTCAGTCATCTTCTCACAGAACTTTTCGTCCTTGAGGCAGCCGTATTTGATGAAGGGGCTGATGTCGTCCCAGTACTTGTCGTAATTTTCTTTGTCGGTCTTGCACATGCCGGCCAGCTTCTCGGCAACCTTCCTGGAAATATAATCGGAGATCTTCTGGGCGAATCCGTCGTTCTGCAGGGCGCTTCTGGAGACGTTCAGAGGCAGGTCGGGGCAGTCAATGACGCCCTTGAGCAGCATCAGGAACTCGGGGATGACTTCCTTGATGTTGTCGGCGATGAAGACCTGGCTGTTGTAAAGCTTGATCACGCCTTCCGCGTTCTCATACTCCAGGTTGATCCTGGGGAAGTAGAGGATTCCCTTGAGGTTGAAGGGGTAATCCATGTTCAGATGGATCCAGAACAGGGGCTCCTTGTAATCGTGGAAGACCTTGCGGTAGAACTCTTTGTACTCCTCGTCTGTGCAGTCCCTGGGGGTCTTCGTCCAGAGCGGGCTGGGATCATTGCAGAGGATGGGACGGCGGCGGATCTTCAGCCTCTTCTCCTCAGGCTCAGCATCTTCCTCATCGGCCTCTTCTCCCTCAGCTTTCGCGGGAGCGGGCTTCTTCTCCGGCTCGATGACCTCAATGACCACATCGTCGGGCCTGCGCTCCGACTCCGCGATGGTCTCCGTCATCTTGGTGTCCTTCTCGGACAGGTAGATCTCGACCGGCATAAAGGAACAGTACTTCTCGATGACTTCCTGTGCCCTGTAAAAATTGGCAAACTCCAGGCAGTCCTCTGAAAGGTGAAGGGTCACGGTCGTGCCGACCTTGTCTCTTTTGCCGTCGTCCATGGCGTAGGTGCTGCCGCCGTCGCACTCCCAGTGGACAGCTTTGGCGCCGTCCTGGTAAGACAGGGTATCGATCTCGACCAGATCAGCCACCATAAAGGAGCTATAGAAGCCCAGGCCGAAATGTCCGATGATCTGGTCGTCGTTGGCCTTGTCCTTGTACTTCTCCAGGAAAGCTTCCGCGCCGGAAAACGCGATGTTATTGATATATTCCTTGACCTCATCGGCTGTCATGCCCAGGCCGTTATCAGTGACTTTGATGGTCTTGGCCTGGGGGTCAACCTCGATGTCGATCCTGGGCCTGAATCCCTCGGGCAGCTCATAGTCGCCCATCATATCCAGCTTTTTCAGCTTTGTGATGGCATCACAGCCGTTGGAGACAAGCTCCCTGTAAAAAATATCATGATCCGAATACAGCCATTTTTTGATGATCGGAAACATGTTCTCACTGTTAATTGATAAAGGTCCTCTTTCCACTGCCATTTCAATACCTCCTGATGAATTTAACGAGGCAGGGGCGGCTCCGCCGATCTCTGCCCCGACCGGCTCGTGTCCGCCGCAAAGCGCAGCAATTCCTCACACGGGCCATGTCATAATATAGAAGCGGGAGCATCCCGCATCTGATCTGTTCACACCTGTTCAATCCCTTCCGGGGATCACAGCGAATTCCAGGCGGCGCCTTTTTCCGCAGTGAAAAATCAGCGTCTGTCCTGAAACTCTAAACAAAAAAGATTGTAGTCTCCGCGCGGGGAAAAGTCAATAAAAAATTAGCACTCGTTTTAAAAGAGTGCTAACAATTTCGTAAAACAGAGTATCATCTGTGAACTTTCCCGGGCGATAAGGGTCCGACATCACAGGAAAATCTGATATAAAAGGCCGTAGAGTTCCCGCACATAAAATGTCGGAAGCAGCCACAGGGGAGTGGACGCAGTAACTGCTCCTGCGCGAAGTCCCAGCTTTTTCGCGATCAGGCCTGCCCTTGCCTGATGAAATTCGCTGGTCACGATGGCGATCTCCCGGGGCGTCCCGCCTTCTTCTTCGAGGAGCTTTACGGAAAACAACAGGTTCTCCCTGGTGGAGACCGAGTGGTCCTCCCTCAGCAGGCGCTCCGGCTCAACCCCCCGGGCGGTCATATACCGGTACATGCACTCCGCCTCGGAAATCATCTCCGTGTCGCCTTTTCCGCCTGACAGAACGCATCGGGCATCGGGGTGTTCCTGCAGCCAGGCAATCGCAGTCTCCATTCTCCTGGTGAGGATTCTGGAAGGCCTGTTTCCCTTCACTTCGCAGCCAAGGATGACCGCATCGGCATCCTCCGCCGGCCTGCGCAGGGCATACCCGATCATCAAAAAGGTGAGCAGCAGGGCAGTCACGGCAATACAGGCGGCCGCCAGGCACACGAAAACAAGAGCGGCACGCCCCAAGATCCCTCCCCGGCTCCATACCGCATCCAGAAACAAATGTATCCTGCCGCGGAAGACTCCGTACAAAAAGAGCGCCGCCGAAAGGCAGAATCCCGTCACGTTTCCAATATTGACGATTCCGGACGCCGCTGCGGGGACCAGGAACAAAAGCATGCCGGCAGCTCCTGCCGCCGGCACAAATCTTATCATTTCTGTCATATCTTTGGCTATGACCTCACGTTCACAAACATGTATGATCAAACCACGCGCTGCTTCGCGCTTTGGCGCTCCTGCGCTGCTCCGCTCTTACGAGCTCTCGCAAACCACGTTGTGGTTTGTTATCGCCCCACACATTCGCACCCCGCCCCGCAGCGGCCGCTCCGGCGGCCTTGCGTTGCTATGATGGACTGCGAAGCAGTACATTGCTCATAGGGCGGGCGCTCGCAAATGTCCGCAAGACCGGATATGCAAGCATATCCGTCTTCGGCCGCTTGCCCGCTGTTTAATCATACATTTTATCGGGGGCTGTTCTCTGCCTGACCGGCTGTTTTCTCCAAGGTGCTCTGTGTGCTTCCGGCCTTCTCCTGTGTGTTTTCCGCAGGTTTTTCAGCTTTCTCCTGCTCGTTTTCCGCGGTTTTCTCAGCTTTCTCCTGCTCGTTTTCCGCGGTTTTTTCAGCTTTCTCCTGCTCGTTTTCCGCGCTGCCGTTCTCTGCCGCTCCGGCTTTCTCTTCCGCCTTCTCTTGCGCGGCGTCATCAGCTTTCAGAGCAGCGTCGTCTTTTTCCAGGCTTCCGTCAGCGGCCTCCCCGGAGACCTGATCTGTATTTTCGGATTCCCCGGAATCTTCCCCGGTTTCAGCCGTGTTTTCTCCTCCGCCTTCAGCCGGGGCCTCCACATCTTCTCCGGATCCGCTGCTGCCGCCGTTTTCGTCACTGTCCTCCAGAGTGTCCGCGTATTCTACATCCGCAAAAGCTGTCGCGTAACACTCGGCAAAACCGGGCACCGAGGGATCACCCTCCAGCCTTTTCAGGGAGATCTTCTGCCAGTATTTGGTATTGAGGTCGCATTGGGTAGAATCGTAATACTCCTCATATGTCTGCTCAGCCGAGTCTCCCAGACTCTTCCACATTCTGGCCGCAAGCGCATACTCGCGCATCATGTTCAAGAGTTCTTTTTCACCGAGGCCCAGATATTTTTTCTCCTCCTCGGAAAGACCAGAGAAGTAGTTTTTCTCCGCCTCGACGGCAAGATCTTCCTCCAGCTTGGTCAGCATCACATTGCGGCTGATCGCGATCTGTCCCAGCGCCTTTACGCGGGAGAGCTGCGCAAGCGCCTGGTCTTTTACAGCCTGCTGGATCTTTTCACTGTCGGCGCTCACCCAGATCGCCTCACCATAGTAATTCTCACTCTGCTTCTGCAGGTCCAGCATGTAGACGCGGATCTCCGACACCTTTCCTCTTGCTTTTCCCAGGCGGAACACCTCTCCGCTCCCGAAACCCGTCGTGATGACCAGGGAACGCCCGCAGCCCGCCAGGATGACAGCGCAGAGCACACCGCAAAGGATTAAAGCCAATGATTTTTTTCTCAGATTCAAATGAACATCCTCACTGATTATTACTCTTTATATACTATCCTTTTTAATATTCTTTTATTCTTTACAGATTCTTTTATTCTTTACAGGCGGCCGCAGGGATTTCTCCCCGCCCTTATTTTTAATAGCCTGCGCTTATTTTTTCAAGCCTGCCTTCTTTTTCAGGCCTGCCTTTATTTTTCAGGCCTTCCCTTATTTATGCCCTGTCTGCTCTTATTTTAACGGCGCCTCTCGTATCTGACAAACTCATAGGGAATGTCAAAATATGTCTGCTCGTCGCTGCGGGCTGTTATTTCCCACTCCGGATCCTCATCCAGATTTGGAAAAAAGGCGTCCGCTTCATATGCGTAATCAATCTTTGTGATATGAGCCGTGTCGCAATAGGGCAGCAGCTGTCTGTAGACGCTCTCGCCGCCGATGATATAGACATCCTCCGTGGGATACTCCCTGCACAGTTCAAGCAGTTCTTCGACACTTCCGACAACCCTGGCGCCCCGCACTTTCAGATTGGGATTTCTGGACATGACAATATTTTCGCGTCTGTCCAGAGGCTGTGCTATGGGGAATGTCTCCAGAGTCTTGCGTCCGTAGACGACGACCTTGTCCAGTGTCTCCTGCCGGAACATCTTGTGGTCATTGGGGATCCGCACCAGAAGCTGTCCTTTATTGCCGATTGCCCAGTTGCGATCCACTGCCGCGATCAGATTCATCTGATATTCTCCTTTTCAAATGCTTATGTGAAGTCTGCTGACTCATGACTGAAGTCACGAGAATGCGCCGGCTGATCTTTCAAATGTTTTTATATGTTATTACAAAAAATGCGTCTGCAGGCATGGCCCATAAAACATATGACGGCTGCCCCGCACAATGCCCGGCACAGATCTGCCGCTTCATCCACGCCCTCACAGACACCGCCCCCGCGCCGGACGGGAGGGGCCTTTCGGAGCCTGTCCGGCTGGAAAAGCCTGTCGGGAAGCTTCATCTGCGGTATTTTTCGATCAGCTTCTCCAGCTCGGCTGTAAACTTGTCCAGATCCTTGTTGGGGAGACCGGTGCTCTCCTCGACCAGTTCCTGCAGCCTCTTTGTGCTGATCTTGAGTTTTGTGTAGGAGTCGGATACAACACGTGCTTTCGCAGCTTTGGAGATCGGAACCCCCTTTGTGATCTCAATAAATTTGCCTGTCGCCAGGTCATAGCGGGTGCCGCTGAAAGGAGCCATGGCGGTGAAGCCCTTCTCGTTCAGGAGAGCCGCAAATTCAGTCGTGACCGCATCGTCGCCGTGGACCACGAAGACCTGGCGGGGCTTTGTCTTAAATCCCCCGATCCAGTCCAGAAGACCGGCACGGTCCGCATGTCCGGACAGGCTCTTCATACTTTCGATCTTGGCCCGCACGGCCACTTGCTCACCGAAGAGCTTGATCTCCTCTGCCCCGTCAAGAATTCTCCTTCCGGGGGAACCGACCGACTGGTATCCCACAAACAGGATCGTGCACTCCGGTCTCCAGAGGTTGTGTTTGAGGTGGTGTTTAATGCGGCCGGCATCGCACATGCCTGACGCGCTGATGATCACCTTGGGATTATAATCTTCCAGAATCCCCTTGGACTCCTCGGCAGAGATCGTGAGCTGCAGGCCGGGGAAAGTGATGGGACTGATCCCGTTATGGATCAGTTCCAGTGCCTCCTCATCGTAACAGACCTCCTCATTTTCCACGAATATTTCCGTCGCCGACACCGCCAGCGGACTATCGACATAGACAGGGAAGTTTTTGTATTCGGGCAGCATATTGTTCTGCTTGATCTGCCTCAGATAATAAAGCATGACCTGAGTCCTGCCAACCGCGAAGGACGGGATCACAACATTGCCGCCCCTGGCGAAAGTATCACGCAGGATGTCCGCCAGTTCCTCTACCGGATCGCCTCTCTCCCACTCGTGCTCGCGGTCGCCGTAGGTGGATTCCATCACGACATAATCCGCCTCGTCCGTCTTGATCGGATCCTTTAACAGGGGCTGGTCTTTGTTTCCAATATCTCCCGAAAAGACGATCTTCTTCTCAGTGCGTCCCTCTGTGAGCCAGATCTCCACACTGGCGGATCCCAGCAGATGCCCTATATCCGTAAAGCGGAAGCGAACGCCCTCGCACAGTGTATAGATTTTGCCATAGGAATAGGGAGCGATCAGCCTGATCAGGTTCATGGCGTCTTCCATGGTATAGATGGGTTCGACCGTCTCCCCGCCGCTTTTGCGCACTCCCTTTTTGTTTTTCCACTCCGCCTCCATAGTCTGGATATGCGCGGAATCGCGGAGCATGATATCACACAGCTCGGCGGTCGCCGTGGTCGCAATGACCTGTCCGCGGAAGCCGTCCTTGAAGAGCGCGGGCAGCATGCCCGTGTGGTCGATATGGGCGTGTGTCACGATGACAAAATCAATTTTGGAAGCCGCGACCGGAAGCGGAACATTCTCATAGGTCATTCCCCCCTGGCGCATCCCACAGTCGATCAGAATATTTTTTGACCCCACCTGAATGTAATGACAACTGCCCGTAACTTCGTGGTCAGCTCCGATAAACTGAAGTTCCATGGTCAACCTCCTTACAAGTCCTTACACAGTACTGTGCTCAATGCCATCTCTTTCCGCCCCTTTCAGAGCACGTCGCGCATAAATCGCGCATGCAGGAGCGCGTCGCGCGCATAAATCGTACATGCAGGAGCGGGTCGTGCGCATAAATCACACATGCCGGGGCGCGTCGCGCGCATAAATCGCACATGCAGGAGCGCGTCGCGCGCATAAATCACACATGCCAGGGCGCGTCGCGCGCAGGAACCGGCCCTGTCGAAACACGTCGGCGCACAGGCATCACCCCGGTCGGAGCACGTCAGCGCACAGGCATCACCCCGGTCGGAGCACGTCAGTGCCAGGGCATCGTCAATAGCCGACGAAATATCTGCGCACAGCCCAGAGCAAAAGCAGATGCACCGGATAGAAGAAATAAAAGAAATATTTCCGCTGCTTCCCCCGTTTTCCGTTGTAACAGGCCAGAAGCATAAAGGCCGGCGCCGCATATAGTTCGTAACTATTATACCACGTCATCCACACCCATGAAATGAACAAGGCTGTAATTCTGTATCGGCGCAGACAGTAGAGGATCACGATCAGGATCACACCCCCGCTGCCGTAATCTGAGTGCAGGAGTGTCGCCAGCCGGCAGAAGCCTGCGGTCGCACCGGCCACTGTGATCAGGAAAATCGTCATCCGCAGGACAGGCTCTCCATAGATGCCTCCCGGCCCGCGGGCAGAATCATCGGATTCCTCCTTCTTCCACGAACAGATCTTCCACATCTCGTGGATCACCCATATGGCCAGAAAGCCTATGCAGAGGGTGCAGATGACATTGGCGTGCAGCTCTTTCGACCTGGGAAAAAGGCAGACCTGGAAAGGAAACTGAGATAGAAGGGCAAAGACCGCCAGCCTGAAGAAATATTTGATCCTGCTGTGCGTATGCAAAAAGCCCTCAACCAGAAAAAAACAGAATATCGGAAAGCTCTGACGCCCGATCGCGCGTCCGATCCTGTCCAGGAGATATCCTCCCGAAAAAGAAAACATAACAGCATATCCGTTTGCGCCGTAAATTCTTTCCAGAAAAGCGTAGGTGGCATGATCGATCAGCATGACCGCCACCGCAAAATACTTCATCTTCGCTTCATCGACTGGCGGCAGAAAAATCCGGCGCCCTTCGAGCCAATCAAGGAATGAAATCATCCTCCACCTCTTCCGGCATTGTTTACCAAAAATCTTTATAAGAGGGTAAAGACGGCAATGCCGCCCTCTTCCTCCGGCCGGCACGTGACCGCCGCAAGGCGGAAAAATATTTTTTCACGAGCCGTACCTGTAAGTTCCATAATGGGGCAGAGGCGGCAATGCCGCCCGGTACCCCCCCGACCGGCCCGAGTCCGCCGCAAGGCGAAAATACATTTCGCGGGCCGTGTTATAAAGAGAAAACCCGGATACCATCATGGAATCCGGGTTCTGAGAGAGCGATAGACGAGGCTCGAACTCGCGACCTCCACCTTGGCAAGGTGGCGTACTACCAACTGTACTACTATCGCATATATAATTTTCCGGCAGAAACATATCCTGTTTTCAGCCTTTGAGAAATCCTTGAAGATGCTCTTCTGCCGATTTCTGAGAGCGATAGACGAGGCTCGAACTCGCGACCTCCACCTTGGCAAGGTGGCGTACTACCAACTGTACTACTATCGCATTTTTCCTGTCCGCTTCTTCAGCGCTTCAGCGGACAATAGATACTATACCGTACTTCAAAACCGATGTCAATAAATTTTTTTTATCCCGATGACATTTTTTGAAATTTTTTGATGTCTTTTTACAGGCCTTTTTTTATACATTTTTCAATATCCCCGGAGCGGTAATACTGCTGCGCAATAAAGCGGAAATACCGGGACGGTAATACTGATGCGGAATGAAAGGGAAATACCGGGGCGGTAATGCCGCTGCGCAATGAAGCGGAAATACCGGGGCGGTAATACTGATGCGGAATGAAAGGGAAGTGACAGGCAGGGCCGGGTCCGGACGCTTCCGTTCCGGCCCGGCCGTCAGCCCGCGGCATAGCCCGTCAATATTTTCCCAGTACTTTCTTTGCTGCTTTTTTGATCGCTTTATAGCTCTTCAGGTTTACCAGTTTTCTCCTGGTAAATTTTTCCAGCCTGACCCTGGGTGTGGTCGGGAAATACTTTCTGTTGAGTTCTTCATAGTCCATTGCGTTGAAGTCCTCAAAGAAAGCGGTCCTGGCGGAATTGGTCTTTGTCGATTTGACCATCTCCCTGGCACCTCTGACCAGGACCTCGCTGTCGACCTTTAAGCATTGGACTAAATCCCTGATCTCCTCGAAAATCCTTCTGCCCTTGTCGGACTGGACCAGGATCTTGGTCGTTCCGATATTGTCATCCATCTGCTTATCGTAGTCTTCAGTATTGAAGCAGTCCCACAGGGTGAAATCGCCCGGTCTGTACTGTTTTTTAAATCTGCAGTTCTCGCATGAGGGTCTGATGGCAAGTCCTGAGAAGAAGGCCCTCAAATAGGGATCCGTATCAATTCCCTCCTGATAGAGGGTGTTTTTGCCCGCCACTGTCATCAGCGTATATTTGTATCCGTACCTGCTCTTATCCCTGAAAATCACTCTCTCGACGTCTTCGCCGTTGAGCCGGGTCTCTTTGATGTAATTCAGATAGGTCCTGAACAGTTTGGGAGAGGGCACCGCCCTGCACACCACATCGACCAGGATCAGATTATCATAGTCTTTTCCCAGGAAACTTCTCAGTCCCTCGATCTGGCAGGGTGTGCCGCTGTAGCAGACCATCCTGCCGCTCTCCAGCAGTTCCCTCACTTTCCTGAAGGAATCCTGCGGATTGGACTGGACATATTTGCTGTTCCTGTATTTCGACAGTTCCTCTCTTGTTTCCGCGCACTGATGTGTCACCGCGAAATCCTTTTCAAAGGCCGCGCCGAATACACAGCCTCCCCTGGAGATCACATAATCCGCGATGGCGCTGAAGGCGCCTCCGGAAGTACTCTCTTTCCGGACCTCATTGTCCTTGTTGTTGAGTACGTAGCCGTCCTGCTCGTGTTTCACTTCCTTCTGAACGTTCAGGATAGGGCATGCTTTCCGGCAGAGTCCGCACTCAATGCATTTCCCTGAATCCACACGGGGATACCGGAAGCCCTCACTGTCCTCCGCCATTTCAATGGCATCCCGGGGGCATACAGCAGAGCAGGCAGTGCAGCCGCAGCAGTCGCTCTTTTCCCCGATCTCAATGTGCCTGACACCGTCCGGTCTCCACGTGATCGAATTCAGAAGCCACCCCGCGGAGTCCTTCCTGAATGCCTCAACCCTGCTGTTGACATCGTCAAAATCTATTTCTTTTTTCATCAGCCGGCCGGCATCTTCTGTCCCATAGATCAGCCGGTCGTTCAGGCCAACCACATTCAGAAGCGAATCAATCCTGGAATTGGTGGACAGATTGGACTTCGGGTCATATCTTCTAAAGGTAAAAAACCTGACATTATTGATCAGGCTGAAAGCCGTCCCGTGAAAGGAATCCGTGCAGACATATTCAGCGTTTCTGATATAGTTTATAAATTCTCCCGGTCCCACGTCATAGGGGACGATATCGGCAAATTCGTCTGAATATCTGACATATTCATCGCAGTGGTTGATCGATACTATTTTATACCCGGTCTCTTTCTTCAGTCTTTCGACGAACTTCCTGTGCTCTATGTTAGCTCCGAGAAAATAACAGAAAATGTATTTGTCCGGGATGATCCTCTCACTGTCCTGGATATCCATCCACTCGTCTTTTGTTAGAAGCAGGGTCGGATCGCAGACAAGCTTCGCCTCTTTTTGAGCAAGCTTTCTGACCAGCCGGACACCCTGCTCTTCCCGCACGGACAGATGCCGGATCCCCTTCAGAAATTTCCTGTAAATACCGTGATATCTGGGCGGGATGCCTGACACTCCGAAGCTGGTCGCGTAGCTGATCGTGTTGACCCCTTCCGGCACCCAGTTCAAAGTATAATAATCCGCCACTACATTGACCGGCAGCCACAGCTGGTCCGATCCGACGATGACATCTGAATATGCGCTTTCGGCATACTCATGAAGTTCGCTGTAAGTCGAAAAAGCTCTGGTCAGCACGAAATTCCGTTTAAATTCTTCGAATCTCCGATTCCTGACCGCAAAATTCTTTTTCAGACGGCGATTGATCCGGGCATAGCCCTTGAGTTTGATCATGCCAGATTTTGTTTTGAGAAATCTGAAATTTGCAGCCTGTGAAATATAGAACTTTCTCTTGCCTTTTGAAAAGTCCGCCAATTGGGAAACATTGACGGTTTCATTCGGAATATTATTTTCATCCAGAAATTTCCGGGTTGCATAGGCCTGCAGTATACTCCCGTAGTTATTTTTGAAATAACATGATACAACACCGACTTTTTTCATGATCCACCTGCTTGTTCCTATTCCAAATGATGCCCGTCCGTTTTCCTTCCACGACCTTTCGGATCCCGGGAAATCACGAATCGTCCCGGATTGTTTTATTATTTTTTACTGTCTCTTTTTTTAGCATCCAGCACTCTGCCGACCTGGTCAGCGAACACAGCGCCCTTTACATTAAAGATCCTGTTCACCTTCCTGTTGCTCAGAATATCGGCCCCTGCCTGAAAAATGTTTTTGCCTCCGCTCACTTCTTCCAGCATATCATCATCTAATCCCTGAATAGCCGCGTCTCCGGCAGATTTCAGCATCTCTTCGGAAAGTTCGCTGTCTGTTTTTTTATTGAGAGCCATAATATCCTCCTTCCTTTTCGGGTTCCTGTCTGTCATGATTGTGGTTATGAGCACAGCTCACAATTATATTTATTGTCCTCAAATGCTCATGCAAGCATGGCATTTGCGGCCGCTTTCCTCGCTGCTTTAATCAAATTATACCATATGCATCTTTTTGTAACCACACTGTACCTTTTGCAATTCACATAGATTTCAGAATTGGGCTGTTTCAGTTTACAGTTGTTTCAGTTTTTAATTCTTTTCTTTTTCGAGGTGTTTGAGATTTGAATTGATGCTTACAGCTCTCTTTTCTGTTTTGTCCGCGGCAGTAATCAGAAGAGGGGCGGTCAGGGCGGGGCACTGGTTTTGCCTTCCGTAATTTCTCAGTGCTGCACGCATTGGTATTTATGTTATAATGATGCTCAGTTAATGTTCAGAGCATACCAGTCTATGCCATTTCAGGGAGTAGCCAAATGTTTCACAATACAGATTTTATTCAAAAATGCCTGTCGACCGCCTGGCCGGGATGGAACATAATCAATCTGATCGAGGACGGGACACGCACAGTCGTTTATGAAATTGCCCGCAGCGAAGGCGGGAGCGTGTCTGTCAGAGTTCTGAAAGCTATCTGCCTGGAGCTGGCGGATCAGAACGCCGACCCTGCAGTTCTGAATAATCTAATCGAAAGAATCAATTCCGAGATCCGGGCGATCACCAGTCTTAACGGCCATCCCCATATAGCGGGAATTGAGGAATATGCCATCATGAAAGGAGTATCTTCCATTCTGGTCATGCTCCGGATGGAAAAGATGCTCGCCCTGCAGGATTATATCTGTACCGGCGGTTTACAGACCCGGGATGAGATCATCAGACTGGGGACCGAGATTTGTGAAGCCCTGGATTTCTGTGAAAGGCAGCCCGTCGTCCACCGCAATATCAAAAACAGCAATCTTTTTTTCACTGAGAAGACCGGGTTCATGCTCGGCGATTTCAATATCGCCTGTACATCCGATCCCGCCTTCATAAATCCCTCCGAAAGCCAAAGCAGTGCCGCGCAATGCCTCGCGCCTGAAATCTACAGGGGGGATCAGGGCGACAAGACTGCGGATATCTATTCTCTGGGAATCGTTCTGTATATGCTCTTAAACGATTTCTATCCTCCTTTTGACATTGAATATCTTGAGCAGACCGGCAAGCTGCAGAGCGATAAAGCCAACGCCCGCCGCCTCAGCGGTGACACTTTTTCTCCCCCCAAAAACGCGGACCAGGAGTTGGGACGCGTAATCCTGAAGGCCTGCTCCTATCTTACCTCTGATCGTTATCAGACTGCGTCAGAGTTTAAAGATGCCCTGACCGGATGCCTGAAGGATGACGGCTCACACAGCCCGCTTTTTGAGTCTTTTGAAGCTTATAGTCCTTCCGAACCCTATGATCCTTTTGAAACTTATGATCCGTTTGAAGCGTATGATCCTTTTGACCCTTATGAACCGCAGTATGAAGAAGAAAAAACCGCTACCATAAACTTTGGTCCCCTTCCGGCAAAGGAGGCCCCCGAACCCGGACCCGGACGCAGCTTTCTCCCGGGCTCTGATCCGGGCAGACGTGGAACTGCTCCGCCCCCACATGACGACGAGAAAAAGCCGCCGATCGCCCGTATTGCGGCAGCTGCCTTTATCCTGGCCCTGGCAATCACAGCTCTTTTCATCAGAGGGAGCCTTTCCAAACATATTCCCACTCCCACTGTCAAATACAAGATCACTTATGTTGACGAGAACGGAGAGCTGCTCGAAGAAACCTTTTATACAGGACATGTCGGAGACCAGATTGATCACACCGCGCCTGACAAGGAAGGATATACTCTTCAGGACCGCGAGCAGACCATGATTCTGGATGATGAAGAAGATCAGAATCATCTTATCTTTGTATATGATTCCGGGAAAAACGGAACAGTTCAGGCTTCCACGACCACAGTGACCGAAACTGATTCGACGACCACGACGGAGGCACCGCCGGCAACTACTACGGAAGCACAGACTACGACCACGACAAAGCCCACAGCCACCACAACTACAAAGGCTCCCGATGTCGTGAAATGGGATGATTCCAATTTTGAAAAAGCCGCCCGCAATTATCTGAATTTCAAAGGAGACCTTACTGCCGCAAATGCCGCAACAGTCAAAAAGCTTGAGCTGAATGGAGCAAATATTCATTCGATCAGCGCACTCCGTTACTTTACCGGTCTCGAGGAATTGTATCTTTCTGATAATCAGATTGAAGATATTTCCCCTCTGTCAAAGCTGGATAAGGTCTTCAGGATTCATCTCGAGAACAACCATGTTTCCGACCTCTCTCCTCTCAAGGACAGAACCAACATCACCCGTCTGGATCTTTGCGACAACCAGATCAGCGATCTCTCTCCCCTGAGGAATCTGAAACGTATGGTCATGCTGGATCTGCGCAATAATAATATCGAAGATATTTCTGCCCTGAAGGGAATGGTCAATATGAGTGAGTTATATCTGAGCAATAACCGCATCAAGAACATCTCCGCGGTGGCCGGTATGACAGGCCTCACTTATCTGGCGATCAATTATAACCAAATTGAGGATATCCGCAGTCTGAAATCCATGAGCAAACTGGCAGTTCTTACTATGAGAGATAATAAGATCAGAGATATCAGCGTGCTCCGCAATTGTCCTCTCATCTATCACCTGAAAATACTCAACAATCCCATCCAGGATTATTCACCTCTGAAAATATATAAAGACAGCGTTTATATAGATTATTACGATGACTGAATTTCATCCCGTGTCCGCCGCAAGGCGGAAAATACATTACACGGGCCGTGTCATAAAAAAGGTCCTTCGCGGCAAAACGCGAACGGACCTTTTCTTTCGTGGCACTTATGAATGAAAATCACGTAAAACTATTACGTATGACAATTATGTATGACGTTTATGTATGGCTATTACGTACGACAATTATGTATGACGTTTATGTATGGCTATTATGAAAGACAATTGCTTACGGCAATTATGATATTAATGAATCTGCCTTTAAACTGTAATGCCCGTATCGGGCAGGACATATGCTGACAAAGCCGGCCGGGGGAAAAAGCAGTATAGCCCGCCCCTGCCCTGTTTATCAAAACAGGATCACGGGAAGATCAATGCTCTGGCGGGGCCCATTATTATTGTATTCTATAGAGCCCTCGTGATCTTCGGCCAGTGTGGGATTATCATCCTCAGGTCCGGGGGGATTTTCGTTGTTGTTCTGCTCATCCTGCGGATCGGAGGAGTTCTCGTTTCCGTTGTTCTCCTCTTCCTGAGGTTCTGTGGAATTGCCGTTTCCATTGTTCTCCTCTTCCTGAGGTTTCGTGGAATTGCCGTTTCCATTGTTCTCCTCTTCCTGAGGTTTTGAGGAGCTGCCGTTTCCGCTGTTTTCCTGATCCTGCTGCTTTGAGGAGTTTCTGTTTCCGCTGTCCTCCTGATTCTTCGATTCTGAGGAATTTCCGCTTCCGTTCCCGAAATTCACGGAGTCTCCGGAATTCCTGCTGTTCTTCTCCTCCGATGTGTCCTCCCATTCAGGAGTCCCACTGTCCCGGTCCTGGTCAGACCCGCCATCGTCTTCGGAATCTCCATCCCCATAGACTGTCTTTGTGTAAGTCACTTCCCGGGTCTGCTCTCCGGATCCTCCTGAATCTGTGCCTGCAGATCTGTCCGCAGTACCTGTACTGTCGTTGTCCGGCGTGTTTCCCTGAGTCCGGTCCGGCACAGTGTTTGAAGCATCTCCCTGTGTCCGGGTCCCCGTTCCCTGTCCGGAATTGTTTCCTGTTCTTCCCGCAGGGCTGTTGGGATCCTGATTTCCAGTACCGTTGGCGGTATCTGTCCCGGCTGTTCCCGGGCCGGAAGGATTGGACTTATCCTTATTTTCCTTATTATCAGAAGTCCCGTCCTTTTTCTTTTCCGGTTCGGGGCTGCCGGCGGAATCCCGGGCAACAGAAGGGCGGGCCGCCTCTTTGTCATCCTTTTTCCCGGTGTCTTGCCCGGCCTGAACCGTCTCTTCCGAAACAGCTCCGCTATCTTTGCCGGAGCCGGCTGTTTTCAGATGAACCATACGACCCGTGACCATGATCATCAGGATCAGGGCCGCGACTCCGACTACAGCGGCCAAAGCCGCTCTTTTTATATTAAATCCTTCAAAATCCATAAATATCTCCCAGAGATTCTGCCCGGCTCTTTTCGACATGCCGCAGGCGTTCCGCGCAAAGGCAGTCCGGTCAAATCTCATGAAGGCAAATACTCCGATACAGCCGGCAGTGTCTGCTGCGCCCGGACTCAGGCCCCGCGGGAAAGGCAGGCAGTGAGTGCTTCGGACGAATCAGGCCCCGCGGGAAGGCCTTTACTTCTCCATTGAAAATGAATCCTCTGAAGATGAATCCTCTGAAGATGAATCCTCATTCCTCATGATATTTGCCGCATTGCAATAATAGTACAGGGATCTGCACAGATTTTTGATCTCGGGGGAAGAGGAATCGCTGGCCAGCATATCCCTGCAGTAGGTCAGAGGACTGTATTTGAGACTGGCAACTATTTTTGTAAAAGGCCATATCCGGTTTGTCACTTCAATCTCAAACGTCTCATCCAGTTCATAGGGCATGATATGAGGGATCCTCACATAAAACATTCCCTTGTCCCGATCGTATCCGGGTGCCAGGTCCAGATCGGATCCTTTGAGTGAAAAGTCATAGATCAAATTGGTAAAGTTATCGAAGAAATGGGCCTCGCCCACCCTGAAATAGCAGATCAGGGAAATGTCCTCCTGCAGTTCCAGTGTCGTCTCACAGAACTCAAATCCCAGCTGGCTGTCCTGATACAGGGAATAATCATAGGAACTCAGGTCCGGATCCTCCCAGTCCCTCACAGGATCCTCCCCCGGTCCATAAATCCCGGCATTGGCCGGTCTGTCCACGTTATAGCCAAAATATTCCTGCGCGCAGGAACCGCAGTTGAGCATTGCCCGCGTGACTTCTTTCTGCTCATCAGAAAAATGCCCCCGCAGGATCTGATCCGCATAGGAGCGCACAGTCCGTGTCTTCGGGGTTCCTTCCTCCCCGTCCACGACCATGCGGAAAGTCACATCGTCCGTCATCTGTCTCATCCGGAGAGGAAGCGCAAAGGTCAGCACATCAAATGTCTCTCCGTCCGCAAGAGTCATCCGGTTTACATCCGCCTCGCCGACGCCCTGCCGGAGGGTCTCTCCGGCATAGCTGAATTCGATATAGTCGTCCGACTCCACGCTGTCATCCGCACGGACATAAATATTCATGACAATCTGGTCTGTCAGGGACAGGCTCATTGCGGTCAGAGCGGCTCTTTCGTCAACAGAATCCGCACCGGTCTGTGTCTGGTCGGAAAGAGCCTGCGGCAGACCTTCCGGGCTTTCCGGAAGAGGATCTGCAGAATCGCCCGCCTCCCGGGCAGCAGCCGCTTCTTCAGTGTAAGTACCGCTGTCCGCGGTGTCTTCGGTAACAGCCTCATATTCATAGGATTCACCGGCCGCTTCAGGGGAAGTATTATCTTCCGGAGGCATCTGCCCGGGAGATTCTTCTCCGGCAGCGGGAGCGGAACTCATGCCTTCGTCTCCAGCATCCGTCTGCACGTAATCACCGGGACCGGTCTCTGCTGCAGAGGCATCCTCTGCAGCATTTTCATCTGCGTTCAAAGCAGTATCATCAATGCCGTCCGAATCCGTTCCGTCCGCGTCCGCATTCTCAGCGTCAGGTTCTTCCCCGATGGCTGTCTCGCCGTCGGTGTCCTCCGCGTCCGCATTCTCCGCGTCTGGTTCTTCCTCAATGGCTGTCTCGCCGTCGGTGTCCTCCACGTCCGCATTCTCCGCGTCTGGTTCTTCCTCAATGGCTGTCTCGCCGTCGGCGTCCTCCGCGTCCGGCTGGCCCGCATTTATTTCACTGCTGTCAGCGTCCTCCGCATCGGGCTGGTCCATGTCTGTTTCCTCGTTTGCGGCATCCTCCGCGCCCGGTTCTTCTTCGTAAGCCTCATCCGCAGGAATACTGTCCCCGGGCATGTCTGCCTGGCCGTCCCGTTCTTCGATCATCACGTCGGTCTCTGCTGTGTCACCGTATCCAAATAAGGCGCCGGTTTCATCTCCCGCGCCTGCCTCAGATCCGTATATAGCATCGGTTTCATCTCCCGTGCATGTTTCACAGCCAAATAAGGCGCCGGTTCCATCTCCCGCGCCTTTTTCATATTCCTGAACTGTCTCTACTTCTGTTCCTGCGCCTGTATCTGACGCCGCCTCATCAATCGGAGCTGTCTCGAGCAGCCTGTCAAAATATGCAGCTTCAGAGCTGCCGGAGGCGGCCGCCTTATCAGATGCCATAGTGCTGACTGGAAGTACAGACAGCAGCAAAAACGCTGTCAGCAACAACGCTCCAGCGCGTTTCATCCTAAGCATCCTTCTCTCCTTCGGCATTCCGCTGAACATAATATCCGAAGATATGTCCCGTAAATCCCTGTTTTCCGGTGATTATCTGAAACAGGGTACGGATGCGAAAATAATCTCTTTCTTAGACAATCAATACCTATATGTATATTGTAAAATAGCCGTTGTTTTCTGTCAATCTCAAGTCTCCGTGGATGAATAATTAATTGCCTGTTATACTGGTGGTTATGAGCATAGGTGAAGCCTCACACGACTTAAGTCGCGTGCTTCCTACTGCCTGCCTTGCGGCAGGTTCCCCTTTCGGGGTTCGGACTGCCTCTCCACCATACAGCCTGAGTTCAGCGGTCACACTGCCGCAGCAGTGAGCGCCGCACTGAGGTTAATCAACGTGGATAAGGTGCAGGTGCTCCTCCGGC